>DAIPKP010000271.1:0-1300 GCA_036769705.1 Synergistaceae bacterium
TTTCCGGAAAGGATACAAGCTGTACTTCCATCTCCACGAGCCCTTCCAACGTAAAATTTTCGTCCTCTCCGGCATGGGCGGAAGAAATCTGGGGAACGAAAAAACTCTTCGCTTCTCCCGAGAAAGGCATATCCTTTTCTGCAAGCCTTCGAGCGGCCTCGCGCACTCCCACGCGATAGATCTCCTTCATTCCCACCGACTCGGGAAAAGATTCTCCGAAGAGTTCGAGTACGCCATGGCGGGCTTTCTCCAGAATCTCCGGATTTTTCAGGAAAGCTCCCTCTTCTTCAAAACCGGTTTCCGGAGAATCCGCCACGAAAACCTCGGAAACTCCCCAAATCTTGAGGCTCATAATATTTTTCGGCGTCAAACACGCCCCCTTGGGCAAAATAAACCTGCCGTTAGGAGCGATCAAATCGGCGGACAAGGTCATGCCCGATTTCAATTCCGAGACAGAAAGAGTTTCCATATGGCTCCCCCCGAAGCGTTTGTGTCGTTGCATGCTGGAAATGCGCTGAAAGAGAAAAAACCCGGTATGACTTTAACCTTGCCGCTTTATCGTTGTCAAGCGCCATTTTTTGCGAAATACTGAAAATTTTCGGGAAAACATACAAAAAAGACCTCCTCCATAAGAGGAAAAGGTCTTTCGTGAAAAATCCTCTCAAAGAGGGGCGATCAGGAAGAAACTTCTCCCAGTACGAGATTGCACAATCCCATGACGTTGATCTTTTTCTGGAAAAGATTCCAGGCCGCATCTCCCTCCAGGGTATTCTCGGGCTGTCCGTAGTTGGTAAGGTAGATCATCGTCAGATCGTACTCGGGATCCAGGAACAGAAAGGTTCCCGCTCCGCCCATCTTGCCGATTCCCCGATAGGAAACCAGATCGCCGAAAAAAGAAAAGGGCGAGAGGGCGTATTCCCAGAACCATACCTTGGGACCGCTCAGAATGTAGTGCAAATAGGAGACGGGCTCTTCACAAAGATCGGCGTTGGAAATATCTCCGGTCATCCTCTCTGCGGCAATACGGCTTAAAACCCGATTCCCCCCGTAAAGACCTCCCTGGAGAATCATCCGGGAAAAACGCAGCATATCCCGGGCAGTGGAAAAGATGCCGTCGGAACCCAGGATCTCCCCCATATTATGTTCCAGATCCTGGCAAAGCCGCCCCCGCAGAGGCCGACCACTCTCGGAAACTCCGGTATCCGCACATTCTTCCCTGTTAGGAGGGCAATACAAGGTTCGGTCCATTCCAAGGGGTTCGAAGAAATATTTTCGGGCCCCCTCCTGGAGATCCATTCCT
>DAIPKP010000017.1:0-33723 GCA_036769705.1 Synergistaceae bacterium
ATGAACCCAAACCACGCGAAACCTGGTTGCACGAAAGAAATCCGAAGAAGAAGCGAGTGGGGTTGCTGGTTCCGGGTACGGTGATCATGTTCAGTGTCGGCACCATTGTGGCCACGGGCAGTTTGCGTCTGCTTCCGGTCCTTCTGATGGCCATGAGCGGTGCGGTTATGGGAGACGGTGCCAGCTATTGGCTGGGGCATCATTATAAAGATAGACTAATGCATGTTTGGCCCTTTTCCCGTTATCCCGGAAGACCGTCTCTCTCTTCGAACGTCAAGGACCGATATGGCTGGCCGCATTGCAGCGATGGGCCACCACGGAACCTCCGCATCAGGGAAGGGTGCCGGGTTTTTTCAAGCGGATTCTTTCGAAGCTGCTTTTCAGCGAACGAAGAGGAGAACTGCTCGCCAGCCTTTTTGTACTGGTGCTTTTTGCCGCAGTCTGGGGCTGTTTGGATCTGTTAGAGTATGTGCTGGCAAAGGATCCGCTGATTGCCGCGAACCAGGCGGTATATCACTTTTTTCAGTCTCTTCGAACCGTGTGGTCGGATAGCATCTTCGTGGTGATAAGCGAACTGGGGGATCCCTTCGTCAATGTCGTTCTGTTCTGCACGGTGCTGCTCCTTCTGCTCGTCAAGCGATGTTATCGGGCGGATGATCGTGGAGCGGCAGAGAGATGCCGAAGATGGCACAGTCATCGCCGCAAATCTTTCCAAAGATTTGCGGAGGGAATTTCCCGGCGTAATGTCTTCTATAATGCGGGAATTTTACCTTCTTTACTGCAACGACAAGCGGATGCAACCACTGGTTGCACGAAGTGGCTGGACTCACAACCCGGTGATTTTTCAGCATCCAACCTTTGGCGAATAAAAGCTTTTTTCTAGGCATATCGAGGGAAACAAAACTCGCACCACTGATGCGAGAAATTGGCTGGAGTCATAACGTGGTCATCATGGGGTGTTCCGACCCCCTGGAACGTAAACTCTACATACGCATGACCCGTAAATTCGGATGGTCCAAAAACGTGCTCGTTCACCAGATTGCCAACCAGAGCTACGAAAAATATCCGTAGAACGAGGGATCCCGAAATTTTCGGAATCCCTCGAAAAATGATCGAAAGAAAATAAACCTACTTCTCCCCATACTCCCGGAAGCTCTCCCGGATTTCTTCCAAAAATCCCCGTCCCCGGGCGATCTGCTTTTTCACCTGATCGAACCCCGTGCCTCCGTAGGTGTTCCGCCCTTCCACCGCCTTTTCCGGAGTGAGAAGGGGGGGCAGATCCTCCCTTACCTCGGGAATGAGAGCCTGCCATTCCTCCAGCGAGAGCTTGTCCAGAGGGCGGTTGTGCTCTTGGCACCAGGCCACGGAGCGCCCCACCTTCTCGTGGGCCTCCCGGAAGGGAACCCCTTTTCGCACCAGATATTCCGCCACGTCCGTGGCGAGAATGGTGCCCCCTTCGAAAGCCCGCCGGGCCTCCTTTTCCCGAATTTCCACCCGGCTCAGCAGAGGCGGAAGCACTTCCAAAAGGGCCTCCAGGGTTTCCAGGGAGCGCCAGAGGCTTCGCTTATCCTCCTGGAGATCCCGGTTGAAGGTGCTGGGAAGTCCCTTGAGGGATATGAGAAGATCCATAAAATGCCCTATCACCTGCCCGGTCTTGCCCCGGACGATTTCGAGAACGTCCGCGTTCTTCTTCTGAGGCATCATGCTCGATCCGGTACAGAAGGCGTCGGGCAGCTCGATCCACCGGAACTCCTGGGAGCTGTAGACGATGAGATCCTCCGCCATGCGGCTGCAATGAATGGTAAAGAGGGAGGCGAAGTAGTGGTAATCCGTCTGGTAGTCCCGGTGTCCCACGGTATCCAGGCTGTTTTCCGTGGGCTCCCGGAACCCCAGGATCTCCGAGGAGTATTCCCGGTCCAGGGGAAGGGTGGATCCCGCCAGGGCTCCCGCTCCAAGGGGGCATTCGTCCAGAGATTCCAGGGCAAAGAGGAGTCGCCTCGTATCCCGCCGGAGCGCGGCGAAATGGCCCATCCAGTAATGCCCCATGCTGATGGGCTGGGCCTGCTGAAGATGGGTATAGCCGGGGACCACCTTTTCAAGATGGCGTTCCGCGTTTTCCAGAAGCACCTCCAGAAGGTCTCCCAGGGCGATGCCCAGCCGGGCGAGCCGGGAGCGCAGATAGAGCCGTACCGTGGTGGCCACTTGGTCGTTCCGGCTCCGTCCCATGTGGAGCTTGGCTCCCAGAGGGCCGAGAATCTCGATGAGCCGGGATTCGATGTTCATGTGCACATCCTCCAGCTCCACCGAAGGCTCCAGTTTTCCCGAACGAATCTCCTCCTCCACCTGGTCCAGTCCCCGGCAGAGTCCTTCTCCCTCTTCCGGGGAGAGGAGCCCGATCTTCACCAGCATTTTCACGTGTCCCTTGCTGCCCCGGATGTCCTCCGCATACATGCGCCAGTCCAGATCGAGGGACTCCGTAAATTTCTGCACCACTTCGGCGGTGTTCTCCTTGAATCGTCCTTTCCACATATGCCATGCTCCCCCTTTTGTTTATCCTTGAAAATCCGGGGCTCTTTTCCCGGTTTTTTCGCATTCTTCTCCGGGAGGGTACGCTTTTTTCGCTTTTCCTGTCAATCTTTTATTCCTTTTAACTTGCTTCACGTGTATAAAAATCCCCGGCCTCGGAGTTTGAAAAAGGCTCCGAAACCGGGGATTTCGAGGAGAGGAGAGAATTCCCAAGAATTTTATTCGGTGCCGAGGCTTTGCAGAACGTAGCCTCCCAGGGCGGCGCTTCCCCGCCAGAGCACATCTTCGTTGATGTCGAACCGGGGGTGATGGTGAGGGTAGTCTTTTCCGTCTCCCTTGCCCGCTCCGAGAAAGAAGAAGCCCCCGGGGCGGTGTTCCAGATAACAGGCCATATCCTCTCCCACCATGGTGGGGGAGGTAAGCTCCCGGGCTCCGGAATCGCCGAAGAGTTCTTTGGCGAATTGCAGAAAGGCCTCCGCCTTTTCCGGAGAGTTGATCACCGGCGGAGCTCCGCGGAAAAGCTCGATTTCACAGTTTCCTCCGAGAGTTGTAGCTATTCCCGAGGCGAGTTCTTTCAGCCGCAGGGTTACCTGATCCCGGTCCTCCGGGGTGACCGTGCGGAAGGTGCCCTCCATCTCCGCCTTTTCGGGAATGATGTTGTAGGCGGTGCCTCCGGCGGTACGTCCCACGGTGACCACCACGGGATGCACCGGGTCGATCTCCCGGCTCGCCAGAGTCTGGAGCGCCGAGAGGAATTGCCCTCCCATCACGATGGGGTCCACCCCCCGGTGTGGGGTGGCTCCGTGGGTGCCGGCTCCCCGGAATTCGATACGAAAACGGTCCATGCTCGCCATGGCGGTGCCTCGGTGAATGCCGATCTCTCCCGGAGCGAGTTCCGGAAAGATGTGCCCCACGTGGAGCCCCCAGACCTCGTCCACGCCTTCCAGAACGCCTTGGGCGATGAGGGCTTCCGCTCCTTGGGAGATCTCCTCTCCCGGCTGGAAGAGAAGCCGCACCCGCCCCGCCAGGGAAGAGAGGTTTTCCCGGATCAGTTGTGCCGCTCCCAGGAGCATGGCCATATGGCCGTCGTGGCCGCAGGCGTGCATGTTTCCCGAATCCGAGGCGAAGGGAAGTTCCGTGGCCTCTCGGATGGGAAGGGCATCCATGTCCGATCGGAGGAGGATCGTCTTGCCCCCACGGGGGGCTTCCATATCTGCGGTGATTCCCCAGGTGCTCCCCACCCGGTGCCCCGGAATGCCCAGCTTGGCAAGCTCCTCCAGGATTTTCGTTCCCGTTTGGGGAAGCTCCATGCCCGTCTCGGGAATGCCATGCAATGCCCGCCGCCAGGCGATCAGATCAGGTTGCAGTTTATGAGCGGATTCCAGAAAGGATTGCATCTTTCCGGCCTATACGCTTTTGGTCATCCAGTCCAGAAGGTTCTTCCAGAAGGTGTTGTAGTGTTTCCAGTTCACGAACTCCGGAGGACCCCAGTGGGGGGCGCAGTCCGAGGTGAAGGCGGCGGTGCGTCCCTTGCCGCATTCCCGGAGGGCGATGAAGGGATCTCCGTTGAGCGAGGCCACGATCTTTCCCTCCTTCAGGGGAAGGGTGGCGTTGTATCCCAGGAAGAAGGGCCAGGGTTCGTGGATGCCCCGGAAGACGGGGTGTTTCGGATCGGTGATCTCCGGCAGAAATCCCTGGGGGAGCTCCACCCGGTCGTCCCGGTCCAGGCAGCCCACGGGAAGAACCTCCGCGAGGGAGGTCTGGCCGAACCGGGCCTTGGCGTCGATTCCCGAGAAGGACATGTAGCCCCCCACCATGCAGAGGCTTCCCCCCCGATGCACGTAGTCCCGGAGAAGATCGCAGCGGTTGGGGGTTCGCTGGCTGCGGTTGAATGTGCCGGGAGCCAGGAGCAGGGTGTTGGATCCGATGTCCGAAAGCAGTACCGCGTCGTAAACATCCAGGGCTTCTGGAGAGGAGGGGAACTCCTCCGGAGCGAGGTGGTTGGGAAGAAAGGCCACCTCGTAGCCTCCCGCTTCCAGGGCCTCCCGAAGCCATGCCACACCTTCTTCGTATTCGCAGGTGTTGAAGGTGTCGAACCCCTTCACGTGCACCGTGTGCTTCATCCAGGATTCCCCGGCGATAAGAACTTTTTTCATGATTTTTTTCCTCCTGTCCAATTCACGATCAGATGGGCGTATATCAGAATGCATTGCAGATACTCATCCAAAGGAAGCCACTCGTCCGGCATGTGGCAGTTCTCCAGAGGGCCCGGCCCGAGGATTACCGTGGGCATCTTGCCGATGTTGCGGAGCAATCGGGCGTCGTTTCCCGCAGCGGAGCCGTTTACTACCGGAGTTTTTCCGATGCCCCAGGCCACGGAGTCCTTGAGAGTGTCCAGAAAGGGATGGTCCTCCTCCATTTCGAAGGCCCCTCCCTCCTGATAAATGGAGATCTCCGGAGGATGTTCCCGGAGCCAGGGATCCCCCTGGGCCCGGAGCTGTAACCGGGAGAGCACCTCCTCCACCACGGCGTTCCGTTCCATGACTTCCGGAAGATAGTGGAGGCAGATCTTGCTTTCGCAGAAATCCGGTACCGTGGAACCTGCGGTGCCTCCCCGAATGACCCCCAGATTGAGGGTGGGGGGAGGGAGCAGGGGATGCCGGTATTCCATAAGCCATTGGTGTTCCATCTCCCTCAGGGCTTCCGTGAGGAGAAAATTCTTTTCGATGGCGTTGATGCCCCGCCACTTGGTTCCCGAGTGGAGTGCCACCCCCCGGGTGACCATGTGGAAGAAGAGAAAACCCATGTGCGCCCGGGTGATGGCGCATCCCGTGGGTTCGCAGACCACCGCCGCATCCGCCCGGTATCCTCGGAGGAGGGCTCCCAGGGTGCCGTTGCCTCCTCCCTCCTCGTCCACCACCGAGAGGATGGTCACGTCTCCGGGAAGGTCGTATTCCGCCTCCTGAAGGAGCCGCACCGCCATAATGGAGGCCATGAGCCCCCCCTTCATATCACAAGAGCCCAGGCCGTAGAGACGATCTCCCCGGATTTCCGGTTTCAGGGGATCCAGGCTCCAGGAGCCGAGATCTCCCGGAGGCATGGTGTCCACGTGGCCGTCGAAGAGAATCGAGGGGCCTCCGCCTCCGGAGAAGGTGGCCGCCAGGTTGTACCGATCCGTATAGTCGTGCCCGGGATTTCCCTCGCCGAAACGCTTTCGTCCTTCCTCCACGAGGGATTCCTCCATAGGTTCCCGGATTACCCGGGCGCCCATATCGCGAAGAAGGGATTCCAGATACTCCTGGCCGTTTTTTTCCCGGCCTCCCTCGATGCCGTGTCCCAAAACCTGGGTATCCCGGCTTACCAGATCCAGAAGGGGAGCGATATATTCCTCCCGCCGCTCCTGCAGAAGAGTACGGAGCCGTTCCATGATCAGGCGGGATTACAGCCCGGGCAGGGGAGATCGTCGTAGAGCTTCAGGGTGTCGTGAATTAGATCCCAGAAGCGTTCCACGTCCAGTTCCAGGGCTACCTCCGCATTGGGAGCCTTCCGGGTCATGCCGAAGTAGTCGCAGCAGGTGCGGCCGTAGGTGTGCTCTCCCCGGAGTTCCACTTCCACCGCCATGGGTTTGGTCTTTATAAGGGTAGGCTCGATGAGCCAGGCCACGGTGGTGGGATCGTGGAGAGGAGGCCCCTCCCAGCCGAAGACTTCCTTCTGGGTTTTGGCGAAAAATTCTATGAGCTCCACGAAGAGTTGGGAAACGGGATTGTCGATTTCCCGCATCCGTTCCAACACCGGGGGAAATACCTTGGCCTGCCGGGTAAGGTCCAGCCCCATCATCACGAGGGGTCTTCCGGAGGAAAATACCACGTGGGCCGCCTCGGGATCCGCGAAGATATTGAACTCCGCCGCGGGAGTGATGTTCCCAAGCTGATAGGATCCTCCCATGAGAACGATGCGCTCGATCTTTTCGATGATCCGGGGTTCCAGCCGCATGGCCATGGCGATGTTCGAAAGGGGGCCCGTGGGAACCAGGGTGACATCTCCGGAGGAGCTCATAAGGATCTCGATGATGAGCTGCACCGCATGGCGGCTGTCCAGGGAAACCGTGGGCTCCCCGAAGGAGGGGCCGTCCAGGCCGGTGATGCCGTGGATGTCGTCGGCGATAACCTGGCGCCGTACCATGGGGCCGGACATGCCCGCCGCCACGGGAACTCCCGTAACCCCCAGGGCGGTGGCTACGTTGAGGGCGTTTCGGGCGGTCTTTTCCAGGGTTTGGTTTCCCGCCACCACCGTAATGGCCTGAAGGTCGATCCGGGGATGGGCCCAGGCGAGCATCATGGCCACCGCGTCGTCGTGGCCGGGATCCATGTCGAGAATGATTTTTACGGGTTTCTTGGTCATGAAGAAGCCTCTCCTTTGTAATCTACTGTTTCGTTTCGGATATCTTCAGAGAACTTTGGGCCTTTTTCTCTTTCCGGCTTTTGCGGATCATGGCGAGGGAGAGCACGGAAATGGTAGCCACGTAGGGAATCATGAGAATGAACTGGGAGGGTAGTCCCAGGGATTGAAGCCGGGAACCCACGGAATCCGTGAAGCCGAAGATGAGGCAGCCGATCCAGCTTCGGATAGGATCTCCTCCGCCGAAGAACATGGCCGCCACTCCCATGAAGCCCCGGCCGTTGGTCATGTTTTCCGCGAAGAGCCGGGAATATCCCAGAGAGAGATAGGCTCCCGCCATGCCTCCGAGAAGTCCCGAGTAGAGCATTACCTCGAACTTGCGCCGGAAGACGTGAATTCCCACGGTGGACGCTGCCAGGGGATGGAGTCCCACGCTCCGGAGACGAAGCCCCCAGACGGTGCGGTAGAGAATCCACTGGAGCACGAAGACCAGGACGATTCCCAGCGGTTCGAAGAGAGAATAATTGTTGAAGAGGGTGTTGAGAACCTCGTTTCCCGAAAGAAAATCGAAGTGCAGCCGGGGAAGAGGAACGATGGCGCTGTCGTAGAAGGAGCCCGAGGTATGCAGTACCTTTTGCAGCAGAAACCGGGTTACCGCTAGGGCGAGCATGTTGATGGCCATGCCCACCACGAAGATATCCGCCTTGTACTTGAGATGGGCGAAACCCATGATGGCCGCGATGAGAACTCCCACCCCCATGGCTGCGGCCAGGGCCAGAACCCAGCTTCCCGTAAGGTAGCTCGTGGCCACCGCGGTGAAGGCTCCGCAGAGCATGATTCCCTCCACTCCGATATTCAGAATATCCGCCTGCTGGGTGAGAATGCAGGTAAGGGTAGCGAAGAGAATGGGAGTGGAGGCCCGGAGGGTGGCGTGAATCAGGGTGACGTTGAAAACCAGAGAAAGATTGTCCCACATGACTTAGTCCTCCTGTTCCCGAAGGGCGGCTTTTCTCCGGCGGCGGAGAAGAAAGAGCCCCTCCATGGCGGCGAGAAGAATAAACATGGCTATAATGGCATCCACCAGAGATTTGGGAATCCCCGTAAAGCGTTCCATTCCCAGGGCTCCCGCCTTGAGGGCCGCCAGGAAGAAGGCCAGCACCGGAAGAAGCCGGATGTCGTTTCGGGCGATGAGGGAGGCGAGCATGCCGTCGAAGGCGATGCCCACGGAGAAGTTGTCCAGGAAACAGCCGTAGATTCCCATGACCTCGATGGCTCCCGCCAGGCCTCCCAGGGCACCGCTCAAAACCATGCCCCATACCATGGTGCGCCGGGGATTGATTCCCATGTGGGCGGCGTAACCCGGATTGTCTCCCACGCTTCGCATGCGATATCCCCAGGTGCTGTGGTGCACCAGCCAGTAGACGATTATCAGGGCTCCCAGGGCGAGGAAGAGGCCCGTGTTGGCACGGCTCGGCATGAGGATGCGTCCCAGAACGGCGCTTTCCCCCAGGGGGGCGGTCTGGGGAACTCCGGTCTTCGCCGAGAGAGGATATCCCACAAGATAGGATGTAATGTAGATGGCTACGTAGTTGAAGAGGATGGTGGTGCAGACCTCGTTCACCTTGTAATAGGCCTTGAGGGCCCCCGGAATGGCTGCCCAGGCGCCTCCGGCGATCATGCCCACCAGAATGCAGAGAGGAATATGGAGCAGTGCGGGGAGTCCCGTAAAGGCCGCTCCCGCCCAGGCGGCGGCGATGGCTCCGAGATAGAGTTCTCCCTCCACCCCCACGTTGAAGACCGCCACCTTGGAGGAGACCGCGAAGGCCAGGGAGGTGAGAAGAAGGGGAACGAAGCGTTCCAAGGTGCCTCCGAAGTTGAACTTGCCCCAGAAGGCTCCTCGCAAGAGCTCCCGGTAGGCCTCCAGGGGGTTTTCTCCGAGAAGGAAAATCACCAGGGCTCCGAAGAGAAGGGAAACCACGATGGTGAAGAACGTGTTGTAGAGTGCGGTTCTACGCATGGTCCGCCCCTCCCGTCATGAGCAATCCCAAACGCTCTTCGTTCGCTTCCTCCGCCCGGAGGAAACCGGTAATGCGCCCCTCGAAGAGTACCGCCATGCGGTCGCAGAGGGAGAGAACCTCCTCCAGATCTGCGGAGACGAGAAGGATGGCGGTTCCCCGATCCCGGGCCGCTACCAGAGCTTTACGAATATTCTCGATGGAGCCTACGTCCACTCCCCGGGTGGGCTGGGAGGCCAGGAGCAAATCTCCTCCCGCGTCGATCTCCCGGGCGAGGACGATCTTTTGAGCATTTCCTCCCGAGAGATTCTGGGCGGGAAGGTTCGGTTTGGGAGGCCGGATATCGAAGGCTCGGATAAGCCTTTCTGCAAAACTACGGATTTGCCGGGCGGAAAGGGCGAGTCCCCGGGAGAGAGGGTTTCTCCGGAAGGCGAAGCCCACGAGATTTTCCTCGATGGTCATTTTCCTATCGAGCCCCCGGGCGTTTCGATCCTCGGGAATATGAGCCACTCCGGCGCGGCGTACCTCCAGAGGAGTGCGGTTCTGGATCTCCCTGCCCCGGAGGCGGATGGTTCCCTTTTCCACCGGTCGGAGTCCCGCAATGGCTTCCACCAGCTCGCTTTGGCCGTTACCGTCGATGCCGGCGATGCCGAAGATCTCTCCTCGGCGGACCTCGAAGGAAATCCCCCGGAGCTTGGAGAGTTCCTTTTTGCTGGGAACGAAGATGTTCTCCACCGAAAGGATCTCTTCTCCCGCCTCGGCAATTCCGGAACGAGAAACTCCGAGAAAGACCTCCCGTCCCACCATGAGCCGGGCGAGTTCCTGCATGGAGGTTTCCGAACGGTTCCGAGTGCCCACGTGTTTCCCGTGACGCATCACCGTGATCCGGTCGCTGATCTCCATAACCTCCTGGAGCTTGTGGGAAATGAATACGATGGATTTGCCGTTCTCGCGCAGAATGCGAAGGATACTGAAGAGCCGGGAGGCTTCCTGGGGAGTGAGCACCGCGGTGGGCTCGTCGAGGATCAGAATTTCCGCTCCCCGGTAGAGGGTCTTTATGATTTCCACTCTCTGGGCTTCTCCCACAGAGATTTCGTTCACCTTTTTGTGAAGCTGGATGGAAAGGTCGTAGGTTTCCACGTAATGGCGTATCTTTCGGGTAGCTTCGTCGAAATCGATACGGTATCCTTTTCGGGGTTCCGCTCCGAGGATGATGTTTTCCAATACCGAAAGCTCCTGAACGAGCATGAACTCCTGATGCACCATGCCGATTCCTCGCCTGATAGCCTCGGAGGGAGTGAGAGATTCGAGGCGTTCTCCACGAAGGAAAATCTCTCCCTCCTCGGGCTCGTAAAGGCCGTAGAGGGTTTTCATCAGGGTGGATTTGCCTGCTCCGTTCTCTCCGATGAGAGAGTGGATCTCTCCGGAGCGGAGGTCGAAATTGCCTCCATCGATAGCTCGGACGTTGGGAAAGGTTTTCACGATATTTCGCAGGGTTACGAGATTTTCGGTTGCCAATCTCACCACTCCAATCGGAATTGACATAAAGGGGCGGCCTTTTTGGTGACCGCCCCGGGAAAAAAGGAGATGCTAGTTGCGCTGGAAGCCCTCGTAGGCCTCTACCTTAATGGTGCCGTTCTTGACTTCTTCCGTGAGAGCCTGGATTTTATCCAGCAGATCCTGGGGGAACTTCTCTCCCAGAGCTTCCTTCATCACGGACATATCCGTAAGGCTCACGCCTCCCGAGGCGATACCCATTTCGATTACCGTATCTCCCACGAAGGTGTTTTCCACCACGTCTTTAACCAGCTTGTAGCTCGCCTGATCCACTCTCTTCAGCATGGAGGTGAGAATATGGCCGGGATAGATGGCATCCTGATCGAGGTCCACTCCGATGGCGTACTTGCCCGTTTCGTTGGCGGCTTCCAGGATACCGTTCCCCGTGTTGGAGGCCACGTTCATCACGATATCCGCTCCCTGGTCGTACTGGGCCAGGGTAAGCTCCTTGCCCTTGAGGGGATCGTTGAAGGTGCCCGCAAAAGAGACGAGGATTTTCACGTCCGGATCTACGTACGTGGCTCCCTGTTCGTAGCCCACCAGAAAATCGTGAAGTACCGGAATGTCCATGCCTCCCACCCAGCCGATGATCTTCTTGTCATTCACTCCGGGAATGTCCGTCTTGGTGGTGAAGAGGGCCGCTGCGGCTCCCGCCAGGAAGGAACCCTCGTTCTGGGCGAAAACGATGGACTGTACGTTGGGGGCCTTCACCGCGCCGTCGATAACGCCGAACTTCACGTCCGGGAATTCCGCTGCATGTTTCGCCACGAGTTCCGCAATCTGGGTGCTGCATCCCAGCACGAGGTCGTATCCCGAAGCGGCCATGGCCATGACGTTGGATTCCCAGTCACCGGGATTTTTGGATTCCATAACCTTGACCTCGATGCCGAAATCCTTTATGGCCCGCTCCAGTCCTTCGTAGGCGGAATCGTTAAAGGATTTATCCCCCAGAAAACCCGCAAGAACCAGGGCGACCTTCACCGGTTCCGCCGAGGCGGGCTGAAGGGAAGCGGTAAGAAACGCAAAAGCGCAGACGAGGCAGACAAGAGCCGTAAGAATTGTTCTTTTTTTCATGATTTCAAAATCCTCCTTCGTAGAGATAAAATGATGACACACCGTGCCTTCCTCCGGGCTCCTTCTTTTGAAGAACTCGGGGATCTCCTCAAAAGCCTTTCGATGAAAACGTATTCCTCCTACTCTCGATAATCACCTCCCGGAAGAGCCCCGGAAGATTCCCGGACTCGAAGTTCGGTTTTCAGAAGCACCTGTTTGCTCGGGGTGCTGTCGGTTCGATTCATACGTTCCAGCAGAAGGGTAACTGCCATATGCCCCATTTCCTGCCGGGGTTGGGCTACCGTGGAGAGAGATGGATTGAAGTACGAGGCCAGCCGGATGTCATCGAAGCCTACCACGGAGATGTCTTGGGGCACCCGAAGGCGATTTTCGCAGAAAGCCGTGATGGCTCCGAAGGCCATAAGGTCGTTGCAGGCGAAGAGTGCCGTGGGAAAGGGTTTTTTTCGAGCCATCATCCGTTGGGCGCAGCGATATCCCCCTTCGGGAGTGAAATCGCCTCGAAAGATGAGGTCCGGATCCATCTCGATGCCCGCATTCTTAAGGGCCTGGCCGTATCCCTTCACCCGGTCGCTGCTGGGAGAGACCTGAGAAGGAGCTCCCAGGCATGCGATGCGGCGGTGTCCCAGATGGAGAAGGTGTTCCGTGGCCTGGCGGCCTCCAAGGGCGTTATCTACCTGAATGGAATCCACGGGAAACCCTGGAATCTCCCGATCCAGCATCACCAGAGGAATATCCAGGTTTTCGAAGATCGCCGCCTCTTGACGGCTCATTCCCACGTTCACCAGGATGAGTCCTCCTACCCGGTTCGATGCCAGCACCTCCACGGCGTTTTTCTGGCGTTCTCTCCGACCATCGGAGTTGCAGAGAATAACCGCATATCCCTGGGCGGCACAGGCATCCTCCACACTTCGAGCGATTTCGGCAAAGTAGGGGTTGGTCACGTCCGGAACGATAAGCCCCAGAGTATGGGATTTCCCCCGCCGAAGCCCCCGGGCAAGCACGTTGGGTTGGTATCCCAGATCCTTGGCGGCCTCAAGAACCCTGTTCTGGACGTTCTCGCTCACAAAACGGGTTTCGTTCAATACGTGAGACACGGTAGTTATGGATACCCCTGCCCGTTTGGCGATATCCTTCATGGTGGCCATGGTCTTCCCCCGTTTCCTTGCAAAGTTCCTTCAAAAAAGGTTTTTTATAAAAGCAAACGATTGCGCAAACCTTTTCCTCATGCTAGGCTATGAAAAAACTTCTGTCAAGTAGAGAAGAGAATTTATGTAACCGAATCGTGTATATTGATTGTCGCGAAGGTCTCGATCTTGTGAAAGATTGACGTGGTTTTCCAAAATGACAAAGGAAGTGGTTGGATTGTCTCGAATCGTTGTGGTGGGATCTCTGAATATGGATCTTATTATGCATACTCCCCGGCTTCCTGTCTTGGGAGAGACTCTTCTCGGAGGGCCCTTCGGGGATGCCTACGGGGGGAAGGGAGCCAATCAATCCGTGGCCTGCGCCCGGATGGGGGCGGAGGTGGTTCATATCGGCAGGGTAGGGGAAGATGCCTACGGAGGCCGCCTCAAGGAAGCTCTACGTCTGGAGGGGGTGGATGTGCGAGGCATCTACGGTACTTCCCAGGATCCTACGGGGGTGGCGGTCATCACTCTCGTGAAGGGAGACAACAGTATCATCGTTGCTCCCGGAGCCAACTCCCGGCTTCTTCCGGAGGATCTGGAAAATTCCCGGAATCTTCTGGAGGGAGCCTCCATGCTGCTGGCCCAGCTGGAAGTTCCCGTATCCGCCGTAATGGCGGCTTTTCGCATGGCCCGGAAGATGGGCATCGCCACGGTGTTGAATCCCGCCCCCTGGACAAAGCTTCCCGAAGAAATCTATTCTCTGGTGGATGTTTTCGTGCCGAACCGCATCGAGCTTGCTCAGGCGAGCGGTAGCGAGGATGTGGCTTCCGGAGCGAAACGCATTTTGGAGCGGGGCGTTCCTTCGGTGGTGGTCACTCTGGGGGAGGAAGGAGCTGCCTACTTTACCCGGGAGAGTTCCGGCAAGGTACCTTCCTTTCCGGTTTCCGTGGTGGATACCACCGGAGCGGGAGATACCTTTACCGGCGCCTTGGGCGTTGCACTGAGCGAGGAGAAGCCTTTGGAGGAGGCGGTGCGTTTCGCCTGCTGTGCCGGAGCACTGGCGTGCGAAATCCTGGGAGCTCAGCCGAGCATTCCCCGCCGAAACGAGGTGGAGGCCCTGCTCGGAAGAGGGTAAGAGCCTTTAGAGCGGCTTTACAGACAGTGGTGTGGTGGTATCAATCTCGTTCGGCGAAGTTTACACCATCTGCCGCCGGGCGAGTTCCGTAAAAAGACCTCCCCTGGCGAAGAGCTCCCGATAGGTTCCCTCTTCCACAAGCTGCCCCTGTTGCATGACCAGGATCCGGTCCGCTCCCATCACCGTGGAGAGCCGGTGGGCTACCACGATGCGGGTGGCTTCGATATTTTCCAGGCTTTGGCTCACCAGCTCCTGAGTTCGGTTATCCAGGGCGCTGGTGGCCTCGTCGAAGAGAAGCACCTTGGGATTTCCCGCCAGGGCCCGGGCGATGAGGAGCCGCTGTTTCTGGCCTCCCGAAATGGTATTGGCTCCCTCGGTGATCACCGTGTGCACTCCCATGGGCATCTCCGCGAGATCCTCCGCCATCCCCGCCCTGGCGAGGGCCTCCTCCACCTGGGCCAGGGAGAGAGGGCGGGAGCAACGGACGTTGGAGGCGATGTCCCCCGGTAAAAGCCCGCCTCCCTGAAGGACCACCCCGATCTGTTCCCGGAGTTTTTTCAAATCCAGATCTCCCAGATCTTTGCTGTCGAAGAAAACCCCTCCCGATTCGGGGCGGTCGAAGCCCAGAAGAAGCCGGATAAGAGTGGATTTCCCCGCTCCCGAGGGACCCACCACCGCCACGAACTCTCCGGGTTTCACGGAAAAGCTCAGATCCCGGATGACCGGAGGGCCGTCGCTGCGATAGCGGAAGGTTACCCGGTCCAGATCGATGCGCCCCGTGATTGTGCCGGGGTCGCTCTTACGCTCTCCCGTTTCGGGCTCCGTCTCCAGGAGGGGTTTCAAATTTTCCACCAGAGGAAGCACGTTCAGGGCGGTGGTGGTGGAGTTGATCACCTGGAGAAAGGAACCCTGGAGCGCCGCGAAGGCGGTCCAGAAGGCCATGAAGCGCCCGGTGTCGTAGGAGCCGTCGGAAGCGCTCCAGCGGATGAGGGCGTAGAGAATGGCCATGGAGGTGATCCCCGAGAAGAAGGCGGTGGCTGTGTTCAGCCCGTTTTCCAGGCTGCGGGCCCGGGTGGAGGAGCTTCGCTGGCTTCCGAAGAGGTTCGCCCAGCGGGAGAAGGATCGTTCCTCCGCTCCGGCGATGCGGATCTTGGCTATGCCCGTAAGAATCTGGAAGGTAAGGCTGGAAAGCCGGTTCTGAAGAGTGGCCATGCGCCGCTGGTACCGGAGCTGCAGCAGATTGACCCCTATCATGAGAAGGCCCTGGAGAGCCAGGCATCCCAGGCCGGTAAGCCCCAGTTTCCAGTCGTACCAGAAGGATTGGCCCACATAGAAGATCACGAAGATGCTCTCCACCAGAAGCGTTTTTACCGCCAGGGAGGCCACGTTCCGGAGCATGTAGAGTCCCAGGGCCCGGCTGGCGAGCTCCCCCGAGGTGGTGGTGCGGAAAAAATCCACCGGAAGCCGAAGAATGCGGTCCCAGATTCCCACGGAGACCGAATGGTCCAGCACGCACTCGGTGCGCAGAAAGGCTATCCCCTGGGCGAAGCGCAGGAGTGCCGAGGACACTCCCAGGGCGATAAGAATGGCGAAAAGCTGCACCATCCGCCCCCGTTCCGCCTGGGGGATGACCTCGCTGAAGATAATGCCGTTTATCTCCGGAGGAAAGAGTCCCAGAATGGCCAGGGCGATTCCCACGAGAAAGGTGAAAAAGAGATCCTTTCTGGAATCTCCCAGGCCGAAACGGAGAAGATCCAGTCCCTTGAGAGGTTTCGCGGGAAGAGGTTTGTAGAAATGGTATGCCTCGGGATCCAGGGAAGCCGCAAGATTCTCCGTAACGGAAAAGCTGCCCTTTTCTTCCACCACGCGGTATTCTCCCCGTCCCGTGGGAAGAAGGGCCAGAGGAATGCCCTCCCGGAAAGCCAGAAGAGGTGCTCCGTCGGATTGCCACCAGGAGCCCGAAAGGGTAACGCGTCGGATTCGGAGGTTTGCGCTCCTCGCGATATCCGGAATGCTCTCTTCCAAAACTCCCTCCGCAGGAGGAGAGAGTTCGGTGCCCAGGCTTGCGGATATGGCGGCACAGGCTCGCCGCAAGGGGGTTTCCTCCCGGGAACGTGCGGTTTGCCGGGATTTCCCCGCCAACGCCGAGGCCAGAGTTTCGAATCCCGAAGTGAGGGCCCGGTTTCGGGAGCGCTGCATCTGCCGGAGCTCTCCCAGGTCGTCCGCCGCCCGCAGCCGGGCATTCATGGCGAGGGAGGAGAAGAGGGTTTCGCAGAAGCGGTCGAAGGCGGAGCTCAGGGAGCCCTCCTTCAGCAGCTCCTCCGTGGAGCGGGCTTCGAGAGAGCACTCCTCGAGAGGAACGATCCAGCAGCAGGAAGGAAGGGCGAAAAAGCCCGATTCCGGCGAAAGATCTTCGGTGCCCGTAAAGAGAGCCCGTCCTTTCTTGAGTTTTCCCCAGAGAAGATGTTCGGTACCCCCCGCC
The DNA here is from genome assembly GCA_036769705.1 of Synergistaceae bacterium. GTDB lineage: Bacteria > Synergistota > Synergistia > Synergistales > Aminiphilaceae > DAIPKP01. The sequence goes on from DAIPKP010000017.1 coordinate 16,315, forward strand.
TGATCCGGCTGCAGCTCCGAATCTCCGGAAGCGATAATCTGTCGTATCCGGGGAAGAGGGACGATGTCTTTTACGATTCCCCTGCCGAGGCCGTCAAGAAAAATATCGATAAGAGAGGCCGCCTCGGCGTAGCCGCTTCGTTCCGCCTCCCGGAGCAAATCTTTCCGGGAGATTCGAAGAACCCGGGTGCCGGGCACCCCGCTTGCCAGAAGCCCCATGGAGGTTCCGAAAAACCCCGTCTCCACTCCGAAGAGAGCCTGCCCCCGCCGGAGGCTGAAAAGATGATCCCGCCCCCCGGTCTGCTCCTCGCCGCTTCGGGAGGTAACGTATACGTGAATCTCCCCCTCCAGAATGCACCACAGGCTTTCGGGATCATCCAGAAAGAAGGGGGTCTTTCCGGTGATGTCGAGAATTTCTCCCCGGGAGAGAAGCTGTTCGAAAAGAGAAATCATGAGAAGCTCCTTTGTAGGGGCGATTCATGAATCGCCCCTACTCCTTGAGGAGCAGAGGGAACAGATGAACGGAGGCTCCCATGAAATGTCACATAACATATTCTTTGTAAAGCCACTCTAGTTTTCGATGAGATCCGCATAGCGTCCTCCCAGGGCGATCAGTTCTTCATGGGTTCCCCGCTCTTCCACCTTTCCCTGGTGGAGCACGATAATCTCGTCGCAATCCCGGATGGTGGAAAGCCGGTGGGCCACGATGAGGCAGGTACATCCCCGGCGGCGGAGAGCCCTGTCGATGGCCTCCTCCGTAGGGGGATCCAGGGCGCTGGTGGCCTCGTCCAGCACGAGGAGCGAGGGGCGCCGTACCAAAGCCCGGGCGATTTCCAGCCGCTGCCGCTGGCCTCCGCTGAAGTTCCGCCCGTTTTCCTCCACCTTGGCTTCGTATCCTCCGTTGCGCTCTACCACATCCCGGTGAATTGCCGCATCCCGGCAGGCCGCCACGATCTGTTCCATGGGAAGGGTCTCGTCCCAGAGAGTGAGGTTTTCCCGTACCGTTCCTTCGTAGAGGGAGATCTCCTGGTCCACGAAGGCGAAGGATGTGATCAGCTGTTCCCGGGGAATTTCTCCCAGGGGGCGATCATCCAGGAGCACCTCCCCGGACCAGGGAGTAAAGAGGCCGCAAACAAGCCGGGCCACGGTAGATTTTCCGGATCCCGAGCTTCCCACCAGGGCCACCCGGGAGCCCGGCACCAGTTTGAGGGAAAAGTTTTCGATGAGAGGCTCTCCCAGGGGAGAGTAACCGAAGGAGATCTCTCGAAGTTCCAGGCGTCCCGAAAGGCGTACCTGCTGCCGTCCCGCCATGCCTCCCTCCTCCAGGACGGGACGTTCCTTTTCCGGAGCGTAGCGGAGCACGTCGTCCAGCCGGTTGATGTTGCCCTTGGCGGATTCGAAGGAGCTCCAGAGGCGCACCAGATCGGACATGGGGGCCAGGGTTTGCTGCATCAGGGTCTGGAGGGCCAGAAGCATACCCATGGTAAGAGCTCCGTTCATCACCCGAAATCCTCCCAGGCAGAGCACCGAAGCGGTGGCCATGGAGGTGAGCAGGGGCATCACCGGCTCCATGCGGGCGGAAAAAAGTCCCAGGGAGGTGCGGGCGTCCGAAACCTTGGCGAGATGTCCCGCCAGCCGGGCAAACTGATCGTCCTCGCCTCCGAAGGATTTGATGGTTTCGATCACGTTGAGTCCTCCCAGGGCGGTGCCCGCGAAACGTCCCATCTCGCCGATAAGTTTTTCGTTCAGGTCCGAGCGTTTCCGTTTTACCGAAATCAGCATTCCCAGGCTGATGATCCCCGCTCCCAGGGCTATCAGGGCAAGAGGAGGATCATAAAGCGTGATCATAATGCCGTAGAAAACGACGAGAAGGCATTGAAGCACCGTGGTGGCGAGCTCTCTCGAAAGAAGCTGCGCCACCTGGTCGTTCAGCTGCACCCGGTTGCCGATCTCCCCGGCGTAGCGTTGCAGAAAGAAGGTGTAGGGAAGTTTGAGAAGATGGGTCATAAAGCGTGCGGAATCCCGGAGAGCCATGGCGATCTCCTGCCGGAGCAGGGTGGATCCCTGAAGCCAGGTAAGAGCTCCCGTTACCAGGGCCATGATACCCATGAGGGTGAGCAGGGGGCGGAACCACTCGATGCGTCCCTCCACGAGAAGGCGATCCACGAAAATTTGCTGGAAGGAGGATTTGAGAATGCCCGGCACTACCAGGCCAAGCCCTGCCAGGACCGCAAAGGCCACCGCCCATTTTGCTCCGTAAATGCGCCGTTTCAAGGCCCCCCAGGGGTTCCGGGGTTTTCCCAGAGGTTTGAAATCCGCTCCCGGTGTTATGGAGAGGGCCACTCCGGTGAAGGAGCGATCCAGAGTTTCCCGGTCCACCACCCGGGGGCCCGAAGCGGGGTCGTTGAGGTAGACCTTGTCTCCCCGAATGCCCTCCAGTACCAGAAAGTGATTGAAGTTCCAGAAGAGAATCACCGGAAGAGGAAGATCCCCCAGCCGATCCGGCTCCTTTCGGTACCCCTTGGCGATCATGCCGTGGCGCCGGGCGGTCTTGAGAACGTTTACCGCCTTGCTTCCGTCCCGGCTGATGCCGCATTCCTCCCGGAGCGTTTCCAGGGGAAGATGTATGCCGTAATATCCCAGAACGATCCCGAGGGAGGCGGCGCCGCATTCGGTGGCCTCCATCTGGATCATTGTGGGAGTGGTTATCCGTTTGTTCTTCCAGAGGGTTTTCGTTTCCGGTTTATCGGTCATGGGATTCTTCCGAGGGCCTCTCCTCTCCCACTCCCAGGAAGAACTTCTTCAGGAAGGGGAGTACCAAGGTTACCGGAGCCTGGCGGTGTACCACCACGGTGATGCCCGTCAGGGTACCGCTCTGCAGTTTGAGGGGAGGTCCGCCTCCGGAAGACCAGGCGTAGCCGCTCTCGGTTTCGGCGGAAGGACGCAATGCCACGGTAACCGTGATGGGGGCTCCTCCCTGGGAAAGGCTTTTGGCGAGCTGGTCGTTGCCGAGAATACGCATCATTCCCTTGAGAGAGGCGGGATAGCGAGAGACTCGGGTGACGTGTCCCAGAAGAACCCCGAACTCTTCCTGCTTCACCACGGAGGGAGAAATCTGGGCTTCCATGCCCGAGGAGATCTTCTTTCCGTGCTGGGGCTGCACGAAGGCGTGCACGTAAAGGGGTTGTTCTTGGTCTCCCACCTTTTCCACCGAAAGAAGGGCCTCTCCGGACTGGATGACCTGTCCCGGGGTCTTGAAAATCTCCAGCACCCGCCCCGTGGCGGGGCTGCGGACGAAGCTCTCCAGCTCCAACCGGTCCTTCAGGGCCCGAAGCTGTTCCCGGGCCGCCAGAAGGCGCATTCTTACGTCGATCTTCTCCCGTTCCAGCTGGGTAGTGGAATCCGCAGCGGTCATGGGGAGCCGGGCAAGTTCCTCCCGGCGGGAAAGAATCTCCTGAAGCGCCGCATTATATTTATCTTTCACATCCAGGTACTGGCTCCGGGTAATGTATTTTTTCTGGTAGAGCGCGTTGTACTGCTGCAGCTGTTCCTCCAGGGCCGCCGCCCGTTCCCGGGTTACCTCCAGGGAGGCGGTGAGAGCGTTGCGTCGCCGGGCGAGATATTCCGCTTCCAGGCTTTTCTTGTCCTCTCCCATCTCCTCTCCCATATCCTGCTCGATCTCCAGAATTTCCAGCTTGCCTTCGAGTTCGCTCATTTGGTGGCGGAGCTCCGGTTGGGCCAGCCGGGCGATGATCTCTCCCTTTTCGACATAATCGTCGATATCCGCCAGGATCATCTCGATCCGGCCGGTTCCCGGAGAGGGAACCTCTTCAAGGGCTCCCTGGCGGAGAAGAATGCCCTGTCCCGTCACCTTGGTGGCCACGGTACCGTAAAAACCCCATCCCAGAAGAGCTCCCAGCAGAAGAAGGATCGCCAGGAGGGCGAACCACGAGGCGGGAGGGACCACCCGGAAAAGGAGATCGAGCTGTTCCGGCGAAGAAAGGCGGTCCAGGGCGGACTGACGGAAAACCTGTTTTTTCATGTTCGAAAAACTCCTTCATGGACGAATACGGAAAGACTTTTTCCGCAAAAGACAGCTCAATGCTATAGTAGAGAGCGATTTGATACTGCGATAAATTGTACCCCAAATATCCTGGGGGGAGGAAAAAAAGAATGAAAAAACCGAATTTTTATTCTCTATTCTTGTGGCTCATACTTTGTCTTGTTTTTTCTCCGGCATCCTTCGGAGCATCTCCGGAATTCGAGGAGCTTCCCGAAAAGGATTACCTGAATCTCGTCTTTGAACGCAACGAAGATCTGGAAGCTCTCCGCAAGGAAATCGAAGCCAAGCTCTACTCCATTCGAGGAGAGCTGGCTTCTCAACGTCCTTCCTGGGGCATTACCGCCGAGGTGGACCGATGGCTCAATCACAGCCGGGGAGATCGCTATGCGGATCTCGCGGTGAGCCAGCGCATCGATCTCGGAGGGCGTTACGGCCTCCAGGAGCGGGATTTACTTCTCGGGCTCCGGATTATGGAAAGTCGTTACGCCAACTCGGTAAACGAAGTGCTCGCCAAGGCTTCTTCCACCTATCGCCAGACGGTGATGGCGGGATTTCTCCGGGATATGCGGGAGGAAGTCCTGGAACATCGCCGGCAATCCCTGGAGGTAACCCGGGAGAAGTTTCAGAAGGAGCTGGTGCCTCTTCTGGATCTTTTGCGGGCCCAGTCCCAAGTGGACGAGGGAGAAGCCTTGCTGCTTCAGGCCCGGCAGAATTACGAGCAGAACCTTATCGAAATGCGGGCTCTTGCGGGACAGGCAAAGGTGGCTCCCCTTCTCGAAGTGCCGGATATTCCGGAGATCGTCAACCGGGGGCCTGGAGTGGATTACGAAAGAGCCTGGGAATATCGCCCGGACGTGGAAACCCTGCGTCTTTCCCGGCAGCAGGCTTCGGTGCGGCATGCTTTGGCGGCCCGAGGGCTGGCTCCCTTTCTGGATCTCTCCCTGGGATGGCGGGGAGGAGAGGATTACCGCTCCTCCTACGTGGAGGATCATCAGGGGGAAATACTCGCCACGGCGGTGCTCTCGATTCCTTTCGGAGACGGAGGTAAAACCCGCAACGCCACCCGGGCTGCGGAACTTCTGCTGGAGAAGGTGGATCGGGAACTGGGAGCCAAGGAGGACACCGTGAGCAAGGAGCTGGCTCTCGTTCGGGAACGCTGGATCCGGGGACTGGAGCTTGAGAAGGTGCGCCGTCGTCAGATGCAGCGATCCTCGGAAGAGCTGGAGATCGCGGAAATGCTTTATCGAGAGGGTCTCGCCTCCCAGCTGGATCTCCTGAGCGCCCAGGAGAGGGACCAGCAGAGCCGGGCGGATCATCTCGCCACGCTTCAGGAACTCTGGCTGATCCTCGCCGAGGCGGATCGCACCATGGGGCGGTGCGGCGGGGATCTTCTTTCGAATCAGAAAGAATGACTTTTTGCTAAAGATTGTTTTGCAGGATTGCGGAGTCCTTCAAAATCTATAACGGGCTCCGCAATCGTCGTGTCTGTTAGATGTGGTACTCCGGTACCGGATTTTCGCCGCCCCCGGAAGAGGGCTCAGGCCGCCGCCGCTGCCGCAGCTCCAACTCCTACCGCTACGCCTCCAAGCCCTATTGTAACTAGATGGAGTGCGTCTTCACCTCCCACAACGGCTTCCAGCTCCCCATCGGATAATTCGGGATTCCGCTCGAAAATGACCTTTTGCATTTCTTCCCGGGTAAACTCGTATCCCAGCTCGTTCCGGGTATAGTGGCTGATGGTTTCGGGATTTTGGAGTTCCCGGATATGTTCGGTCAGTTTCGGATCGTTTTCGAGGTCTTCGTAAAATTTTTCTGCGGATGCCAGAGACATGGTTGATTCCTCCTTTTTGCTTTTGTATGCTTTTCTCGCTTTGCGAAGCGTGAGACAAAAAATAACCTTATTTATTGCTTATTGCACAAAAACGATCCCCGAGGCTCCCTGGGCCCGGAAACGGAAGCTCTTCTGTATTTTTTTAAGAAGCTAGATGTAAACTACAAGTGCAACGGGGCTAAGATTTGCGATATTTAATGATAAAAGCTTTACGCCGCAGCAGCGGCAAACATCGCGAGACATACGCCTACCCCTGCAGTAGCCCCCACCAGCACGCTGAATGTATCCAGCTTTCCTCCCACCACCGCCTCAAGCTCTTCGTCGCTCATCTCGGGATTGCGCTCAAAGACCACCTTCTGCATCTCCTCCCGGGTGAATTCATATCCCAGCTCTTCCCTCACGTACGCAGCTATCTTTTCCTTGCTCCCAAGCTCCTGAATATGCGTTGCCAACGCCTCGTCACGTTCCAACTTCTCGTAAAATGCTACTGCGGATTCCATGGACATGGTACATTTCTCCTTTACGGTTTTTTGTTCAGGCCGCCACGGCGGCTACGACTAGATAACCGACTACACCTCCGATTACTGCTCCGGTAACACCACCGGCACCTACTATGGCTGCGGCAATACCGCCGACGACAAGATCAGAACTGTCGAGCCCTCCTATCACGGCTTCCATCTCCTCATCGGTTAGTTCCGGATTTCGTTCGAAGATGACCTTTTGCATTTCTTCTTGGGTGAAATCGTATCCCAGTTCTTCCTGAACGTAATTACTGATGGCTTCGGGGGTCTGAAGTTCTTGAATGCGGGATATGAGTTCCTTGTCGTTTTCGAGTTTTTCGTAAAAGGTTACCGCTGATTCTTTGGACATGATGATGCCTCCTTTTGAGTTTTCTTCCTGTAATTTTTTATATGTTTTTCTCCTCAAGCAATAACCCGGCGGAATAGAAACGCCATAGAGCTGCCTGGGTTATTTTCGGAAAGATGTCCGGGTTTTTAACAAGATTTCCCAGCTTCGTCTCCTCCAGCATCCGAAGCACCGACGGGAGCAGATCCGGCATTCCCGGACCGTTGTGCCAGAAACCGGTTTTCCGGGTGTGGAAACGCACCTTTTCGGGAATCTCCGGAAAGAGTTGTCGCAGGGGGTACTTGAGCATTCCCTGGGAATAGAGAAAATCCAGTTTGAACCGAGAGACTAGATCCACCATGCCTTTGCTCAAAAAGGGAGTTTCTCCCTCCATGCCGAAATGTCTCGTCAGCCGGTGGTCGTAGTGGAGGAGATACCGCAGGCTTCGGTTCCGAAGCCCCTGATGGCGTGCCTCTTCCCAGCTGGTGGAATCCGCCGCGAAAAACCGCACTCCCGGACGTTCCGCCACCTCTTGCCGGGTAAGCCCCAGAGTTTGGCAGGCCCCTCCGTCGTTCAGGGTTACCCAGCTTTCGGTGCGGGTGAAACTGCGCCTCGTGAGACGAAGCTCCAGGGGGCCGAAGGGGGGGGATTTCTGGTGCAGAGCCTCCCAGGCTTCCGCCTTTTCGGGATTTCGAAGGGCGAGCTTCTTCATGGCCAGGGGGAAGTGCCAGGGATAGCCGCAGAAGAGTTCGTCCCCCCCCTGACCGCTGTAAACCGTGGTGATCCCCTCGTTTTTCATGGCCCGGAGAAGCCGGAATTGAGGCAGCGGCCCCAGGGGAATGTGAAGAGGAATTTCCAGGATTTTGAGCATTTGTTCCAGCTCTTCCAGAGAAACTCTTGACTCTGCTTCCAGAAGAAAGGGAGTTATTTTCAGAGCTTGGGCCGCTTCCAGAGCAAGTTCTTTATCCGGGCTTTCCGAAGCGGCGTAGAGAAAGCATCGAGGAGTGCCCAGGGTGGCCCAGGCGGCGGCCAGGGATGTGGAATCAAGCCCCCCGCTGAGGCAGAGCCCCGCCTTTTCGGGAATCTCTCCCAGGCTTCGGATAAGCTCTCCCCGAAGCAGAGGAAGGGCCTCTTCTCCGAGCTCTTCCCGGGGTTCCGGCAAATTCTGCCGAAGCGTTAGGGATGCTTTGTTTCCCGAAATGTGCAGATCATGCCCCGGAGGAACTTCGAAAACGCCCTCGAAAAAGGTTTGACCCTCGGGAAAAACCACGGTTCCCGCGGCGAGAAAATCTACGAGGGCTTCTCGCCGCCATTTTTTTTCTACGAGTTTGGTGGCGAAGAGCTCTCCGTAGGTGCGTCCCACCAGAACCCCCTCTCCGAAGGAGGCGTAGAGAAGCGGGGATGTTCCCAGAAGATCCTGGGATATTAGGGATTCCCGGTTTCGAAAAATCCGAACCCCCTCCCAGTTTTTTTCAAGACCCGGCATTTTGGGAGGTTCCTTCGTTTTCTTCCTGTCCTCCCAGAGTTTGGCTGATACATGCCCGGGCTACCCGGGAGGCGAGGAGTTCATCCTGAAAATCCGCGAGTTCCATCCCCGTTTCTCCGAGGATTTCGATAAGCGAAGCCTTCCAGGGGAGTTTTTCCGCCCGGAGATGCTCCCGAAGGAGCTGCATAAAAGGGGTGGTGTCGGTTATGATGGCTTCCTCATGGAAAAGCTCCGGATTTTTTCGCAGCAGAGCCTCCCGGCGGGCGGCCTTTTTTTTCCATTCTCCGTATTTTCCCTGGAGCTTCATCTCGTCCAGCAGGGCTCCGGTATTTTTTTCGTGAATGCGTCCCTGCATAAACCAGCGATGTAAAGAATGGATGATCGTTTCTTCCCGGAGAAGCCGGTCCAGATCTTCCCGATCCAGATCGTTTTCTTGCATCCAGTTCAGAAGATCTTCTTCGTTTTTCAGGCCGAACCGACGGCGGAGGCGTTGTTCCTCCAGTTTGAGAAATTCCTCGCGGGGTTCGATTTTCCAGAGAGTGCCCAGCAGAAGAAGGAGTTTGCGGTCGAGTCCCCGGCGGTTCAGATCCTCAGCTTCGGGATGGGCGAAGGTGGCCATATCTCCCAGGCACCATTGCCGGAGAGGCCCCGAAGAGGATGGCACCGAACGATCCCGGCGGTTCAGGGATTTGAAGAGGCTGGAAGAGCTTGCATTTCGGCGAGGGAGGTTTTCTTTTCCATCCGTGTTTTCCAGTGTTTCCATCTCTTGCAGCCGTTTCAGAAGGGCCAGGGTGTCTTCTCGTATGGGGTTTGGTGCATGGGGGAGCCAATTTTCGAAAGATTTTAGATCCTCCCGGGTTATCCCCCGGGAAAGGGCCTTTTCGAAGAGGGCCTCCCAGGTGCGGTGTCGCCAGAAAAGGGTTTCCGCAATTTCCACAAGAATTCCGGCTTTTTTCGGAGAGAGCACCTTCTCCTTTACCGCCCCTTTCAGGGCATCCCGCATAACCACCAGGGGGAGGGAAAGCTGTCGGAATCCCGAGGAGGTGGCTTCCCAATCTCCCAGGACCTCGTCATCTCGCTCCAGCTCCCCCGAGGCAATCCGGCGGTAGATGCTTCCCACTCCCTCCATGCCGTGAGGAGCGAGCTCCGCCGCCCGGTGAGCTCCCGTTGAAGCGGCTCCCACCACGGGAATGCCGAGATTGAGGACGTGGATAATTTCCTTGTGCCAGGTGGGAAGATTTCGGTGAGGAAGCTCACAATCCAATAGTCCCACCCCCCGGGGGCGGAGCTCTTTCACATACCGGAGAAGATCCCCCTGGATTGCTGGAGGCAGCAGGGTGATCTCGCTGCCGGAAAGGTCGATTCCCTCCAGGGAGGGGCCGCCGAAGAGTAGAATTACCACGAGAAATGCTCCTTTCGATGGAGGGGGCTTCCCTCGCCCAAATTCTTTTGAATGGATCGGATTCCCCGATCTCCCGGCCGGTAGTAGGGGAAGATATAGCCCTCCGCTCCGGGAACCACTACCTTCACCGCCTGCACGGGATCTTCCTTCCGGGAAAGCCGGAATACCAGCACCCGGTCCAGCCCCACATTCTTCAGGGCTTCCAGGCAACAGTGCACGTCCTCTTCGAAGGTTCCCTTGGGGGTGTCTTGAAGAGAGGAAAGATCCAGTTCCTCCTCAACTCCCCGGCGCATAATTTCCAGGGCGGTCCGAGCGTCTCCCCGGAGGGAACGCAGGAATTCCTTGGAGGGAACGATGTCCCGAACCCCCGAAAGAAAAACGCATCTCCCCTGTACAGCCTCGGTGATGGCCCGGATCAAGGCGGTTTCCTGTTCCAGGGAGCTCCCCATACCGTGGGCGGTGCTTCCCAGGGAGACGGGATTTTCCAGATCTGCCAAATAGCAGTTCCAAGTGGGAATACCCACATCGGTGCCGTTATCTGCCAGAAGAATTTCGATTCCCGCCCTTCGGATGCGATTCAGTAGCTCCTGGACTCGGGGAAAGGGAAGAGAATCCAGTTTTGCCACTCGAAAGGTCGGAGCGGGATGTCCCTTGGCCCGTCCCGCCAGAATGGAACAGGTGACGGAATCCCGCTCGATGACCTCCAGCAGAGCCTGGGAGATGGCCTCCAGAAAATGAACTCCGCAGGAAAGGCCGTTGGAGCTGCACTGAAAGAGGAGCCCCTCGGAGAGATCTATCAACCGATCTTCCTCGCCTCCGGGAGAAAGGTGTACCAGCTCAAGGGGAAGGGGGATCTCCTCTTGATGCACCAGATCCCATCCGAGAACCCAGGGAATTTCCAGCTCTTCGTGAAAGAAGGAGTGCGGCGTGAGAGCCAGGCCTTCCAGGGGGATCATGGAGTAGGTTTTCGAAAGCTCCCTCCAGGTGCTCCGGAAGAATTCCAGAGGAGCCTTCGTGCCGTACCAGCGTTCCAGGGATTCCCCCGCTGCGGAAAGGCGAGCGGCGGTAGGAGTGAATCCCTTGCCGTGGGCTGCGGAATAGCTGTCGATACTAGGCCGGAGCACATTGAAGACCGGAATGCCGATGCGATCGAGCTGAGTGATGTCCGAAATGCGGGTTACCCCGCTTTGTTTGAGGACAGGCTCGAAGCGTCTCCATGCTTCTTCCGCGCTCACCGGGTGTGCCGACGTTCCCTCCCGGTCGACGATTTTGGAAAGCCGGAGTTCTTCTCCCCGGAAAAGAACCGGGGAGGTTTTTCGAAGTTCTGTATTGCAGGGAACCTGAAGCATGGAAATCCATCCTTTCTCCGACAAGAAACTGTTTTCCTTGGTTGTTAAAAGCCTTTTGCAGGTATCTCCTGAGCGTTTCTTGAATAAGTATAAAGCTTTACACGGTGTCAAAGTCAAGGAAAAAGGTGATGTTTTTTCGATGATAACGATACGCCGTAAAGTCGGTTTGCCCGGTTACTGCAAAAAAGAGTCGAAGGCCTCGTCGAAGAAATCGAAAACCACCTGGCTCATGATGCTCCGGTTCTCCGTAAGACAATGGTTGGAGGCTCCTTCTTCTCCGGGAGTGACCACCAGAAGAGCTTTCGTGGTAGAGGGAACTCCCTGGAGGAACATTCTTTGCTGCTCCTGGACATGGGGGTCCGCATATTCCCCCTCTCCGACGATAGAGAGGGCGGGGCAGGTAATCTGAGCGGGGTCGAAGCAAAAACCCCGGTTGGCTTCCACCAGGCCTGAAATGCTATCCATGGGAACTCCCCAGCGCCAGGCGATGACCCGGATGGTATTTTCCTTGAAGGAGGAAAAACCTTGCATTTGTTCTTCCGTCATGGTAGCCACGGGCATGGCGCCGAAAAGCGTATATGCATCCACCACGGCGGAGTTCATGGCGATGGCCTGAATGCGTTTATCGTATTGCGCCGCCTGGGGAACGAAGCCTCCTCCTCCGCTGATGCCGAACATGGCGAGCTTTTCGGGATCCACCTCGGTTTTCGAGAGGGCGTAATCCACCACCGCCTTCAGGGGAATGTTCATATCCGCCCGAAAGACCTTGCCGTCCAAAGGCAGCAGCCCCTGGCCGGGAAGATCCACCGTAAGAAAGTTGTAGCCCCGTTCATGCGCCAGGGGAGCGATGTAGAAAAAGAGATCCTCCGCGAAGGTTTCGCCTCCTCCGATCATGAGAAGGGTCTTGTGTTTTTCCGGTTTTTCCGAGGCTCTCCGGTAATAACCGGGAAGAAGATACCCCTCGAAGGGGATCTCGAAATATTCGAGAGGCGGATTCAGAAGTTTGCCCCCCTTTTGCAGGAGAGAGCGGCTTTTGTTCGCGGTTTCCCGAAAGAGGGGATTTTGAGGAAGCATGGAGATCAGGGCGGCCCGGTAGTAGTAGGAGGCCCGCAAATACTGCTTACGGGCGCTTATGGAATGCCCTTTTTCCAGGCTTGTATCTCCCCGGGCTTCCGCGCGTTCCGCCGTGGCGATCCATTCCTTCTGCCAGCTTGCGGCATTTCCTTCCTCGATGCGCCCTGCGGTGACGAAGGCCTCGCCGATTTCGCATCCTCCGTTTGCGGTGGCTCCAAGAATCAAAGCCAGGGAAAACTCCATTTCGTTATCCTGAAAGTGCATCCGTGTTTGCGATTCATGGGCATCCCAGCCCTCTTTTTTCGGAATTTCTTCCGCCCCCGATGTCCCCGCGGAAAAAGAGAACATTCCTGCCGTTGTGATGGCACATATCCATAGGATGGTTCGATAAATCCTTTTTCTCGTTTTCATTTCTTTTTCCTCCTGAGCAGGCGTTTTTGTATGTAAAACTTGGGCCGTTGAGTGACGACGGGCCGGAGCAGCAAAGCAAGGGAGCGGTTCGACCACTCCGGAGCAGAGGGAACATATAAACGGAGTTTTCTATTAAAAATTCCGCGAAAAATTATTTGTAAAGCCCTCCTATTGCTTCATCTGTTCGTCTATCCAGTTCAAAATCCGTTCGCTGGAAATGGAGGGAGCTCCGTTCTGGCAATGAAACTGGGCACCCTCGGCATCGGAAAATTCCAGGTAGGTTTTCGGAGCCTCCAGGGCATGAAAGAAAATCTTTCCCTGTTCGTAGGAGCCCGCTACCTGATCGTGAATGGAATTTGCTACCAACACGGGGCAGGTGATTTCCTGCAGCACCTCTTTTACCGTGTAGAGCTGGAGTGCCCGGAAAAGCTGGAAAGGGGATTCTTTCTGAAAGGTCCACAACATCTGGTTCATGAACTGTCGAAGTTCCGGATGAAGCTCCATCTCTTCCCGAACCAGAGCGTTGATTTCCGCTTCTGCCGTATCATCCCCCAAATTTTCTCTTACTTCCGGGGGGAACTTGGTCATGAGCCCGTCGAAGACGCTGAAGACCCCGGAATCTACCGCTATCCAGGCGAGACGGTGCTCGAAGGCCGCCGCTCGGGGAGCAAGATAGCCTCCCATGCTGTACCCCAGAAGGCCGATTTTATCGGGATGTACCTCGGGAAGTTTTGTCAGGTAGTCCACTACCGGAGTGATGACGGTCTCCCAGTTATACCGGAAAGGAATCTTCTTTACCCGAATCATCTCTCCCTGGCCGGGGCCTTCGAAGACGAGACAGTTATAGCCCCGCTGAGCTATCTTTTTACCGATGATGAAGTAGAAATCCTCGGCGGTGCCGTCCAGTCCCGTATGAACGATGACGGTAGGCCGAGGGGTTTTCGTGCCGCCCGGCTGAATCCAATAGGCGGGAAGGGTAGTTTCCTCGAAGGGGATTTCGACAAAGGTTATCTCCCCTTCCGAAAGCTCCGCGGCCCGGAGAAAACAGTTTCGTCCCCGCTGCCACGCTTCGAGAGCCCGGGGATCTTCGGGCTGGGAGAGATAGATTTCCGAAGCCCGATAGTAGTTGCATGCCCTGAAGTAGGCCTCCCGGGCGCTTGCCTCGTGTCCCTGGGCCAGGAACTCCCGGGCGGTATCCTCCAGGTGCCGCCCCATCTCGTACCACGAGGCATACCAGCTTTCGGGATCTCCCTCCACGATACGGCTGGTAACGGTAAGGGCCTCCCCCAGATCGGCCCCTCCGGCGGCGATGGTTCCGAAACGCCAGAGGCATTGAAACATGAAGGAGGCATCCTCGAAGAGAAAACTCCCCGGCCCGGGCCCCTTTCGAGATCCCCGATTTTCTTCTTCCGGAGAGGATTCCCGAATTTCCGAGGGAGGATCCGCATTGCCCTGGTAGTTATCCCAGGAAGCCACTTCACCGGATATGTATACTTGTTCCTGTCGGGGGAAATGGGTGTGGATGAAAACCCATTTTTTATCGATTTTCGCAAATTTTTCGATGTTGTCCGCAATACTTGTCATGAGTCCCTTGATTTCCGGAGTGGCGAGAAATCCCGGAACGTAGAGATCCACGAAAATCGGGTAATCCACGGTCTTGTTTCCCATGCAATTGATATTGTCGATGCTCTGCCAGTAATAGGTGATGAACTCCTGGGGCAGACCGGTTTCCCGGGAGACTTCCCTGCTGATGCCGGCGAGGATGGCATCCACGTCTTCGCTGAGAGGAAGTGACATGATACGTACCATGGGATCCTCGGAAAGAAGCCCGGAACAGCTCTTTCCGGCGGCTCCGGCTCGATTTGGAAGCATGGGGAGGAGAAGAGCGAGCCCCAGGAGGAGGAAAATAAAAAACGCATGGAACGGTTTCTGAAGAAGAACATGTCTCATTTCTAAATACACCTTCCTTTCCGGTGATGTGCTCGGTGATATGTTTGGCGAGGTGCTTTATTCCGCTGTTTTTCCGCTTTCTTCGGGAGTTATCCGGCCCAGCATTTCCATGGATAGGCTCTGCCCCATGGCGTAGCGCAATCCTGCTCGTGCCGTGTAGTAGGCGTGGAGAGCCCGGTTGAAATCCAGCGCGGTATCCTTGAGGGCGTTCATGGCATCCATCACTTCGAGGGAGCTTCGTGTGCCCTCCCGGTATTTCTCATGAGCCTGGGCAAGACTTGTCTCAGCCTGGATTTTTCCGGATTCCGCCACGTGGAGGCTCTCCTGGGCCTCTTCCAGAGCCAGTAATGCCTGCTTTACCCGGAGGACGATATGGTTTTCCAGCATCTTTCGTTCCGCTTCCCGGGCCTCCCGGTGCCCCCGGTTTTTCTGGAGCCGGGCTGCGGTGATACCTCCGTCGGAGAGAGGAATTTTCAGCTCCACTCCGAGCCTCCAGGAATCCTCCTCGTGAAGAGAGCTTCCTCCGATATTGTATTTTCCCAGAACCGAAAGGGATGGAGCGTTCTCCCGGGCGATGAGGGTGCGTTCCTCCTCGGTACGGAGAATCCGCCTGGAGGCTTCCAGAAGATCTGCTCGGGAGAGAAAAGCCTGATCCACGGCTTTCGTAAAGGAAATCCCTATGGGTTCGTACTCCTGCACATCCTCGACGGTATATTCCAGGGAAAGAGATGGGGGGCGCCCCATGCTGTAGTAGAGAATTCCCCGGCCATCCTCCACCGCCGCCTCCGCCTGAATCAGGCTTATCCGGGCCTTGCTCGCCTCCACCTCCAGGGCGGCTTTGTCGGAAGTACGGGCTTCTCCGAGATAGATTTCGTAACGGAAGAGATTTTCCTCCTGAACCTTGGCGTTCCACCGGGCACGAAGGAGGCTGTAGTAGGCTTTTTCCACCTCGAAGACGATACTTTCGAGAGTCCGGTATTCCTGAAGCCTTGAAATAGCGAGGCTCTCAAGAGCTATGAGGGTTTTTGCGTCGGTACGCCCCCAGTCGAAGATAGGTTTGGAGAGGATGATTCCCGTATCGTAGGCGTTTCCCGGATTGTCTTGAGCCGGCACCTTTTCGCGGTTGTAGGAAAGGGCAAGATCGAGAGTGGCCTCGTTTCCCGTTTCGGCGAGGGAAAGATCTCCCTGAGCCACGACAATCAGAGCCCTTGCCTTTTGTGCCTCCGGGTGCCATCGGAGAGCCTGATGAATGCTTTCCTCCAGAGAAAGACATGTCGTTTTTCCGGGGTTCTCTCTTTGTTCCGAAGAAAAGAGGGGGGCGGAAAAAGATACCGTGAGAGTGAAAGCGAAAATCCAGGCAAGGAAATGAGAGCCCTTTTTGTTCGCTCCCTTCACGAATCTTTTCCGGAATTTTTTCGACAGCTTTTGCATGGGTTCCTCCTTGCCCGAAGGGATTTTTTTATCGCCCTCTTTCGAGAGGGATCTGGATTTTCAATACACGGCTACAGAGTAGCCGAAAAGAGCCTTCAAGGGAGGGGTGATTTTTCTCACCCCCCCTTTAAACCTTGAAATGGCAATGGATAGGAGATTCTTGTCATTCCATGGTATGCTTGAAGAAAGAGAAAAAGCGGGGGGAAAAATTTGTGAAAAGCGTTCTCGGATTGGCAACCATCCTTCTCTGGCAGTGGCTTACCGTTCTGGAAGGGTCTCTTTTTTCGCGTTTTTCCAAAGGCCCTTTTCCGGGGCCCAACATGGAGTATGCCTTTTTTTGTTTGGTCCTTTGCGCTGTCTTTTTTTCCCTGGCCCGCTGGGGGAAATTTTTCAGGGAAAAATGGCTGAGCCGGGGCGTGTGGGCAGCGGCGATACTCATGTCCCTGGCATGGCTTCCCTGGGGCTCCTGGCTTCGGGGGATGTCTCTCGTGGGGGAAATCCTTTTTCTGGCTCTTCCCGCGGTGGGATCTGCGGTGCAGCTGGCCTGTTGGCAATGGCGCCTTTCGAGAGCCCCTTTTTCTCTCCAGGCTCTTTCCTTCGGTTTCGCCTGCGCCTTCCGAACCCTTGTGATTCTTCTTATTCCCTTGTTCCTTCCCTCGTGCCTTACCGCTTTGGCGGTATTGCTTCCTTTTCTCGGGGCTTTCCTATGGACTCCTCCCGGAGGATTTCCTGAAGAACCTCGAAAGAAGAGGATTCGCAGCGGAGAGCGATTCGTGTTCCCTCCCCGGCTGGCCTTCCGGGTACTCTGTTTTTTCGGGGTCTCCGCCATGTTTCTCTCCATACTCCTGGTACGCCAGAGCCCTGCCATGATTCTGGATCAAAAGCTCACGGATCCTCTTTACAGCCTGGGAGCTCTGGGAATGGGATTGTTGCTGTATCGTTTTTCCAGTTTTGATCTCCGAGGCATGTATCCCTGGGCACAAGGCTTCGTGGGGCTGGGGTTTCTTCTCTTCGCAGCTCTTGGAGAGGGACGCCCCTTTCTGCCCTTGGCTTTGCTGCAACTGGGTTTTGGCGTTTTCGGGGCCTATGTCTTTACGATTCTTTTGTACCTGGGTTCCCGGGCCAAAAGGAAAAGGGCCCTTTCGGTGGTTGCTACGGGGCAGGGAATTATTATGGGGTCCATTCTTCTCGGGCTTCTTCTCATGAAGATCATGGAGCTCCTCGCTTTTTGGGGGGAGGTTCCCTTTGTACGTACCGCCAGCCTCCTGGGAATAGGATTGCTCTTTTTTTCGAGCTTCTTCTTTCGGGATTCTTCGGAGAGTTTTGCGGGGTACGATCTCGAGGAAGAGGAGATTGAAAAGTCTTCGGTCCCCGGGGAGGAGGAACTCCTGCATTTACAACTTCTCAGGGAGGGGCTTTCCTCCCAGGAAATCCGGGTGGCCCTTTTGGTGGCCCGGGGTTACTCAAACGGAGAAATCTCCCAAGAGCTGAATGTCACGGGAAATACCCTTCGGAGCCATTTGAAGAAAATCCACAAAAAGATCGGTTCTGCGAACCGGAAGGAGCT
>DAIPKP010000118.1:0-6057 GCA_036769705.1 Synergistaceae bacterium
GTCCCACCCCCACCAGGGGATCGGTTTCGTAAAGAGGGTGCCGCTCCGGAGCTCCGTACACCGCGGTGGAAGAGATATGCACGAACCGGGTCACTCCCGCCTCTTCCGCGGCTTGCAGCACCTTCCGAGTTCCCTCCACGTCGGTGGAAAAAATATCCTCCTCCTTGTAGAGAGGAAGCGCCGCAGCGCAATGCACCACCATGTTCGCCCCCTCCATGGCGGTGCGAAGGCTTTCGGAATTCCGGATATCTCCATCCACCATGCGGATTTGTTTCTTGCAATCCTCGTAGGTAAAGGGAGCGAAATCGATATTCGCAACTTCGTACCCCCGGGAGAGAAGATGCCGGATGAGATTGATGCCCAAAAATCCGGATCCCCCGGTAACGAGTACCCTGGGTTTTGCGGATAAAGCCATCATTCCAGGGCTCCTTTCTTTTATTCTTTTCAGATTATGCGACGCTCGAATTTGTGGAAAGCCCCTTGCCCCTTCGCCTTAACGCAGCAGAAAGAGGAACAGAAAAAATCCGAGCCAACCCGCCAGAAGAAGCTGCAAACAGCGGTCGCCGTAAAAAATTTTCGTGGGATCCCCCCGGCGGAAGACGAGAATGTTCTGGAGATAGCGCAATACGCCGAAGAGAACGAAAACGAAGGAGTAGTATACCCGGGAGGTGCCGAAGGCCCGCATCACCTCCGGAGAGAGGCAGTACATGAGATAGGCCACCAGGGTAACCCCCGCGGTGATGATCATGGAGGCATCCACGAAGGCCATGGAATATCCCTCCACCGAAGAGCGAAGCCCCGGCATCCCCTCCTCCTGGAGGATGAGATCGCTCCGGCGCTTTCCCAAAGCGAGAAAGAGCGCCAGGAGAAAGGTCATGATCACGATCCACCGGGAGAGAGGAACCCCCACCGCCAGCCCTCCGAAAAGCACCCGGAGCACGAAGCCCAGGGCCACGCAAAAAATGTCCATCAATCCCAGGTGCTTGAGTTTCCAGGAGTAAAGGCCGTTGAGAAGAACGTAAAAAAAGAGCAATCCCAGGGATTCCACTCCCAGGAAGGCTCCCGCAAGCAATCCTCCCAACAGAGAGAACCCTCCGATCACCATGCCGGAAGAAGGAGAAATCCGCCCCGATGCCAAGGGGCGGAAACGTTTTTCCGGATGCCTGCGATCCGATTCCAAATCCGCCAGATCGTTCAGCACGTACACGCCTCCGGCGGTAAAGCTGAAGGCCAAAAAAGCTCCCAAGGCCTTCGCCATGGCCAGGGAATCTCCCACGCAAAAAGCGAAAAAGGCCGGAGCCAGGACGAAAAGGTTTTTCACCCACTGCCGGAGCCGGAGAAGCTCCGCCGCATCCCGGAAGATCATGACCCGGTACGCCACCGATAGACGGGAAAATCCGCCAAGGCAAGCATTTCCTTATCGCCGTCGCTATCTCCATAGGCGTAGATGGGGGAATATTCTTCGGGCAGCAGCACCTCCCGGAGACGGCGGATCTTTTCGGGGCCCCGGCAGTTGGGAGTTTGCAGCGATCCCGTAAGCACTCCGTCTCGCACCTCCATCTCGGTTCCCAGTACCTGAGAAATTCCCGCATCGAAACACCAGGGCTCCAGCCACTCCTTGATGGAAGCGGAAATCACCAGCACCCGGTCACCTCTTTCCAGGTGCTTCTGCAAAACCTCCAGAGCCCGGGGGCGCAACGTCCGGGGCATTTTTTCGAGGGAGTATTTGCGGGCGGCTTGGGCAAAATCTTCGTAAGGGACGCCTTTCCAGAAGTGCCGGAGGAAGGCCTGCTTCACCGCTCCCCGGTCGCTCCATCCCAGGGGGCACCCCAAAAGAGTCGGGAAATGCCGCAACGCCCAGGAGTACACCCGAAAGGTTCCGAAATGGCAGCAGTGAAAATCGAAAAGGGTATCCCGATCGCTCAGGGTCTTGTCGAAATCGAAGAGCGCAAGCCCCCGGGAAACGGCGGAGCCCCTCATGCGAAACGCCTCCGATGCCACTCCCAGGCGGTCTCCACCATGCTCTCCAGGGAGGGATACTCCCGGCACCAGCCGAGCTCCCGCTCCGCCTTCTCCGAAGAAGCCACCAACACCGCGGGATCTCCCCAGCGGCGCTCGCCCTTCTCCAGGGGAACGGACAGGCCCGTCACTTTTTCCACCGCCGCAATCACCTCCGCCACGGAATACCCCTTGCCGTTCCCCAAATTATACTTGCGGCAGCTCGCCTCCCCCTCTCCCCGGAGAAGGGATTCCAGCGCCGCCACGTGGGCCGAAGCAAGATCCGCCACATGCACGTAATCCCGGATGCAGGTACCGTCCGGGGTGGGATAATCCGATCCGAAGACGGTGATACTCTTGCGCCGTCCCAGCAAGGTATCCAGAACGAGAGGAATGAGATGGGTCTCCGGAGAGTGATCCTCCCCCGCCCGTCCCCGGGAGTCCGCTCCGGCGGCGTTGAAATACCGCAGCATAATGCTGGAAAGCCCGTAGGCATCTCCGTAGCGGCGGCAAACTTGTTCGAGAAAGAGTTTGGTCTCTCCGTAGACGTTGGTGGGTACCAGGGGATCCGTTTCGAGAATGGGAGTTCTCTCGGGCTCTCCGTACACCGCCGCGGTGGAGGAAAGCACGAAGCGGTTCACTCCCGCGGCGCGCATGGCACGAAGCAGCGAAAGGGTTCCCATTACGTTGTTGACGTAGTATTTCTCGGGCTCCTTCATGGACTCTCCCACCAGGCTGAAGGCGGCGAAGTGCAGCACCCCCTCCAGGGGATACCGGGCAAAAAGATCCTCCAGAAAATGAGCGTCCAGGAGATCCCCCTCCGCCAACTCCCCGAAAACCATGTCGCGGTGCCCCTTCACGAAATTATCCAGCACCACCACGGAATATCCCGCATCCTGAAGAGCGAGAGCCGCAGCGCTTCCCACGTATCCCGCTCCTCCGCTCACGAGCACATATCCCACAAAAATCGCTCCTTTTTCGACTTTTCCTGCAATCTCTTCAAAAATACAGGTTTTCTTCGTTTATTCCCCAAGGTTACGAAATTTTACGAAAGAGCAAGCCCAGAGGAAGCAGCAGCAACAAGACGCCTCCGAACCCTGCGTTGCAACCGCTGCCGCCCCCTGAACCGCTGGAGCCTCCGGGAGTGGGGCTGGTGGGAGTATCGCTGCTCGTGGGAATGGGATCCGGAAGATCTTCCAAAACCTCAGCCCCTGCGGGAACCGCAAGATTCGAAGTTCTATAGGAAAGCGCCAGGGGATCCCGGAAAACTCCGTCCCGGGCTCCGTCGAAAAGGGCGAAAAATCCGATCTGTCCCTTTTGAGCCAGGGTAACCGCTCGCTTGGCGTCGTCCACCAGGACCATGCGGAACTGCACGGTCACGCTCTGCTCCTCCGCATCGTATCCGGTTTCAAAGAAGAAGGGCCAGTAGTTTCCTGTCTTGTCCACAAAATCCGCCGCCAGGACATGGCCGAACTGCTTATAGGGCCGGAGATGGGAAAAAATCTTCCGGGTCACGTCTCGCGGAGCCTTGAGAGAATCGAAGAACGAGGCGATCTCTCCGGAGGAGAGCCCTGCGTAGAGGGCCAGATCCTCGGAAGCGACTTTCCACGTCACCACAAGGGGCAGCCCGATCATCTCCTCGGGATCGAAACGCTGGGCCCCGATATCGAAATAGCATGCCCGGAAGGCTCCGGGAACCAGCTCAGCATAGGCCGCGGGATCGGATTCGCCGAAACGGTTGTCCGTACCGATCTGGGCAAGCTCCACCGAGGACATGCCCTGGGGCATCTCCATCTGGGAAGGAACCAAAGTCGCTCCGGCGGCACTCTCCCGCAGGGGATCTGCCGCCGCAAGTTCCGAAGGATAGTAGGGCACCACCGTCACCGAACAGGGATAGCGCCGCTGCAGCTCATGTCCTCCTTCTCCCGCCACGGAGAGATTGAAGGTCATTCCCGTAATGAGATTGGAGCGCAAAAGTTCCAGATAGCCCGGGAAAATTCCCGCTCCCGCGGAATTTCCTCCGGCAAAGGATATTTCCTGGCTGGTAAAACCCGGAGCGCTCACCCGCACCCCGTTGCGCCCCATATTGAGAAAGCGCAGCCAGAGACTGTCCGTGGTGGTGGCGAAAACGTTCATCGCCACCTCCTGGTCCTCCGTGGAGGAAAGGAGCAGATAGCGGTACGCCGAAGGAGGAGGATCCTCGGCTCCCGCGGCATATCCCAGCACGAAACTGTCGGGATCCGTCAGCAGGGCCAAGGAGAAATCGAGCTCCACCTCCTTTACCAGGGTTTCCTGATCCCCCGAAACGGTATAGTACGCCCCCTTGAGGGTACACCGAGAAATTCCCTGGGGCTCGCTTCCGAAATTCCAGAAAAAGGGAATATCTCTGGTAACATCTCCGGAGATAAGCCGCACCGGCTGGGAGGTGATCAAATCTCCCTCCAGGGAAATCTCCAGCACGTCTTCGGCTCCGAGAAGGGGCCCGGTATTCGTGGCCGAAAGGGTCCAACTGCTTGCGGGAAGCAGGGTTCGAAGCAGGAGAAGATCCAAATTTGCCGCATCCGGCGAGAGAACGCCGAAATCCACGGTCCAGGAGGTGCCATCCAGAGCCATGACAAAGTTTTCATGACGAAAGGCATTCTGCCTCGGCTCCCCGAAAACCGCACCGGCACCGAAAATATCCTTGTTCTCCACCAGGGGATAGGGATACACCGGCAGGGCGGCCCGGGCGGCGGACCCGAGAAACATCCCCAGGCACGCTACAAGAAGGAACACTCCGCATCGCAGGCTGTTCTTCATACAACTCAGCTCCTTTATCTATCACAAAAATAAAAACCCTCCGCAGCTTCCAGAGCTGCGGCAGATACGCATGCCACCATGTTACTACAAATAGGCCCGGAGAACGCAGCCGGAAGGACCTATTTATGCAGGTCCTTCCGGCGGTTCTCCGGACACGTTCAAAGGCAAAAATCCCGGGGCAATCAGCAAACTTCCGCGGTAA
Organism: Synergistaceae bacterium; assembly: GCA_036769705.1. Classification (GTDB taxonomy): domain Bacteria; phylum Synergistota; class Synergistia; order Synergistales; family Aminiphilaceae; genus DAIPKP01. The sequence continues at coordinate 5,000 of DAIPKP010000118.1, forward strand.
GCGTACCGATTCCCTCCACCCAGGCGTCGATACGGTCTCCCCGCTCCAGGGAACCCACGCCCTTGGGAGTTCCCGTAAGAATCACGTCTCCCGGAAGAAGGGTCATAAACTCCGAAATGTAGCTTACGATATAATCCACGGGATACATCATCAGGCTGGTTCGCCCGTCCTGGCGCACCTCCCCGTTTACCGTGGTCTTTACCTGCAGGTCGAAGGGATCGAGCTCCGTTTCGATCCAGGGCCCCAGGGGACAGAACTTATCCGCCGCCTTGGCCCGAACCCACTGAAGATCCTGGCGCTGCACATCCCGGGCGGTAAAATCGATTCCCACGGTATATCCCAGCACGTAGTCCAGGGCATGCTCCTTCGAAACATTCCGGGCAACCTTCCCCATCACCAGGGCAAGCTCCCCCTCGTAATGGAAATTCTCGGAGTAAAAGGGATAGGGGACCGCCTCCCCCGGATCCGCCAGAGCGTTGGGGGTCTTGAGAAAGAGACCAAGATTTTTGGGAATTTCGTTGCCCAGCTCGTGAATATGCTCCAAATAGTTTCTCCCCACACAGACGATCTTCGAAGGCTCCGCAGGAGCCAGCAGCTTTACATCCTTCTCGGCGTAGGAACTCCCTACGACCTCGCCTCCCATACCGGAGGTGATACGAACTTCTCCCTCTTCGAGAATCCCCCAGAGGGAAGATGTTTCTCCGGGCACCGCAACGCGCACTATTTTCATTCGAGTTCTGCCTCCTTGTTATTACGTGGAATGACGTCGGAAAAATTTCGAAAAAGCTTTCCAGGTTCTCCCGCCTTCGGGGCCTCTCCTTCTCCCCGAAAAAAGAGAGCCCTGCTTTCAGAAAAAGCGCAGAGTCTATAGTATAATGGCAAGCAAAACGATTACATGCTTTCGGTTGAATTACTCCTCTTCCGAGGGCTTTTCACGAGGATGTGTCGCTCTTGAAGCTACGATCGAAAATAGCAATCATACTCCTCTCCATAGTCCTTCCCGCCATGGGCATTCTGGGCTTTGCCATGCATTGTGCCTTTTTGCGGATCACCGAAGA
>DAIPKP010000272.1:0-1298 GCA_036769705.1 Synergistaceae bacterium
CGCCAACTACCCGCCGGACGTAGCTACCTTCGATTTTTTCGCCGCAGAGGGCGCAGGTTTTCATCCTAAAAGCTCCATCAAAAGCTCGGGTCGTTTATTGACTATAGCTGACCAACGTGCAAGACCATACTCTCGAATCTTCCGGCAGTGCCATTCTTTTTCCATTCGTTCTTCCAAATCCGGCGGGAGCTTTTGTCCCCGTGGAACCAGCATCTTTTGCCCCTTCTTTGAAAACTCGCCGCTTTTAAGTAAAGACTTTCGATTCGCCCAGTTCGGGCCCTTCATGTAAGTGCGGCATCGCCCTCCGGAGTCCAAAACGCCAACCCTGATAAGCCTCCCGAGCGGATATGTAAATGAGTGCGTAGTTGCCCCAAACTCTTCCGCAAGGTCTTTTGCCGTAAAGCTCTCTCTGGATTCCGCAAAAAGAAGTATTTTTTCCGCAAACTGGCATCTCATACCATGCCGCCTCCGTCCTCGAACTCCTTTACCTGACGAACATGCCCCGCTATCTGATCCCGAGTCATGTCCACGGGCATCACCAGGTAAACCAAATCATCCCCTCCCATGGTGAGCTGCCCGGTAGATGTGTGGTAGCGGATGGAAAGCTCGTCATTCCCGAAGAGGTTCAGCCCCTCCAAAACAAATTTCACGTTGTACGTTCGGGGTTGTATCGGGAGGTTGGAAGTTTTAGATGTATAACTTTCAAGGGCCATTCCTTCAGGGGCGAACCCTGCCATTTTGCCCCCCATGAAGAGGGCTATTCCTGTACCGCTCGCCACAAGGTCTCTAATCCTTTCTAAACACTTTTTGAACTCTTTTGCGTTCAGGGTTTCTTCTTCGTCACGGATTGCCCCACGGAGTACCAGATTTTCATAGGCAGGGAACCGGGCATCAATTCGCCCTGTGGAAAACTCCAAATCGTCGCCCGCTCGAAAGATCACCGATGATGGAGTGGTCATGACCTCCACCCGTTCAGCGTCCGATTCTCGCAGGATCTTCGCCACGTTTCGGGCCGCTTTCGTAGGGATCAGAAGATCGTGAGTATCCTCCGCCTGGAAGTTCGCTACCACGGATCGCACCACAATGCGCCGTATATCCGTGCTTGCTGTTTGTAGCAGATGTTCCGGGCTCCTGCGCATCAGCATTGATCCAAGATACGCCGGATACTCCTGGCCTTCAGATCCGGCTTTGCTCCCAATTTCCGCAGCCTCGATGAATTTATCCCGGTCGATTTCGCACCAAGGAGTTTCAGATCATCGCTCAAAGTGCGGGAAGTCCTCCTGGGGGAAAAGCGTTAT
>DAIPKP010000273.1:0-1297 GCA_036769705.1 Synergistaceae bacterium
ACCGTACCGTGAAGGAAAGAAGTATAGTTCGTATTAACGAAATCCTGCAATTCCGTTATATTGAGTTCCGTTCCGTACCCCGTAGGGCCGTTGCCGGCATTATCGGAAACTTCCCACTGAAACGTACCGGGGGTCAGGATCTCCGCCCATTCCACGGTAACCACGGTTTCGGAATCCCCTGCGGCAATTCGGAAGGAGTATTCTTGAGGCTCTCCGGTTACAGTGGGATCCCCAAGGAGTTCTCCCGCCGCAGCCGCGGGGGGCGAGGTTATGGCCTTGGATTGCACCTGTACGCCCTGACTGGATACCTGGATGTCGAAGAAGCCGCAGAGATCCAGAGCCTGATCCGCATTTTCCACGACAAGGCGGTCGCCGCCATCGGTAACGGAATCCGCTCCTCCCACGGACCAGGCAACTTCCCGGGCGAGGCGCTCTACCGTAAGCATGTGCACCGCTTCCGGGGCCTGTTGGGTAAGAATAACTTCCGCCACGTCAAGATCGCTGACGGGTTCGAACTCGTTGTCCTCTATCTGGACATCGAAATAGCCGCCGTTTCCCGCGATTTTGACGAGCTTGAGATGCCGGGTCTGCTCTCCCTGGACGATGAGCTTGCCATCCAGGTAGAGCTTGAACTGCCCGTCCTCCATGTCGCACATGTTGGAGGGTTCACAGTTGATAAGCTCGGAAAGCTGGGAGACTTTGAGATCCCGGGCGTCGTAAAGATCGTTGGGATTCCATCCCACACCCTCGATTTCCGATATGGTGACGTTGAGTTCCGCGATTTCGTCGATAAGGGTATTCGCTTCCTGTACCTTGAGGGAAATCTCTTCGTTGAGAGAGGCCCGGTATTGATCGTAGTTGGTGATGAGCTGGTCCATGAGGACCGTGAGGGTTCGGGTTTTTTCCACGAGATCCGAGCGCACAGCAGAATCGTCCGGGCGCTTGCTCGCTTCCTGCAAGGCCGCCCAGTATTCGTCCACCGCCACTTTGAATCCTTCGCCGTTGGGTTCGTTTACGTAAAGCTCCACGGTCTGGAGGGTCTGCTGGATGGTATCCCAGTATCCCTGTACGGTAATCTCTTCGTTATATTGGGCATCGAGAAAGGTATCCCGCATACGCACGATGGCATCCACCTTGACCCCCGTGCCTATCTGGCCGTACACCCAGGGGCGGGCCATGCCGGGATCGGTAAAGGGATCCGTGGTAGAAGCCTCGACTCTCTGCCGGGAATATCCTTCCACATCCGCATTGGCTATGTTGTGCCCGGCGGTTTCCATGCCTCTTCGGAAATAATCGA
>DAIPKP010000274.1:0-1296 GCA_036769705.1 Synergistaceae bacterium
GCCCGTTCTGCCTTGGAGCTTCTCGGCTCTGCGAAGAAAAGAGTTCTTTTCGCCGACGCTCCGATACTTGAGGGGGCTATGATGGCGGCGGTGGAAGCCAGCCTGGGCTCCTCTCTCTCCCGGGTATGTCAGGTGGCGGAAGAAGCGCATCTCCTTAAGAAATTAGGTGAAAAACCACAATGTCATTCTTGAAAAAACTTTTTGGCGGCGGGAAACCGCCGGCATCGGCAAAAAAGGAACCTCCCGTGGTGGAAGGAAAACAAGATGCTTCCGTAGCGGCTGCAACTCCAAAGCAAACCGCCGAAACGGAAGAAAAGAGAATTTCCGGAAAAGAGGAGGAACAGAACGTTATGGCAGAGAAGAAATACGTGGTAGCCATCGATCAGGGTACTACCAGTACCCGATGCATGATTTTCGATAAAAAGGGACTTCCCGTAAGCTCGCATCAGATGGAGCACGAGCAGATTTTCCCCAAGGCGGGATGGGTGGAACACGATCCCATGGAGATTTGGTCCCGTACCCAGGACGTTATCCGGGGAGCCTTGGAGGGCAAAAACATTTCCGCCGAGGAAGTGGCGGCCATAGGGATTACCAACCAGCGGGAAACCACGGTGGTGTGGGATAAAAATACGGGGAAACCCGTGTACAACGCCATCGTCTGGCAGTGCATGCGAACCCAGGATTTCTGCGCTGAATGGGGCAAGACTCCCGGATGGGAAGGCTCCAAGGTCAACGATCTGACGGGACTCGTGATCAGCCCCTATTTCTCGGGAACCAAGATCCGCTGGATTCTCGAAAACGTGCCGGGAGTTCGGGAAAAGGCGGAGCGGGGAGAGGTCCTCTTCGGGAACATCGACACCTGGGTCACCTGGAATCTCACGGGGGGCGTCAACGGAGGCGTTCATATCACGGATGTCACCAATGCATCCCGTACCCTTCTCATGAATATCGAGACCCTCCAGTGGGATGAAGAAATGCTCCAATTCCTCGGAGTGCCCCGGGCCATGCTTCCGGAGATCAAGCCGAGCAGTTGCGTTTACGGCAATACCCTGAAAAACGGCCCCTTCGGCACGGAAATTCCCGTGGCGGGGATTCTCGGGGACCAGCAGGCGGCTCTCTTTGGCCAGGCATGCTATGAAACCGGAGAGGCCAAGAACACCTACGGTACGGGGAGCTTCATGCTTCTCAATATCGGGGATAAGCCTTCCCGCTCCAAGAACGGGCTTCTCACCACCGTGGCCTATGGTCTGGAAGAGGGAAAAGCCGTTTATGCCCTGGAAGGTTCCATCGCCATTA
>DAIPKP010000018.1:0-33415 GCA_036769705.1 Synergistaceae bacterium
ACTCTTTGTAGGCCCGAAAAACCTTCTGGAGCCTTTCGAAGGCGAAGGGTTTTGTAATGTAATCGAAGACTCCGAGCCGTGCGGTGAGAGCCACGTCATCCGCTTTTTTATCCGAGGAAACCACGATGACATCCACTCCGTCGTGCTTCGTCCGGATGCGCCTCAATCCTTCCAAGCCGTTCTGAGAGCCGAGATAAATGTCCAGAAGCACAAGATTCACGGGCTGCTCCTCCAGGACTCGGAACATCTCCTCCAGAGAAGTCGCCACTCCGAGCATGGAAAAACCCTCCACGGAACTTACGGCGTTTTCCAAAAGGAAGGCCACCATACTGTCATCCTCTACAATCAATACGCCTATTCCTTGTTCCACCACGTCAGCCTCCATACTGGTCTTACTCGCGGAATCCCTTTCGGGCATTCCGGCTACCCCATATCCCCCTGTTGCCCGCTTTCCGGAAAAAGCTCTTCCATCTTTTCCCGGAAATCCTCCACCCCGAAAGGCTTTTTGAGAATCCACACGTCTTCTCGCCCCTTGAAATCTTCGGGAAGCCCGGTATCCATGAAGGCGGTACAGAAAAGCACCGGCGGCGGAGACCCCATGGCCGCAATGGCCCGATATGCATCCAATCCGTTCATTTCGGGCATCATCACGTCAAAGACAAGGGCGTCGATACGATCCCGCAATAAGGAAAAGAGATTTACCGCCTCCCGGCCGTTTTTCGCCACGATCACCCGATACCCCAAAGATAGCAGCATTTCTCTGGAAAACTCCCGTACCACCTCGTCATCCTCCGCAAAGAGAACGGTCGCATATTTTTGCTGTTCCCCGGAAACGGGAGCTTCCCGGAAAGCTTTTCCGGGTTTTTCCGTTTTTCCCGATCCCTTCACCTCGGAGGAGAGCTCCCCGAGAACCAAATCTTTTTCTTCCCCGCAGGGAAGATATATGCTGAAAAGGCTGCCCTTTCCGGGCTCGCTCTCCACCTCCACATATCCCCTGTGACGGGTCGCCACTGCATAGACGATGGAAAGCCCCAGGCCGTTTCCCTTACCCCGCTCCTTGGTGGAATAAAAGGGCTCGAAAACCCTTTCCCGCACCTCCTTGGACATTCCCGGACCGTTATCCCGAACCGAAAGCAGAAGGTACTGTTCGCCAAGGACCTCCGGGGCAATTTTCTCCCGAAGTTTTTCTCCCGGGAAAAGGGCCGTGGAAATCCAGATCTGCCCGCTTTCTCCCAGTACATCCCGGGCGTTGACGCAAAGATTCATTACCACCTGCCGGATCTGTCCGGGATCCGCCAGGAGATCCGGGAGATTCCCTCCGGGAGTGAAGGTGATATCGATGCCTTCGGGCATAACGTGTCCCAGCATTTCCGCCATTTCTCTCACGAGAGAATTGATGGAAATTCTCTCCAGGCGATAGGTTCCCTTGCGGTGGAAAACAAGAAGTTGTTCGATAAACTCCCGGGCCCGATGGCATCCATTGTATATGGAAGAGCCGAAAAATTCTATTTTTTCCCGCTCCTCCGGAGGATTGTGCATAAGAAGTTCCGCATATCCGTGGATAATCTGAAGCATGTTGTTCAGATCGTGGGCTATCCCTCCCGCAAGGCGTCCCACGGCTTCCATCTTCTGGGCTTGGAAAAGCTGGGCTTCCATGTTTTTTTCTTCGGTAATATCTTCCATAACCCCTAAAACAAGCCGCAAATCCCGGGATTCCTCGGGATCGAGCAAGGGAAGTTTCACAAGCCGGATAAGGTGTTCCCTTTCCTCCCGGAAGAGACGTACCTCTTCACGGATCAAAGGTTTACCTCTCCGAAGCACTTCCTCGTCCTGCTCCTTGAGGTGTTTTGCCACATCGGGCTGAAAATGTTCGGAATCTCTTTCTCCGAGGATCTCTTCCTTGGGAATCCCCGTGATCTCCTCCATTCGGGAATTCCAGAAGACATACCGAAATTCCTGGGAGGGATCTTTCAGGAAAATTCCCATGGGAATGGAATCCACAAGCCGTTGAAGCAAATTTTTCTGATAGCTGAGCTCCTTCTCGAAACGCCGCTGTTCCCGGATATCCCGGGCGAGGATACCGAAACGCGAGGGTTGCCCCTCCATATGAATGGGAACCATAACTTGAGAAACGGGTATCTCCTCCCCTTCCATGGAACGAAGATACCGCTGTCGGGGATGAATGAACATGCCCTCCAGGAGGGCGGAACTCTCCCGAAGCAGGGAACTCACTTCGGAGCTGGAATAAATATCCTCCAGCCGCCGGGGGTATCCCAAGGCACGCCATTGCAAAAGCTGCAATCCCGATTTGTTGACATACTCGATCTCTCCCCGGGAATTGATAATACAGACGAAATCGCTGGTATTCTCCAGGATGGTGGAAAAACGATGCATACTCCGGAGCAGACGCTCCCGTTCGTATTCTCCCAGAAAACGGGCGGTAACGTCCTGAACGATACAGAGAACGCCTTCGGGCTCCCGCCGTTCGTTTTCTTCGGGAACGAGCCGGGCTTCGTAATAACGCCCCTGATTGCGGAGAGATACGGGGTCTTCCGGCAGATCCCGGACCCCCTGGAAATAGGGCTGAAGATACTCCTCCTCCAGGGCCCGGAAAGAGGGAGGGAGCTTGGTCTCCCGCAAAAGTTTTCCCAGCACGAAAATAGCCCGGGACACGGAAAACATCTCCATACCTCTGGCGTTGACGAAGAGAAGGCGGCCTTCCGAGCTGATTCGGAAAAGTCCGTCCGGAAGATTTCCCGCCAGAGAACGCCATTCCTTTTCCTTGGATTTCACCCGCTCGTGAGCTTCCTGAAGAGGGGTCAGGTCGTAGGAAATTCCCCAGAACCCCTCTTCGCCCTCCTCCCAGAGAGGTACCGCCGTGTCGATAAGGGTACGCCACCGCCCCTTGTCGTCCCGTATTCGATAGGAGAGGGAAAAAGTTTTTTTCCGTGCCACCGCATCCGCATAGACCCGGGAATATCGCTCGAAATCCTCCGGATGGACCCGCTCCTCCCATGAAAGATTTGTCGAAGCCCCCTCTTCGGAACTCTCCGGGGTTCCTCCCAAAAGGGAAATCCACGCATGGTTCCAGAAAAACCGGGTTCCCTCCTTATCGGATTGCCAGAGAGGTATAGGAATATTATGAAGAAGCCGGAAGGTAGCGTCCCGGGATTCCTCCATTTTACGATAGGGATTGAAAAGCCCCGCCACCAGAACGCCCCGAAAGAGGCAGTAGAAGGAAATTCCCTTGAAGACATGTCCCATCATATTCACCCAGGCAAAGACGCTTTCGTAAAGAGTGAAGCAAAATTCCGCCGCTATGGTGAATACCAGGGCTCCCACAAAGGGAAGAAGCTGAATTTCCCGGATATCCTTTCTTCGCAAAAGTACCAGGGCCAAGGCCCATCCCAGAAGCGCCACGATGATGTACTCACTGAAAATCTTGAAGGGAGTAAGCCCCACTCCAGGGATATAGCAGGGAGGGAAAATCGGTTTAAGAACGATGGTGCCGAAGGCGAGAAGAAAGAGGGTGTAGTAAAACAGGGGGATCCCCCGGGCGGAAAGCCGACGGTTCCGGCATAAAAGAGCGCCCAGAAGGGAAAAGGCCTCGATATAGCGGGCGGATACCCAAAATTGCGTAGTCACTCCGGAGCCTCCGAAAGGAAGGAGGTTCATTCCCTCGTAGGTAAGGGCATGAAGGAAGTCGAGAGCCCCGATGACGAGATAGGCGTATCCGAGAATAAGGAGCATGGTGTTTCTGGAATAGGCATACGAGGCTTTGCCAAAGCAATAAATGCTCCAGGCCACCGCGATGGACCAGCCTTCCACCGTCACGTGTCCCACGAGAAAGTTGTATTCCGAGAGAGCGTAAAAGAAAAGAGATAGCCCCAGAACCTTGATCAGCAGCTCCGCCATTTCCTTCCGGGATTTCACGAAAAACCTCCTTTTTCCGGATTGCCTAGGTAAAATCCGGAATATACTCTTGCCACTCGGGATAACTTCGCAAAAGCTCCGAAGCAGATCCCTCCTCGTAATCCTCCTGGAGATATTCCGGAGAAACGGTAATGCCGAAGAGGGCATATCCTCCAGGGGGCGGGGAAAGGAGCCGTGCTCCCTGCCAGGCTCCCGGAGGGACCAGGACATAAGGACTCCTTTGCGGACCATGCCCCAAAAGGGTTCGCCTCTTGAAGCCCGGAGAGAGTACCAGGTGCTCCGCGGGATACCCCTCCAGGAAAAACCAGAGTTCCTCCGCCGTGCCAAGGCGATGAAGCCTGGAAACATCCTTTTCTCCGAGAAGATACAGTATGCTCGAAGCCCTTCGGCGCAGGCCCGCCCTCCCGGGAAACTCTTCCCGGGAGGTAAAGACTCTTCGAAAATAGCCGCCTTCGCCGGGAAGAGGCGAAAGTTCCAGCTCCCGAATGCAAGCCTCCGCATTCTCCCAGGAAAGATTTCCGGGGAAAGATCTTTCACGTTCCTTTTTTGTCATGGCACGGGAAACTCCTTTTTTCGCGATTCCGAAACGCAGGTTCCTCCGCCTCTAAGTATAAGGGAAACGGAAACGATATGGTGCTACATTCCAGAAAATTGCTCCTATTTGATCAACATTCATCAGCTTCTACCCACACAAAAATCCCCCTTTTCCCCCGGTTTTCCTAGAAAAACGAACATTTTTACATCTGCACGAGGTATCGGGAGGAAACTTTTCTTGTGCCCATTCTGACAGAGGGGATGACATTTTCCCTGTCCCGTTTAGGGGTGACATTATTCCTGTCCCGTCACAGGCAAAAAATTAGAGGTTGACATTTTTCGGTATGGCAGATACAATTCCCGCTAATTTACATTGCGTTGCCACCGGGCAAAGAAAGGGGGGACCCAAAAATCATGATGATTATGAGCGATTTTTCCGCCGTCGTCGTTATTATTCTTGTACTGCTTATTAGCTGCGGGTCCTCTCCTGGAGAACCGGTGGTAAGGTAGCGCAGTACTACTTACTACTAGGGATTTCAGGACCGGGGCCCGTTTTTACGGGCTCCGGTCCTTTTTTGTATTTCAAGATCCTTTGCTAAGGAGGAAATTCAGCTATGCTGCACACCATCAGTGTTTTAGCAGAAAACCATCCGGGAGTTCTATCACGCCTCGCAGGACTCGTTTCCCGACGGGGATACAATGTGAACAGCCTGAGCGTAGGAAAAACACACTCCCCCGGGCTTTCTCGCTTCACCCTCGTCGTGGAGGGAGACGACGTGATGGTAGACCAGATTACAAAGCAAATAGCCAAGCTCGTGGAGGCCGTGGAGGTCACCAATCTGAGCGAAGGCTCCTACGTAGAACGATGGCTTACCATGATCAAAGTACGGGCTCCCATGAACAATCGCCCCCATGTCCTTCAGACCGCCGAGGTTTTCCGCTGTCGCGTGGTGGATATGGGAGAGGACGCCATCGTTCTGGAAGCCACGGGAGACTCGGGGAAGGTGGGAGCTCTTCTCGAGGCGGTACGCCCCTTCGGTATTCTCGAAGTAGCCAGCAGCGGCGCCGTAGCCATGTCCCGCACGGGATTCGCGGGGGTCCGGGAGCTGCACTGAACTTTTCTCCTTTCAGGGAGCAAGGCCCTCATTCCCAAAGGAAAGAGGGCTTCCATATCATAAAAAAAATCACAGGAGGTACTTTTTCATGGCAACCATGTATTACGACAAAGACGCGAACCTTTCTCTTCTTGAAAACCTTACCGTGGCGATCCTCGGCTACGGAAGCCAGGGACACGCCCATGCCCAGAACCTGAAGGATAGCGGCATCTCCGTAATTGTAGGCCTCCACGAGGGAAGCCGCTCCAAGGCCAGGGCGGAACAGGACGGTTTCAAGGTTCTTTCGGTGGCGGAAGCCTCCGCCCAGGGAGACGTGGTGATGTTCCTCATGCCCGATCACGTACAGGCCCAGGTTTATACGGAACACGTGCGGCCCAATCTCAAGAAGGGAGCCGCCCTCGCCTTCGCTCACGGCTTTACGATTCACTTTCACCAGGTAGTACCTCCCGCAGGAAACGATGTTTTCATGGTAGCTCCCAAGGGCCCGGGACATCTGGTACGCCGCATGTACCAGGAGGGCAAGGGAGTTCCCGGACTTATCGCGGTCTACCAGGATGCCTCGGGAAAAGCCCGGGAACTGGGCCTGGCCTATGCATCGGGAATCGGCTGCTGCCGGGCGGGAGTCATCGAAACCACCTTCGAGGAAGAGACGGAAACGGATCTCTTCGGCGAGCAAGCGGTGCTTTGCGGAGGCGTCACGGAGCTGATCAAAGCGGGTTTCGAAACCCTGGTGGAAGCGGGATACCAGCCGGAAATCGCCTACTTCGAATGCCTCAATGAAATGAAACTCATCGTGGACCTCATGTTCGAGGGAGGCCTGGAGTGGATGCGCTACTCCATCAGCGACACCGCAGAATACGGAGATTGCATCGCGGGGCCCAAGGTCATCGGGGAGGCTTCCCGGGAAGCCATGAAGGAACTTCTGAGAAACGTCCAGAGCGGCACCTTCGCACGGGAGTGGATTCTGGAAAACCAGACCCACCGGCCGGTACTGAAATCGTGGAGACGCCGGGAGTCTCAGCATCTTCTTGAAAAAGTGGGGAAAGAACTCCGCACTATGATGCCCTGGATGGAAGCCAAGGAAGCCCCTCGAATTAAATAGCCCTTTCAAGGGCCTTTTCGGATATGTAAGGAGTTGAAAAAAATGGCCGAGGATTTTGTACGTATTTTCGATACCACTCTTCGAGACGGAGAGCAGTCCGCCGGTGTCAATCTGAACACCGCTGAAAAGATACAGATTGCCCATCAGCTTGCCCGGGCCAAGGTCGATATTATCGAAGCGGGCTTTCCCGCTGCATCTCCGGGGGATCTCGATGCGGTGCGCCGCATCGCCCGGGAGGTGGAGGGCCCTGTCATTACAGGGCTCGCCCGAACCCGGAAAGAAGATCTTCAGGCGGCCTACGAAGCCGTGCGGGATGCTGCGAAACCCCGAATTCATACCTTCATCGCCACCAGCGACATCCACCTGGAGTACAAGCTCAAGATGACACGACAGGAAGTGCTGGAAGAAGTGCGGCGGGGGGTATCCCAGGCCCGGAGCCTGGTGGAGGATGTGGAATTTTCCGCAGAAGACGCCAGCCGGTCGGATCTGGAGTTCCTCGCGGAGGTTTTCCGGCTTGCTGCGGAAAACGGGGCCACCACTCTGAACATTCCGGATACCGTGGGATATTCCGTGCCGGATCGTTTCGGAACCTTCGTGAAACGCATTATCGAGCTCGCAGATCTCGGAGATCGGGTAATCTGGTCCTGTCACTGTCATAACGACCTGGGCCTCGCCACGGCAAACTCCGTCGAAGCGGTGCGCCACGGAGTGCGGCAGATCGAATGCGCCATAAACGGTTTGGGAGAACGGGCGGGAAATGCCGCCCTGGAAGAATCCGTTATGGCTCTCCGTACGCGATCCCGGCACTACGGCGTGGATACCCGGGTCGACAGCACCAAGCTCTGCGGATTAAGCTCTCTCGTCTCGCGGCTTACGGGATTCTCGGTCCCTCCGAACAAGGCCATCGTAGGAGAAAACGCCTTTGCCCACGAAGCCGGCATTCACCAGCACGGCGTTCTCTGCAACAAGGAGACCTACGAAATCATGCGCCCCGAGGACGTGGGAGCTGCGGGAAGCAAACTCGTCATGGGAAAACACTCGGGCAAACATGCCTTTCAGGATCGAGTTACCTCCCTGGGGTTCAATTTGAGCAAGGAGGAGATCGCCCAGGGATTCGCTATTTTCAAAGATCTCTGTGATCGCAAGGAAATCGTTACGGATGGAGATCTGGAAGCTCTCATCGTGGACGACATTCTCGCCATCATTCCGGAACGCCGTTACTCCCTGGTGGATCTGGCGGTACAGATGTCCATGGGAGAAGCCACCGCCACGGTAACCCTTTCGGACGGCAAGGAACAGAAAAAAGATGCCGCTCCGGGGAACGGCCCGGTGGATGCCACCTACGCCGCCATCCGACGTATTACGGAATTGAATCCAGAACTGGTTTCGTACAACATCAAAGCGGTATCGGAAAAATCCGACGCCATGGGGGAGGCTCGCGTGCGCCTGAGCATGGACGGCCTTCAAGCCCCGGGACGAGGAGTCAGCACCGACGTAGTGGCAGCCAGCGCCAAGGCATATATCAACGCCATCAATCGGCTCTTCCAGTTCGATGCGGTGAGAAGGGGCAATAACGGTCATGCCTAAAACCCTGGTAGAAGCCATTATCGCCGCCCGTACCAAGGATCCCGTCCGGGTGGGAGAAATCTGCAAGGTTCCCGTGGATTTCGCCTTCGCCAACGACATTACCACGCCTCCCGCGGTAACATCCTTCCGAAACATGGGAGCAAAACGGGTTTTCGATAAAGAACGCTGTGCGGTACTTCCAGATCACTTCACCCCCCAAAAGGATATTCCCGCGGCGGAACAGGCAAAAGCATCCCGAGAATTCTCCCAAGAACAGGATATGCTTTACTGGGAGGTAGGCAGGGTGGGAGTGGAACACGCCTTTCTTCCCGAACAGGGATACATCCTTCCCGGCGACATCGTTCTGGGAGCGGACAGCCATACCTGCACCGGCGGAGCCCTGGGAGCTCTCGCCACGGGAGTGGGGAGCACGGATCTCGCTGCCGCCTGGGCTCTCGGGGAGTCCTGGCTCCGGGTTCCTCCCACCCTTCGGGCGGAATTCACCGGATCCCGACCTTCCTTCATTATGGGAAAAGATATGATTCTCGCCCTTCTGAGAAAAATAGGAGTTCAGGGAGCCCGGTACATGGCTATCGAGTTCAACGGAGATAGTCTGGAAGAACTTCCTCTGGACGATCGGTTCACCATGGCCAACATGGCCATCGAGGGAGGAGGCAAAACGGGGCTTTTCGTACCGGACGAAACCATGCTGCATTACGCCAATCAACGGGCAAAACGCCCCTTCACGCCTCAATATCCCGACAGGGGGGCCCGCTATGCCCGGGAGGAAACCATCCAGGTGGAGTCCCTGGAACCTCTGGTGGCACTTCATCCTTCTCCGGGGAACGTCTGCCCCGCCCGGGAGGCCTCGCACCTTGAAATTCAACAGGTCTTCATCGGCTCCTGCACCAACGGAAGAATTCGGGATCTCGAGGGAGCCGCAAAAATTATCAAGGGGAATAAAATAGCTCCCGGAGTGAGGTGTATCGTGATTCCCGCCTCCTACGAAGTCTACAGCCAGGCCCTGGAACGGGGCTACATCGCCGCCTTCATCGAGGCGGGAGCCGTGGTATGCACCCCCTCCTGCGGCCCCTGCCTTGGGGGACATCTGGGAATTCTCGCATCCGGAGAACGCTGCGTGGCCACGAGCAACCGCAATTTCGTGGGACGCATGGGCTCCCCCAAAAGCGAGGTCGTTCTCGCCAGTCCTCTTACCGCCGCCGCGAGTGCCCTCACGGGGCACGTAACGGACCCCCGGGACTATCTCGGGGAAACTTTCTAGAAGGGGGCCCCATTATGTCCACGATACAGGGAAAAGCCTGGAAATACGGGGATGACGTGGATACGGACGTCATCATTCCCGCCCGCTATCTCGTGACGGGAGATCCCGGAGAGCTCGGCAAACACTGCATGGAAGATCTGGATGCCTCCTTCGTCTCCTCGGTCTCTCCGGGGGATCTCCTCGTGGGAGGAGAGAACTTCGGCTGCGGCTCCTCCCGGGAACATGCCCCCCTGGCCATCAAGGGAGCCGGATGCGGTGGAGTCATCGCAAAATCCTTTGCCCGGATTTTTTTCCGCAACGCCATCAACGTGGGGCTTCCTATTTTGGAATGCCCCGAAGCGGCGGAAGAAATAGAGTCGGGAGATCTCCTTTCCGTAGATACGGAAAAGGGGATCATCACCAATCTTACCAGGGGGACCTCCTATGAAGCCGCAGCATTTCCCCCCTTTCTTTCGGAACTTATCGGCCTGGGAGGGCTGGTACCCTATGTACGGAAAAAGCTGGAGGAGTCCGGACAATGACGAATAAAACGTACCGCATCGCCACTATTCCCGGAGACGGCATCGGTCCCGAAGTTATCCGGGAAACGAAAAAAGTCCTCGAAGCCGGAGGGACCCGTTTCGGCTATACCTTGAAATGGACGGACTTCCCCTGCTCCGTGAATCATTACCTGGAAACCGGGGATATTCTCACATCCTCCATGCTGGAGGAGATGAAAAAACATGACGCTCTGCTTCTCGGAGCCATCGGGGACCCCCGGGTAAAACCGGGAACCATCGAACGGGGAATTCTGCTTACCCTACGCTTCGAACTGGATCAGTACGTCAATCTGCGTCCCGCCAAGAGCTTCGCCCGCACTCCCCTGCCGGTGAAAATCCCGGAAGGAGAACAAATCGACATTCTGGTGGTTCGGGAAAACACCGAAGATTTCTACATGGGCATCGGCGCGGTGGGAAGACAACAACTTTCCTGCGATCTCGCCACCTCCCGAAGGCTCTATTCCATGAGCGGAAGCTGTTCCGCATCCTTCGACAAAGACATACGGGGGGCCATCCAGTTGGGAATCGCCACGGAACCCGGCATCCGGCGGATTACCGCCTGGGCCTGCGAAGCTGCGAAAAAGCGAGGAGAGAGCCGGCTTACTCTGGCTTCGAAATCCAACGCTCTTCCCCAGATTTACGGTTTTTGGGAAGAGATCGCCCGGGATGAGGCGAAACTCCAGGGAATGGAGCTCACGGTGGCCAACGTGGACGCTCTCTGCTATCACCTGGTACGGACTCCTCAAAAATATGGAGTCATCCTCACTCCCAACATGTTCGGGGATATCGTGAGCGACCTCCTGGGAGCCATCGCAGGAGGTTTGGGAATCGCGGCGGGAGCCAATATCGGAGATGGGCTTTCCATGTTCGAACCCGTACACGGCTCCGCACCGGACATCGCGGGAACCGGCAAAGCCAGCCCGGTGGCGGCCATTCTCTCGGGAGCCCTTCTTCTGGAACACCTGGGTCTTGCGAAGGAAGCGAAGATGGTAGAAAAAGCAGTAGGCACCTACCTCGAAACCGCCTCCTTCGAAAACCTCCCCGTCGAAATGGGCGGCAAGGCCTCTACCGAAAAGGCAGGAGACCGTATAGCCTCGATTGTGACAGGCAAGTAAAGGAAAAGAAAGGAGTTGCCCATGACCCTCTCGGGAGCGGAGATGATCATTCAGGCTTTTCAAAAAGAAGGAGTGGAATGCCTTTTCGGCATTCCCGGGGGCTCCGTCATCCCCCTTTACGATGCTCTTTACGATGCTCCCTTTCGTACGGTCCTGATGCGGCACGAACAGGCGGCATGCCACGCTGCGGACGGCTACGCCCGGGTATCGGGAAAGGTAGGAGTCTGTGTGGCTACGTCAGGCCCCGGAGCCACCAATATCGTGACGGGGCTTGCCAATGCCCAAATGGATTCGGTTCCTCTGGTGGTGGTAACGGGGCAGGTGGTAACCTCCTCCATCGGCACCGACGCCTTTCAGGAGGCGGATATCTACGGCTGTTCCCTTCCTCTCGTAAAGCACAGCTTTCTGGTACGCACCATCGACGAACTTCCTCACGCACTTCGGGGAGCCTTCGTCATCGCCTCCTCCGGAAGACCCGGGCCCGTGCTGGTGGATGTGCCTTCCAGCGTGCAGAAGGATCGGGGCATTTTCGACTATCCTCCGGAAGTCAATTTTCCGGGCTATCACCCCGAGAACCGCAAAGATTTTACCCATCTGGAAAGGGCCGTGGCGGTTCTGAGCGCCTCGTCGAAACCGGTTATTCTGGCGGGAGGAGGCTGCATCCTCGGGAAAGCCGAAGCGGAGCTTCTGGTGCTGGCGGAAAAATGCACTCTTCCCGTAGCTACCACGCTGATGGGAAAAGGAGCCTTTCCGGAAAACCATCCCCTCTCTCTCGGTATGGTGGGAATGCACGGCACTCCCCAGGCCAATCTTGCGGTATCCGAAGCGGAGGTCATTCTGGCCCTGGGAACCCGGTTCAGCGATCGGAGCACCGGCGGGAAAAAATTCTACGCTCCGAAAGCCACCATCATTCACGTGGACCTGGACGAGGCGGAGCTGGGCAAAAATATTCCCGCTTCCTTTCCTATTTTGGGAAACACCCAAAAGGTGCTCTCCAAAATGCTCGAAAAACTTCCGGTTCAAAAAGACAGATCTCCCTGGATCGACACAATTGCGGCATGGCGTCGCAACTATCCTCTTAGGGAGAAAACCCCCCCCGGAGCTCTGAGCGTTCCGGGAATTCTCGGAGAAATCCGAAAAAGACATGAAGAGGAAGGAATTCTCACCACCGACGTGGGACAACATCAAATGTGGGCGGCACTGCACTACGAGGTAAACCGCAGCCGCACCTACCTCACTTCCGGCGGCCTCGGCACCATGGGCTTCGGCCTTCCCGCCGCCATAGGAGCGGCTTTCGCACATCCCGGAGAACGCGTGGTCTGCGTCGCCGGAGACGGTGGGTTTTTAATGAATATTCAGGAGCTCGAGACATGCCGGCGCTACAATCTGCCCATCACCATAGTGCTCTGCAACAATGGAAGCCTGGGCATGGTACGCCAGTGGCAGGATCTCTTTTTCCAGCAGCGTTTTTCCGGAACCTGCGAAAATCCCACGTGCTCTTTTATCGAAGTGGCCCGAGCCTTCGGTTTGGAGGCCCATAGCGCCAGCAATCAGGAAGAGCTCGAAAGGGCTCTCGACCAGGGATTCGCCTCTTCCGGCCCTTCCCTGGTGGAATGCTTCGTCCCTCCCGAGGATAACGTCTATCCCATGGTTCCTGCGGGAGGCAATCTCAAAGAGTTTCTTTTCTACCCCTCATAATACTGCCAGTACCCGTGCTGGGTGTCGAACTCTTCGGCACGTTCCAATTTCCCAAGGTAAGGAAAAGCGGCTTCCGCGAGCCGCTTTTCCGCTTTTTTTACGTTCCGTATTTTCAGAAGCAGCGAATTTCTCAAAAGTTTTCTCTTGCCTTCCCTTCTCTGTTATGATAGAGTGCTTTTCGGAATGCTCGACAATTCAAGTAACGCTTTATCACACAAAAGCGACGAGGAGGATTTTACATGTTTCAGAAAAATGCTTTCGAGGATTACCAGGCACTTCGCGAAAATCTTGAAAACCGCTGCAGAGATCTTTGCAAAATGTACGCGGAAGTCTATTTTGAGTCCGCCCAGGAAGAGGATCTCCACGTCATCAACGTGGAAAACGACAGCCAGCGCCTTTTCGTGCACTATGCAGTTCAGGACATAGAGGAGACTCTCACCTTCCCGGTGGAGTACCTCTGGCGCACCAACGAAGAAGTGGGCGTGCTGATGAACATCAACAAGGAAGCCCATATTTTCGCGTGATTCTTCAGAAGTCTTCAAGCAGGAAGCGACATTATCCGTAAAAGGTAAAAGATCCTAAAAGGGGAATATATAAAGGAAAGAAGCCCTTCCTTGCGGAGGGGCTTCTTTCTGGGGGAAGAAACGGGCCGTTTTGGGGTTTTTCAGGGTGGTACTCTCTCTCTATCTCTCTTCTCTTCGAGACATTTTCATTCTCTCAGGTTTCCCCGAAAAGACAAGATTATTTCCACATTTTTCACCCTCTTTTCTTTTATTGAACTTTTCTCCTCTTTCAACCCGGGGAAATTCCGCAAAATTTATGGGAGATACCTCCTTGTATCCGGTTCCAGCCTTTTCTCTCTTTTTTTTTGACAAATGCGATACAATACCCCCACCATCATTTTCAAGAACCCCTTTGAATATCAAACCATCATCGAGGAGGTAAGTCTTTATGCGACAAAAACAACGTTTTTCCGTGATCGTTTTCTCTCTTTTTCTCTTCCTGGGAATCTTTCTTATTCCCGCAAATGGAGGAACCCTCTATCAGGTTTCCACCATCGACGCCCTTATGGACGGAGTCTATCAGGGGAGTCTCTCCATTGGAGATCTCCTGGAACATGGCAAAGCCGGATTGGGAACCTTCCACGCCCTGGACGGAGAGATGATTCTCAGTGAAGGCAGCTGCTACCGGGCTCCCATTTCGGGACAGGTAGAAGAGGTGGCTCCCGAAGAGACCACCCCCTTCGCCTCGGTGGCTTCCTGGAGCGAAGAAGAGGAGGAAAACTCTCTTTTTCCCCAAGTACAAAGCCTGGAGGAGCTCGAAGAGGAGATTCTCAAAAACATATCCAATCTGAACGTTCCCTGGCTGATTCTCGTGAAGGGCACCTTCGAACATCTTCGCTACCGGAGCGTACCTCCCCAGGAAGAACCCTATCCCCCTCTGGCGGAGGCCGCCAAAAAACAGCGTTTCTTCTCCTCCGAAAATCTTGCGGGAGAGTTGGTGGGCTTCTGGAACCCCTCCTACGTGGAAGGCATAAACGTGCCGGGGTTCCATCTGCACTTTCTTTCCAGGGATCGCACCCGGGGAGGGCATCTCGTGGAATGCCGGGGAAAGGATCTCGAAGCGATCCTGGTTCCCCTTCACGAATACATTCTTCTTCTGCCCGATTCGGAAGCCTTTCGCAATGCGGATCTCCGCAAAGATCGCAGCGAGGCCCTTTCCGAGGTGGAACGCCCTTCGGAATCCAGCAAATAAATAGAGATAAAGAAA
The DNA here is from genome assembly GCA_036769705.1 of Synergistaceae bacterium. Classification (GTDB taxonomy): domain Bacteria; phylum Synergistota; class Synergistia; order Synergistales; family Aminiphilaceae; genus DAIPKP01. The sequence goes on from DAIPKP010000018.1 coordinate 14,655, forward strand.
GGACAATCTTAGGGCCGCACGTTTCGAATGCAAACAGCCGAAGGATTCCTCTTTTTTCGAGAAAAGAGAGGGCCCTTCGGCTGTTTTGTATTTCCTTCTGCAGTTCCTCGAACTTTGCGGAAAAAAGCGGCAAATTCCGAAAAATGCACACCGAATTCCCCCTCAAGATGACAGAAAGGATTTCTTCCCATATACTCTAAGGGTATATCCTGAGAAGAGGAGGTGAGAACAGGATCTCCCCTGAAGCATTCGAAAGAGCAAAGAGCGCGGAGAGAAAAAGATAAGGAACTCTTCAGGAACACAAGGAGGAAAAAACTATGAAACGAATTACGCTGGCATTTCTCGTACTCTGTCTCGTTCTCGCATCCGGAGCGGCCTTCGGAGCCCCGAAGACCATCAAGCTTGCCCACCTCAATCCGCAGCAGCCCTTCGACGTGTCTACCGCCGCCATGTCTGCGGTCTTCAAGAGCATGGTAGAGGCGGAAAGCAACGGAGATCTTCTCGTAACTATCTTCCCCGCTGGACAGCTGGGGAACGAGCGCGAAACCATGGAACAGGTAAAACTCGGAGTGGTTCAAAGCTATATCGCCTCCGCCGGAGGCATGGCAGCCTTCTATCCTCTTTACAGCATCGTGGATATCCCCTTTGCCATTCCCAACTACGATATCGCCTGGAAGGTTTACGACGGCCCCTTCGGGGACCATCTGGCCAAGGAGATCGAGGATAAGGCAGGCTTCAAGGTTCTCGGCTACGGTGAAGCGGGAGGGTTTTTCCAGCTTTCGAACAACCAGCGCCCCATTCAGACCGTGGCGGATATGAAGGGGCTCAAGATGCGCACCATGACGCTTCCTTCGCATCAGAACCTCATGAGAGCCTACGGCGCCGCAGCGACTCCCGTGGCCTGGGCGGAGGTCTACACCGCTCTCCAGACAGGAGTGGTGGACGGCCAGCACAACCCCATTCCCATCGTTCTCACGGGAAAACTCTTCGAGGTACAGAAGTATCTCACCATCACCAACCACCTCTACAGCAGCTATTGCTGGGTGATGAACAAGGATTTCTATCAGGGACTGACGGAAAAGGAAAAGGAGATCGTGGATTCCGCGGCGAGAACCGCCATCGTGGCAGGGCGGGGGCTCAACCGGATCATCGAATCCTCCGAGAAGGGGCTTCCCGCACTGGCGGAAGCGGGCATGGAGATCAACACTCCCTCTCCGGAGGCGCTTCAGGAGTTCCGGGAAGTGGGACTTGCAGCGGCTATGGAGTTTATCAAGGAAACCTATAAGGATGAGGGAGTGGCCCTCGCCCAGATGTATCTGGAAGCCATCGACGAAGCCATGGAGGAGGGAAAGTAGGGGCTCCGCCCCGCTTTTCCTCTCTCCCGGGAGATCCTTATGAATAACGAAAACCTCCGGGAGAAGGATCGGGAGGAGAAAGGCATCTTTCTCCTGGCGAGAAAGATCGGAAACGGCCTGGAACGGGCCCTGGAGATTCCGGTCTTTCTCCTCTCGGTTCTCATGACCGCCACGGTGCTGGGAGGCGTTTTTTTCCGCTACGTCCTCCGCTCCCCTCTCGGCTGGTCCGAAGAGCTGTCCCGTTATGCCATGATATGGATGGCTCTCCTTTCGGTGGGACTCTGCATCTGGCGGCATGAGCACGTGGGAGTGACCATGTTCATCAAGAAACTTCCCCGGCTCCTGGCAAAGGCGGTCATCTTCTGCTCCAATGCGGCGGTTCTCTTCTTTCTCTACGTTCTCGCCGCCCAGGGATTCCGCATGGCCGAGGGAGGAAAGGCCCAGATTTCCACGGCCCTTCATACCACCATGAAATGGTGGCTCATGGCGGTTCCGGTGAGTGCGGTGCTCTGCATGGTTTTTCTCGTCTGCAAGATGATTCTCGACATCCGAAGGGAAAATCTCGACGAAATTCTCATGTCCGAGGATATCGTCACCACGGTGAAACGAGAGGAGGGGCTGGAGTTCGATTCGGTGCCCCTGAAGGAGGAGAAAAGACCATGACCGGTTTTATCACGACCTGCTTTCTCGTTCTTATCGCCCTGGGCATGCCCATCGGTTTCGTTCTCGGCACCACGGGGCTTGGAGCGATTCTCAAGATGGACATCCCCTCCATCCTGCAAATCGTGCCGCAGCGCTACTTCGCGGGGGTAGACATGTTCACCCTCATGGCCATGCCCTTCTTCATTCTCGCCGGAGAGATCATGAACAAGACGGGTATCACCACGCGGCTCGTCAAATTCAGCAACGTTCTGGTGGGGCATCTTCAGGGAGGGCTGGCTCACGCCAACATTCTGGCATCGGTCTTTTTCGCGGGCATTACGGGAGCCGCGGTAAGCGATACCGCCGCCATCGGTTCCATGCTCATTCCCGCCATGACCGAAGAGGGATACGATAAAGCCTTCTCCGCCGCGGTCACCGCCTCCTCCTCCATCATCGGCCCCACCATTCCTCCCTCGAACATCATGGTGATCTACGGAGCCTTCATGCAGGTTTCCATTGCGGGGCTCTTTCTCGCGGGGGTTCTTCCGGGGCTTCTCGTGGCAGGGGCGCTTATGATTCTCACAGCCCGGATTTCGAAGAAACGGGGCTATCCCGTGGGAGAGCGCCGGGCCACCCTGAAGGAAATGCTCATGGCTTTCAAGGACGCCTTTATCGCCCTCCTCATGCCCGCCATCATTCTCGGAGGCATTCTCTCGGGAATCTTCACTCCCACGGAAGCTGCGGCGGTCGCGGTGGCCTACGCTCTGTTCATCGGCTTTTTCGTCTACCGGAATCTGAGCATCCGGGATTTATGGCCTCTTTTCATGAAGATGGCCCGCACCACCGGCGTGGTCTTTCTGGTGATCGCGGCGGCCTCCATTCTCGGCTGGGTACTCACCATCGAACAGATTCCCGAAAAGGTGGCCACCCTTATGCTGAGCATAAGCACCAACAAGTGGATCGTCATGGGAATGATCCTGGCACTCCTCCTCTTCGTAGGAATGTTCATGGATATCGCCGCGGCCCTCATCATTCTCGGCCCCATTCTGCACCCTCTGGCGGTACAGATCGGCTTTCATCCCCTGCACTTCGGCATCATCATGGTGGTATCCCTCAACATCGCCCTCATGACGCCTCCCGTGGGAGCCTGCCTCTTCGTGGCCTGCGGCATAAGCAAACTCACCATCGAGGAATTGAGCCGGGAGATCTTTCCCTTCATTCTCGTGGTGCTGGCGGTGCTACTCCTCATCACCTTCGTTCCCGCCATTCCTCTTTTTCTGCCGAAACTCATGGGAATGGTGTAACAGAAAAACGCCCCGGGAATTCCATTCCATACGGAAAGGCAAAAAAGAGCCCGGAAAAGGGGAGAATTTTCCTTCCCCCTCCGGGCTCTTCCTATAAATCCGGAAACAACCGCCTATTGTCCCTTCTTCCGAAATCCCCGGAACCGACGATAGAGGGCGGGGCCGAAGAAAACCGCCTCCAGAAGAAGCAGTATCAGGATCACTCCACCCATGCCGTTCATGAACCGGGTAAAGGGAGCATCGTAGCGTAAAAGCAGATCCTGGGCCTCCCTCCGAAGGGAGATTACCTTGCCGTCTTTCATGATGCTGCCATAGAGATCTGCCATGGCGGGCTGGAGGATTTCCTTCATTTTTTGAATGTTCCCCTGAACCGCATAGGCCCGGGCAAGCTGATAAACTCCTACGTCCCGCACCTCCGCCTCCGCGGGAAGAACCATGAATTCCCTGTGCTCCGGGGATTCTGCGGAAATCCTCCTGCTCTGAAGCCAGCGCACCCGGTCCTTGGCATAGGCCTTTGCACCATAACGCTCCTGGATGCGCAGAATATCCTCGGGTTTTCCCCTCTCCGCCGCATAGTCCGCATACTCCGCAAAGGCCATGGGCTTCCAGGAAACTCCCGTCTGGGGCTCCACCTCTTTGGAGTAACGCCGGATAATCCGGTAGAAGGCATTTGTGGATTTCCCATAGTTGTCCAGGATTTTCCAGCTCTTTCCCTCGAAATAGGCATAGAGAGCCCGCTCTTTGGAGGAGCAGGAAATCCGCGAGAAGGAATCCGCCGCATTTTCATAATCCGTTGCATCGTATTGTTCCCACGCCACGCGCGGTTCCACCGTGTTGCCCCCTCACCCTTCCGCCAGAAGAGGAAACAACACCGTAGTCACGCCGACGAGGAACAGAAAAAGAATTTTTCTTCTCAAAAGCCCTTCCTCCACTTCTTTGAGCAAAATCTTCCGGATTATACCCTGTTATTTTCCATAATGCATCCGCAGAAATCCCGAAAAGGTGTAAAATGGGCAGAGCATATGATTTCCCCGTACCGAAAAAGGAGGTGCTCCATGAGGCTTTTGTCCTCTATAACAATGAAAAAGAACACCCTCCTTCTTTGTGCAGCATGCCTTTTTTGGGGAACTCTTCTCTCCGGGGGGTGCGGGCTTCGAAAAGAAACTCCTTCCTCTTCGGCACCGAAAACGTTCTCTTCCGTAGTGGCGGTTCCGGTGCGCCCGAAAACGGTTATCCCCGGCAAGAGCCGGGATGGAAAGATACCGGGGCTTCGCCCGCTCTCTCCTCCTACCCCCACCCTCGCCCCCATTCCCGGCGTGGGAGGAGGAAAGGCATTCTCCCACGGAGACATTCCCGGCAAAGATCTCTCGTTGCAGGAACTTGCCTTGGTCATGAATCATCCCGCTCCGAAGAAGAAAAAAGACATTCTTTCCTCCCGGGATTTGGGAATGCTCGGCGAAATAGCGGATTCGGTGCAGGATTTTCGGGATTCCCTGGAAGAATCCACCCTTCGGGAAGGGTCCAAGGCCCTCAACGCCCTTCCTCTGGTGTACGCAGAGCCCGATAAAGCTACGGTGGACTACTCGGGTGGCACCTTTTCCATCGGGATCTCCATACCAGTAGAACGCCTCCGGATCGGCAAGCCTCTCGATCCGGAAAGCAAGGATGCTCCCGCCTCTCAAAAGAAGTAACACTGTCTTTTCGTACCACAAAAAAGACTTCAGCTTACGGAAGCTGTCCCGACTCTGAAAATCTCTGGGAAACGGAGTGCTTTTATCATGCCCGCATACGGTACCTTCTTCCGAAAAGCAACATCCCTCGTTCTTCGGGGGATCTCCTTTCTTTCGCCTTGTTTCCGTTCCCGCACCTCCCGGAAGCGAGCTCTTTTGTGGTGCCCTCGAAAGAATTCCCTGCTCCAGGGGCTTATCCTGGCGCTGTTTTTTCTCTTTCCGGTATTCCCGACTCTTGGAAACCCTGACAGAACAAACCTTTCCGCCGCCGCATCGGAACGCGTCATCCGGTACGGCATGCCGGAACTTCCGCCTCTCTTCTTCCAAGACGAAGATGGTTCCTATCAAGGATACATAGTGGATCTTCTTCGGGCTCTTTCGGAGGGAGAGCCCTGGGAGGTCTCCTTCGTCATGGCTCATGGAGACGAGCTCGGTAAGATGCTGCAGCGGGGAGAGCTGGATCTGCTCAGCATGGTCCCCCTGCCACACCGGGATTTCGACCTCGGCAAGGTGCATCACTATGCCACCTGGTATACCTTCTTCACCCGTTCCGGCACCACCATCCTCTCCTTTCTCGATCTCGAAGGAAAGCGCATCGCCATGCAGGGAGGCTTCTACGGCATCTACGAGCTGCGGCGCATTCTCAACGGCCTCGGCCTGAAATACGAGCTCGTGGAAACCCAAACGGTGGAAGAAGCCATGGAGCTTCTGGGCCAGGGCAAGGTCGACATCTGCGGAGCCGAGCAGATTCCCACGGCCAATCTGGTGCGCCGTTACAATTTCTGGCGAAGCCCCGTAATTTTCGCTCCCTCCCGCATCTTTTTCGCCGTTACCAAGGGAAAACATACGGAACTCCTGGCAGAACTGGACAGCAAACTTGAAAAATGGCAGGCAAGCCCTTTTTCTCCTCTCAAGAGCATCCAGCGCCGGTGGTTCTACGACGAAGAATTTGCCTTTCTTCCAGAATGGGCACGCTGGAGCTTCTGGGGAGCCGCCGTGGTTCTGGGAGCCATGGCCTTTGGACTGGGCATATACTTCTGGAAGGAAAGAACCATCAAACTCCGGAACCGGGAGCTTCGGGAACGCCTGGAATCGGAACAGTTCCTCCGGGAAGCGGCTCATGTGCTTCTTGCAAGAGGAGGTAAGGAGGAGGCTTTGAAGGAAATGTGCGGCAAGATCTGCTCCGTCCTCGGGCCTTATCGGTTTTTCCTGCTCCGCAACACCTTCTCCAAGGACCGCCAGCGGGTTTTGGAAATCTTTTTCGAATATGCCGCTCCGGGAACCCGGCCTTTTTTCACTCCCCCCGAAATGACCCATGCTCCTGTAAAGAAGTTCCCCAAGGCTCTTCTTCAGGAGCTCGGCTCGAAGAAAATGATTCAAAATCACGTAGAAAACTTCCCCTTTCTCAGGGATATCCTTCCTCCCTGGGCCCGGAAGGATGCCTTTTTATCCCTCTATCCGATTTTCCAGGGATCCCACCTCTGGGGGGCCTTTGCCCTGATTCATCCGGAAAAAGAGCTCTCTTCCAAGGGAACCAACGTCACCCTCGCAACCTTTGCCGAAATGGCCTCCGCCCACCTTCTGCGCAAAAAGGAGGCGGAACGGCTGCACCGCATAGCCGCCACGGACGCCCTTACGGGGCTTCCCAACCGCCGGAGCTTTTTTGATACCCTGAACCGGGAAATTGCCCGGTGCCATCGCCACGGGAAACCTCTCTCCCTCATTCTCTGCGACATCGATTTCTTCAAGGAAGTCAACGACACCTACGGACACGATACGGGAGATTACGTGCTCCGCCAGTTCGGAAGAAATTTGCGCAGGGCCCTGCGGGCCGAGGATTTTCTCTCCCGTTACGGAGGAGAGGAGTTCGGCATGATCCTTCCCGAAACGGACCTTCCCCGGGCGATACAGGTGGCGGAACGGCTGCGCTACGAGACGGAAAAAGCTCTCTTCTCCGCGGAGCGGGGAAAGAAGGACGCTCCTCGGATACAGCTTACCGCAAGTTTTGGAGTGGCCCAGCTCGAACTTCACAAGGATACCCGGGAGGCCCTCTTTTCCCGGGCGGATCTTCTGCTTTATCAGGCCAAAAACGCGGGGCGCAACTCCGTATATCCCTCTCCGGAATCTCTCGTTTCGGATTCCGGAACGTCTTCGGAAGATAAAACCTCCTCCTAAAACGCCATCCCCTCCTCCGGAAAAGGCTTGCTTTTCCGGAGATTTCTCTTTATCGTTATGCCACCATGCCACAGCCCCCCTTCAAAGGGGCAAATCGTTTTTCACTCTCCCAAAGCAAAGGAGGCGACACGTTCATGATGTCATCGGAAACGTTGCATCTCAATGACCACGAGGCCGGGGAATTATCTTCCGAGGAAGTGTTTCGGAGGCTTGGCTCTTCTCCGAAGGGACTTTCCCCGGAAGAAGCCGCCCGACGTCTTGAAATCGAAGGCCCCAACGGACTTCCCGAAAAAAAGGAAAGTCTTTTGGAAAAACTTCTCACCTTCTTCTGGGGCCCCATTCCCTGGATGATCGAAGTGGCAGGGCTTTTAAGCCTCTTCGAAGCGGTCACCGAAGGAGGAGCGGAACACTGGCTGGACTTTTCCATCATCGCTCTCATGCTTCTCATCAACGGCGTTATCGGATTTCTCGAGGAATTCAAGGCCAGCGACGCTTTGAATGCCCTGAAGAACTCTCTGGCCCTCAAGGCCCGGGCCAAACGGGGAGGAACCTGGCAGGAAATCGATGCGATGAGCCTCGTACCGGGGGACGTCATACGCATCCGCCTGGGAGACATTCTTCCGGGAGACGTAAAACTCTTCGGCGGGGACTATCTGAGCATCGACCAGGCAGCTCTCACGGGAGAATCCCTTCCGGTAAACAAGGGCCCCGGAGATATCGCCTATTCGGGTTCCGTGGCGAAACAGGGAGAAATGGAAGCGGTGGTCATCGGCACCGGAATCAACACCTTCTTCGGGCGTACCGCCAAGCTGGTGGGGGATGCAGGAGCGGAATCCCACTTCCAGAAAGCGGTCATGAAGATCGGGAACTTTCTCATTCTCCTCTCGGTCGCCCTGAGCGTGCTCCTGGCGGTGGTATCCCTTCACCGGGGAATGGATATTCTCTCCCTGGCCCAGCTCATTCTCATTCTCGTGGTGGCCTCCATTCCCGTGGCCATGCCCGCAGTGCTGAGCGTTACCATGGCTTTGGGCGTGATGGATCTCTCCAAACACAAGGCCATCGTCTCCCGGCTGCAAGCCATCGAGGAGATGGCGGGAGTGGATGTGCTCTGCAGCGATAAAACCGGCACCCTTACGCAGAACAAACTCACTTTGGGAGAGACCCTGCTCTACGCCTCGCCAAACGAGGAGGACTGCATTCTCGCCGCCGCCCTGGCATCCAAACGGGAAAATAACGATGCCATCGATCTGGCGGTGCTCGGAGCGTTGAAGAACGAATCCCTGCTGGCCTCGTGGTCTCCGGAAAAGTTCACCCCCTTCGATCCCGTAAGCAAACGCACCGAGGCCCGGCTCTCCTCTTCCGAAGGAATAATTCTGGAGGTTTCCAAGGGAGCTCCCCAGGTAATGGCGGATCTTTGCGGCCTTTCGGGAGAGACTGCTGAAAAAGTGGCTCATGATGTGACCTCCCTGGCGGCCCGGGGACTCCGGGCCCTCGGAGTGGCTCAGAGAAAGAACGGCGGAGCCTGGGAATTTCTGGGAGTTCTCTCCCTTTACGATCCTCCCCGGGAAGACTCCGCGGCAACCATCGCCAGGGCCCGGGAATACGGGCTGGATGTAAAGATGGTTACCGGAGACGACACCGCCATCGCCGCAGAAATTTCCGGACAGCTCGGCATGGGAACCCATATCGTTCCGGCACCGGAGCTCTTCACTCCCGGAGCGGATCCGGACGACCTTCCCCGGGAACTTCAGGAACGCATCGAAAAGGCGGAGGGCTTCGCCCGGGTTTTTCCGGAACATAAGTACGGCATCGTGAAGGCCCTGCAGTCCCGGGGGCATATCGTGGCCATGACGGGAGACGGAGTAAACGACGCTCCCGCCCTGAAACAGGCAGATGCGGGAACCGCCGTATCCGGCGCCACCGATGCCGCCCGGGCGGCGGCTACCCTGATTCTCACCGCTCCCGGGCTGGGAGTCATTATCCGGGCCGTGGAGGCGGCAAGACAGATCTTCGCCCGCATGATGAGCTACACCATCTACCGCATCGCCATGACCATCGACATCATGGTCTTCGTGGTGCTGAGCATGCTCCTCTTTCCCACGGTGATGCACCAGGGAGTTGCGGTGCCCTTTCAACCCATCAGCACGGTAATGCTCATTCTGCTGGCACTGCTGGACGACATTCCCACCATGACCCTGGCCTACGACAATGCCCCCATCGCCCCCACTCCCCAAAAATGGAACATGTCCCGGGTACTCACGGTATCCTGTGCCCTGGGAGCTTTGAGCGTAGCCCAAACCTTCGGCCTTCTGGGGTACTGCATGCACCACCTGGACGGCACCCTCTGGGGCGTGGAGCTGGATCCGGAACACATCAAATCCATGATCTTTCTCCAGCTCGTTATCGGAGGGCATCTTCTGGTTTTCTGCACCCGAACCCACCGGGCTTTCTTCACGCCCCCCTATCCCGCATGGCCCCTGGTTGCAAGCGTTTTCGGGACCCAGCTTCTGGCGGCCCTTCTGGCGGGGTTCGGCATCATCATCCCCCAGCTCCCCTGGCCTCTTATCGGCCTGGTATGGCTCTACAACCTCCTATGGATGGGCATTCTGGATTTCGTGAAAGTCTTTCTCTACCGGAGCATGGACAAGGAGCTTCAGACCTTCCATATTCTGCGCCGTTACCGAAAAAACCTCTTTCCCTTCGCTGCGGAAAGAATCAGCCGGCGCAAAGGATAAAACTCTCCCGCCCTTCCCGGACACGACAAAGCGGAACGGGGATGTCTTTTCCTCGTTCCGCTTTATGTATCCGCTCTTTTCCCGGCTCTCCCCTTCCGGGGCCTTGGGGAAAACTTGTCTACCTTTGTGCCACCAGGTAAAACCGATGCGACAGGAAATCAAGAAAACCTTTTTTCTCCATGATTTCTTGCAAAAGCTCCATTCTCTCCCCATATTTTTCCACGCTGAAATCGGGAATCTGCCAGGGAATGCATTTCAAATAATAGGCAATTCCTGGAACATCGAAAAACCTGTAGGACCCCATGTTTTCGCCAAATTCGACAAAGCTGAATCCCTCCCGGCGAAAATTCCGGATATTCCCCGCCAGGCTCCAGTCTTCGAGGGGGTTCAGATTTCCCAGGGAGAGATTGAGATCCACCGCGTTGAGGCTCCCCACCTGCTGGGTGACAAAAATCCCTCCGGGCATGAGCAGGCGGCGAAGTTCCTTGCAGCTATAGGAGCCATGCCGGTTGATAATAATATCGAAAAAAGCGTCTTCCAGGGGGAGGGGTTCTCTATCTTCGGAGATTACCAGGGAAATGCCTTTTTCCCGAAGCCTCTTTTGCGCCACCGGGATATTCGGCTCGTATCCTTCCGTGGCAATCACGGTATCCGGAAGATTTTCAAGAGAAGAAAGGAACTCTCCGCCTCCGGTATCCATATCCAAGAGAGCGGAACGGTTTTGAAGGTATCTTTCCACTATTTCCCGGTAGCTCCAGGGAAGAGAAGTTTCCGTCATTCTCCCTTCCAGGTGAGAAAAATCCCAGCCCTCGAAGGGAGCATGGTATTCTTTTCGAAGGTCTTCGTATAATGTGGACTTTTTCATCTTTACTGCCGGCAGGAATTCTGAATGGATTTAATGGCAAAAAATCTAGGGAAGGTGCTTCGCCATTCTCTGCAGGGATTTTCCCGTCAGGCGGTTTACCAATTGATGTTCCAGGGTTTCCGCCCCCAGAGAGTGATAAAACCCCAGGGCCTCGGTATTCCAATCCAGCACCCGCCATTCGAGACGGGCTCCTCCCTCTTCGAGCACACGCTTGGCGAGATAGGCGAAGAGCGCAGTCCCCAACCCCTTTCGCCGCATGGAGGGGCGCACGTAGAGATCGTCGAGGTAAATTCCGGGACACCCCGTAAAGGTGGAAAAAATTCGGCAAAAGAGAGCGAACCCCACGGGTTCTCCTTTATAGCAGGCAAAAACCACCTCCGCCGCAGGATTCGTTTTTTCGAAAAGATGGGTCCGCAAAAGCTCTTCCGTGGCCTCCACTTCGTTTCGAAGCCCTTCATACTCCGCAAGCTCCAAAATGAATTCGAGAATCTTCGGAACATCCTCCATCGTGGTTTTACGAAGAGTATATTCCGAATTTCCGGTTTGCATATTCAAGGTTCTTCAGCTCCTTTCGGGTTATCAGTTTCGAACATAGCACCGATTTTATGGATTTACAGAAAAATTTCCGTAAAATTCCGGTCCACTTTTCCCATAAATATCATAACACAGCGAGACAGATGCGACGAAAGCTCTTGCCGCATCTGCCTCGCTATAAGAAATTTCTTTATTTATTCCTCTTCCCCGGCGCATTCCTCGCCTTGAAGAAGCAGCGTCATGGGAACGAAACGTATGCCATGAAGCATCTGTTCTTCCTTACCGGGAATAAAACCCATTTTCTTATAAGCTTCCACGGCATTGGGAGAAGCGTTGACGGTAATTTCCTTCAACCGACGATTTCGCTTGCGGCATTCCTCCACGGAGAGAGCGAGAAGCTCCCTCCCGACACCCCGTCCCTGAAAGGCGGCATCCACGAAAAAAAGAGCCACGTGCCGGCAGTCTCGCATCTCGATAACTCCCACAAGCCCGTCATCGTTCCGGGCGGTAAAAACGAAACCCCCGCAGCTGCATCGCTGCTTCAGAGCCTCTTCGTTCGCAAAGGCCTGAAAGGCTTCCACTCCTTTCGCAGGATATTCGGGAGCCACAAAAGCGCTGAAGCTGGAGTGCACTACCTCCATAACCGCCTTCTCCTCTCCCCTCTGCATGGGAGCATAGATAATTCCAAAATCCACAGCTATTCTCCTTTGTTTTCAGAAAGGCTCTTCTCTTTCTCCTCCAAGGCCTTCTCCGCAGCTCTGGCAGCGGTCTGCAACACCTTGATGCGGGCAAAATACTTGTCCCTGGCCTCCACTACCGTCCAGGGAGCCCAATGCGTATTGGTACGCCAGAGCATCTCTTCCACCGCTTCCTCGTAAAGGGGCCATTTTTCCCGGTTACGCCAATCCTCGTCGGTAATCTTCCACTGCTTGTAGGGATCTTCCTGACGAGCCTGAAAGCGTCGCAGTTGTTCGTCCTGATCGATGTGCAGCCAGAATTTGACGATCACCGTACCGTATCCCGCCCACTGGCTTTCCATACTGTTGATCTCTCCATAGGCCCGGCGCCATTCCCGAGGGAGGCACAAGTTTTCCACCCGCTCCACCAGAACCCGGCCGTACCAGGTTCGATCGAACACCGTCACATGCCCCGCCTTGGGGAAGTTCTCCCAAAAGCGCCACAGATAGTGGTGCGCCTTCTCCACGTCGTTGGGAGCTCCCACGGGAACCACTTCGTACCCTCGGGGATCCAGTTTCTGTACCAATCTTCGGATACAGCCTCCCTTTCCCGCCGCATCCCATCCCTCAAAGGCTATCACCATGGGAATACGCTCCCGGTAGAGCCCGTACTGGGCGGTGCGGAAACGTTTCTGCCACTTTCGCAACTCCTTCTGGTACTCCTCCTTATGGAGGAACTGGGAGAGATCCACCTTCTGAAGAACCGTGGGCACCGAAAGGCTTTTGGAAAGCTCCTCCTTTTCGGAAAGTTCCGGAAGATCTCCGGCCATTTCCATAAAGGCCTTGCGGTTCCGCACCGCCTCTTCCATCTTGAGAAGCACCGATTCCAATACCTTCACCGCCGCATAGCGCCGGTCGTGAGACTCCACAATGATCCAGGGAGCATGTCCCGCATCGGTACGGGGAAGCACTTCCTCCACTCGGACAAGAAGTTTTTCGTAGCGATCCTTCTCGTCGAAGAACTCCTTCGACGCTCTCCAGGCGGTACTCGAATGTTGGCGCATCTTCTTGAGGCGCCGCCGCTGTTCCTTTTCGCTGATGTGGAAGAAAAACTTGAGGATCAGGGTTCCTCCCTCCGCAAGGGTCCTTTCGAAAGAAGCGATGTCGTCCATGGCGGTCCGGGGAAGTTCCTTATCCAGAGGGAAAAGGGGAGGAAAGCCGATGAGCCCTTTGTACCAGCTTCGGTTACAGATAAGAATACGCCCCTTGGCGGGAGTCCATCTCCAGGGACGCCAAAAGGGAGGATAATAGGCATCGCCGGGTAAATCCGTGTGGTAGTTACGCACCTCGTATCCTCGGGGATCCAGGGGAAGAATGAGCTCGTTCATGATGGTTCCCTTTCCTGCAGCTTCCCACCCCTCGAAGACGAGAAGCACCGGAATGCCCAGCTCCTTTACCTCTCTCTGCAATTCTCCGAGACGCTTGGCAATATCGGGAAAAACCTTTTTATATTCTCCCTTGGAGATCTTTTTCGTGAGATCCAGTTGTTCCAGCATGGTTTATTCACCTCCTCCATCCATATTTCGGAACAAGTCAAAATAATTCTTCTTATTGTACCTCCAAATCCGGATTTGTCGCAAAAAGATTTCCCCAAATCCATGTTTTTCCGTTTTTGAAAGAAACCCAGTCGATTTCGCACTCTCCAGGAGTGCTATTGCCCCTCCTCGTATAGAAATAACGTTATTCCTGTTCTGTCATAAAGACGTTTTTTCTTGACATTCTTCAAAGCTTGTGTAATATCCATAGCATAGAGAAGTTCATAAAAATCCTCCTATTGAACGCTGCAGGAGAGTTCCGTGAAACGGACGCCGAAGGGGCAAAGCCTGTAAGGGGCTGAAACTCTCAGGCTCAAGGACTGCGGCGGGAGGGTCCTCTGAAATAGTACCCCTTCGTTGGGCTATGTGACAGAGAGCGCCTGCGCTTGAAGAAATACGTTGTCACATGGGCTGCGTCTTTTTATTTTCAAATCCTTCACTTCCGCATAGCCGGAACACCACGAACATCCCATGGGGCAAAGATACTTTGTATTCTTTATATTTCTCTGGGAAGGTGGTGTCTTTATGCGCTATCCGTCGATTCTCCGATCTTCAAGCTGCAACCCCTACGACAATCTGGCTCTGGAAGAGTACCTTCGCCAGAAAGGAGGAGCATTCCAGCCCCTGCTCTATCTCTGGCAGAACGAGAAAACCGTGGTCTTCGGGAGAAATCAAAACCCCTGGAGGGAATGTCATCTGGATCTCCTTCAGAAGGACGGAGGTTTTCCCGCGAGAAGGGCTTCCGGGGGCGGCGCAGTTTTCCACGACCTGGGAAATCTCAACTTCACCTTTCTTCTCCCCACCCCTCTTTTCGATGTGAATCGGCAAATTTCGGTTATCGCCCGAGCCTTGCAATCCTTCGGCATCTCCACATCCTACAGCGGCCGCAACGATCTCCTGGCAGAGGGTGCCAAATTTTCCGGCAACGCCTATTACAAGGCCCGGGAGGCTTCGTACCATCACGGTACGCTTCTCGTAAAGGCGGATATGGCCCTGCTCGGGAAATATCTCCGGGTTTCCCCGGCAAAACTCCGTTCCAAGGGAGTCGCCTCGGTACAATCCCGGGTAATCAATCTTGCTTCTCTTCAGCAGAATCTCACCATAGAATCCCTCGAAGAAGCTCTGGGACAAGCCTTTTTGGAGGAGTACGGCCTGCCTCGGGAAGCTCCTTTCACCTTCGATTTCCAAGAGCTCCAAAAAGACCCCCTCTTTTCGGAATGCCGGCACCGCTTTGCCGGACAAGAATGGATTTTCGGCAATTCTCCCACCTTCGACCTGGCGCTGGAAAATCGTTTTTCCTGGGGAGGCCTGGAACTCCTGATCACCAGCGCCAAGGGAAAGATAACATCCCTGGAAATCAATTCGGATGCCCTGGAAACAGAAGAGATCGCCCGCATTCCGGAATTTCTCGAAGAGTGCCCTCTCTCCTTTCCGGTTATGGCGGAGCACCTGGAAAGCCGGGCACAAACATTTTCTTCCGGAGAAAATCAGCGTATTTTCAAAGATATCGCCCTCTGGCTGGCTTCGAACCCCCTTCACGGGGAGTCCTCGATAGAACCGCAACAAAAGTAAAAAGGGAGGTGGAGAAGTTTGCGGAAAACACCCATGTATGAGGATCATGTGAAACTCAAGGGCAAAATCGTGGATTTTGGAGGATGGGCTCTTCCCGTCCAATACGATCACCTGGGGATCAAGAAGGAACATCTTCAGGTGCGGAGCGTTGCAGGGCTTTTCGACGTTTCCCACATGGGAGAGGTCTGGATTACCGGGGAGGAGGCGGCAGCCTTCGTATACAACCTGGTAACCAACGACACCACGCTTCTTCGGGACGGACAAATTCAGTACAACATTATGTGCTATCCCTCGGGAGGTGCGGTGGACGATCTTCTGGTCTACAAGTGCGGAGACAACCGGTTTTTTCTGGTGATCAACGCATCCAACATCGATAAGGATGTGGCGTGGATCGAGGAACAGGCGAAGGGGAAAAAGGTTACGGTACACCATGCTTCGTCGGAATACGCCGAGGTAGCTCTTCAGGGACCGAAGGCAGAAAAAATTCTTCAGAAGCTCATTTCGGAAGATGTGGCACAACTTCCTTTTTTCCACTTTTACGAAAAGGTAGCTCTCGGCAATCTGGAGGCCCTAATCTCCCGTACCGGCTATACCGGGGAGGATGGCTTCGAGATTTACGTTCCCTGGAACGACGGAAGCCGCCTCTGGAATATGGTTATGGAGGCGGGAGAAGAGGAGAATCTCGAACCTGCGGGACTCGGTGCCCGGGACAGTCTGCGCTTCGAGGCGTGCCTTCCCCTCTACGGCCATGAAATCAGTCAGGACATCTCTCCTCTTGAAGGAGGTCTCGGCTTTTTCGTAAAGCTGGATAAAAAAGGATTCATCGGCCAGGAGGCCCTTCGGGAAAGCAAGGAAAAAGGACGGTATCGGCGCAATATCGCTCTGGAGATGCTGGAAAAGGGAGTACCCCGGGAGGGGTATCCGGTGCACCTCGAAAGTGGAGATCTCTTGGGCTACGTCACCACCGGAGGATATTCCCCCTCCCTGGACAAAAACATCGCCCTGGCTCTCATCAGCCCCGAGGCTTTCGAGGAAGAAGGCCCCTTCTACATCGATATCCGGGGTAAAAAGAAGGAAGCCAAAAGGGTGAAGAAACCCTTTTACAAGAAAAACTACAAGGCATAAAGCCGCTACGCATATTATTTAGAGAAAAGAAAGAGAGGGAACTATTATGGAACTGCGTTTTGATACCGCTTGCAAATACACCAAGGATCACGAATGGATTCGCCTGGAGGGAAACCAGGGATACGTGGGAATCAGCGACTACGCCCAGCACGCCATGGGAGACGTGGTTTTCGTGGAGCTCCCCGAGGTAGGAGCTTCCTTCGATGGAGGAGACGATTTCTGCGTGGTGGAATCCGTAAAGGGAGCCAACGACGTGTATACTCCTCTGGGATGCACAGTGCTGGAAGTTAACGAAAGCCTGGAGGACGAGCCGGAAAAGGTGAACCAGGAACCTTACGAAAGCTGGATCGCCAAGGTGGAGGTAACGAATTCCGCCGAGGCGGACCAGCTTATGGATAAGGATCAGTACGAAGCGTACTGCGCCTCCCTGGAAGAAGAGTAAAGAGCTTTCCCAGGAAAGCGCCTTTTACTTTTCTCTTGCTTTCAGCCCATTAAAGGAGGTGCCCCATGCATTACATACCCAACACCCCGGAACAGCAGAGGGAGATGCTGCAGCGGGTCGGCGTCTCGTCGGTGGAGGATCTTTTCGGGGATATTCCCGAAAAGGCCCTGCTGCAAAAATCCCTGGAGCTTCCAAAAAGCCTTTCGGAACCCGAGTTGCTTTGCCACATGGAACATCTGGCCTCACAGAATGAAAACCTCCGGGACTATACCTGTTTTCTCGGGGCCGGGGCCTACGACCATTTCGTACCCCTGGTGATCGACCACCTCCTCTCCCGAGAGGAGTTTTTCACCAGCTATACCCCCTATCAGCCCGAAATGAGCCAGGGAACTCTTCAGGCGATTTTCGAGTACCAGACCATGATCTGCGAACTCACGGGCATGGAGGTCTCCAACGCCTCCATGTACGACGGAGCCACAGCCCTGGCGGAAGCCGCGGTTATGGCCTGCTCGGTGCAGAAACGGAACAAGATTCTTTTTCCCCGGAGCGTGGATCCCCAGTACCGCAAGGTTCTCGCCACTTACGCCACGAACCGGGATATTGAACTCGTGGAGCTGCCTTTCGAAGGCGGACAAGTTCGGGAGGAAACCCTGGAAGCCGCCCTGGACGATCACACTGCGGCGGTTCTGCTTCAAAGCCCGAACTTCTTCGGAGTTCTCGAAAAAATATCCCCCCTGGCGGAGCTGGCCCATAAAAAAGGAGCTCTCTGCATCGTCTCCACGGATCTTCTCGCCCTGGGGCTTCTCGAAGCTCCGGGAAACCAGGGAGCGGATCTCGTTACGGGAAACGGCCAGAGCGCAGGAAACGATCTGCTTTTCGGAGGTCCTCACTTCGGCTTTTTTGCAGCCACCCAGAAATTGATGCGCAAAATGCCCGGCCGCATCGCGGGAGAGACGGTGGATAAAAAGGGACGCCGGGGATACGTGCTTACCCTTCAGGCCCGGGAACAGCATATCCGCCGGGAGAAGGCCACCTCCAACATCTGTTCCAATCACAACCTCAACATTATCGCTGCAGCGATCTACTGCAGTCTTCTCGGCCCCCGGGGGTTTCGAGAGATGGCCTCCCAATGCCAGAGCAAAGCCCTCTATACCCGGAAGAAACTTCTGGAGACGGGGAAATTCACCCCCCTCTTCGAGGCTCCCTTCTTCCGGGAGTTCGCCCTGAAGAGCCGGGAAAAGATCGAGGATTGCAACGAGAGGCTCCGAGAAGGGCATATTATCGGAGGGTACGACCTTTCCCGGAACTACCCCGAACTCGGGCAAGCCTGGCTGGTGGCGGTTACGGAGAAACGAAGCCCCGAAGAAATTGCCCGTTTCGTGAACATCGCCGCAGGAGGTGACTCTCATGAATCGTAAGGACACCCCCACCATTTTCGAGCAAAGCGTTCCCGGGCGGAAGGGCTATTCCTTTCCGCCTCTGGAAGAAGTTTTTTCCTCCCCGGAACCCCTGGTTCCTCGGGAGTACGCCCGGTCAAAGGCTCCGGAGCTTCCTGAAGTATGCGAAGTGGACGTGATCCGGCACTTTACGGGACTCTCCCGCAAGAACTACGGCGTGGACGACGGTTTCTATCCCCTGGGATCCTGTACCATGAAGTACAATCCCAAGATCAACGAAAACGTCTGCCGCCTTCCGGGATTTACGGCCCTGCATCCTCTCCAGCCCGCGGAAAGCGTTCAGGGAGCTTTGGAGATGCTCTACGAGCTTGCCTCCATGCTGGCGGAAATCACCGGCATGGAAGCTCTTTCCCTCAATCCCGCCGCGGGAGCCCACGGAGAACTCACGGGGCTTTACATCATCAAGGCCTATCACCGCAAACAGGGGGACCATCAGCGCAAGGTCATGCTGGTTCCCGATTCCGCCCACGGCACCAATCCCGCCAGCGCCACCGTGGCGGGGTTCGAAACCCGGGAAATTCCCTCAAACTCCCGGGGCAACGTGGATATCGCC
>DAIPKP010000275.1:0-1255 GCA_036769705.1 Synergistaceae bacterium
ATGGTAGATCACGTTGGGATGCCCCCGCATAGCCCAGGGCTCTTGGGAGGTGAGAACGCAGCCGAACTGGCGCAGATACTCCCTGCCGAAAACGGTGATGGACGAGGGTTCTCCCGTAAGGAGAAGCGTTCTCTCCCGGGGGCAGCGTAGCTCTTCGTAGCTGAGCCAGGAGTTTTTTCCCCGGGCGGGTAGATCGTGATAGATTACCAGCCAGTCGTACTCGTCACAATCCATATCAAAAAAGAACCGGTATTCTCCCCACTCCGGAGCTTTGTCCGGAAGCTGCCGGCGGAAGGCGTTCCGTGATATGGCGGCGAAGGCTCCCCGGCTTACCAGCTTGACGCGGCGCATAACTCTCTCCCGATTTCTCCGATATAACCTTGCTTCATTTTGGCATCTGCCTCCTGGCAATATTTTGGGCATGAATTTTCACGACTCTAAATCATACTCCGGAAATTCCGGGAGTCAAACTTCAAAGGTTTTTTCCAAACTCCGGAATCCCGGGAATCTTTCCAACTTCTCCGAAAGATCTCTTTTTTCCTTGACATGGCAAGGAGGGAACATCAAAATATTCTTATAATTATACGAGGAGGGGCTTTTTTGCGAAACCGGAAAGGGAACGAAAAAACGTTTTTATTGACCATGGTGCTGCTGCTTTTTCTCTGGGTTCCGGGAGCGGCGGGAGAAACCCGCATTGCCGTGGCGGATTTCCGCAATAACGCCGAGGGGGTAACCGACGGAGCCCGGCGGGGCATTACGGACATGCTTACCACGGAACTCGGAAAAATGCCCGGCGTTTCCGTGATAGAGCGCTCTCGCCTGGAGGCTATTGCCAAGGAGCAGCGCCTCGCTTCTTCGGGACTCATGGAGGGAAGTACGGCGGTGCAGATCGGAAGGCTCGCGGGAGTGCAGGTGATTATCACCGGGGCCATTACGGAATTTGCCAGTGAAAAAAGCGGTGGCGTGATTCCTCTAGGTAGCGCGGCAGGGATTGCTATGGGGAGCAACGAGGCCCGGGTGACCCTGGATGTGCGTACCATCGATGCGGAAACTGGCAAGGTGCTCCGCACCTTCCGGGAGACTGGTGAAGCAAAGCAGGATTTGGGGGGGCTTGTCACCAAATACGGAGGTTTCGCGGAGGCCGAGGGGGGCGATGTACTCGCTGCCGCCACCTATAACTGCGTGCAGAAAGTGGTGGTGCAGATTCGGAAGGATCTCCAGATGATGGGCATTTCCGCCACTTTCCACGTGGTGG
>DAIPKP010000276.1:0-1254 GCA_036769705.1 Synergistaceae bacterium
GGCATTGAACCTCTCCCGCTCTCTGGGGATCGCTCTGGAAAACAGTAACGGCAACTACAACCCCGGAGAGGGCAGCATAGGGGTGAGCACCTATCAGAGCGGCAACCGAGCCAGGGGGAACCGGGACGATCAGCAGGGATACCCCGCTCCCCTGGTGCAGAGGGGGAACAAACTTCGCCTTGCTCTTCCGGAAGAGCGTTTTCCTCTTCGTATGGAGAGTCCCGCCACGGAGTGGGATCTTCTTCAGGGAACCCTCATGGCCTTTCGGGAGGGAGACGTTCCCGTGGCCCGGGGATATCTGGAACGCTCCGCAGGAGAGAGGCTCCCCCTGGTGATGGAGATGCTCAAGGTCTGGAGCGAAAGCGTGGGGGATGAGAAACTGCACCAGGAGGCCCAGGCGCTTCTTTTCGGACTCAAACCCTAAAGCCGGAAGGAGATCAAAAAAATGACCGAGCGGGAGCGGAATTTTCTCGCCCATACATGGAACTACTCCTACAGAACTTCCCAGAGCACCGCTTCGGGGGAAAAGCCCGTGGATATCCTTCGGGATTTTTACATCCCCGTACTCTCCCGATCGGTGCGGTATCTCCGGGTGGCGGGATATTTCCGCTCCTCCTCTCTGGCGGTGGCCTCCCAAGGCTTTTCCGCCTTCACCGCCGGAGAGGGGAAGATGCGGATCATCGTGGGAGCGGAGATGGATCCCCAGGATGTGGAGGCGGTGCTCCGGGGAGACGAGGCCCGACTGACCAGCTATCTTGAAGCGGAACTGCACAATGCCCATCTCTGGCCCGAAAAGGAGATCCGGGGGGTGGAGCTGCTTGCCTGGATGGTGGCCCGGGGATATCTGGAGCTTCGGGTGGCTCTCCGGGTGCATCGGAAGACCCGGGAGCCCCTGGAGTACGAATCCACCATAGATGGCTACGTGCACGAAAAATGGGCGCTCTTTCAGGATGCTTCGGAACATTGGATCCTCGCATCGGGCTCCCTCAACGAATCCCGCACCGCCCTTACTCTGAATGCGGAAAATCTCTCCATTGATGCAGATTGGTGGGAGGGGCCTTCCCGGGATCGTATCCGGGATCACCTGAAGGACTTCGAAGCCCTCTGGGAGGATCGTCATGCCGCCTTCCGGGTCTATTCCCTTCCCGAGGCGGTACAACGAAAGCTGGTGCGTCTGGCTCCTCCGGGAGAGAGGCCCGGGGAGATTCAGGATCTTGTGCCAGACAAACGCATGGCTGCCACCTCAGACTCCCG
>DAIPKP010000019.1:0-32541 GCA_036769705.1 Synergistaceae bacterium
CTTTTTACCGGAGTGACGTAGTTTATTCCTCCCACGTTGCGCAGATCATAGGTGCTGGGAAAGGCTGCAGCCCGAAGCCCGGAAAAGACGGGACCCCGGATATGGGAGAGATCCAGGGGGGAAGGGGTTTTCCCCAGGGGCCTCGTTGTCTCCTCGGAAGCTTCTCTTTGGGAAAGTTGTTCCCGGTATTCCAAGAAATCCGGATTCAGGGGGGCTCCCTGGAGCTCCAAGGCCAGGCCCAGGCCGGGAAAGACCAGAAGAAGAGCGAATGCGATCATAGATAGAACGGGAAGATGCTTTTTTCTCATCATGTTTTCTCCTTTCGTTCCTGCACAGTATTGAATTGCTGCGGAATGATGCTCATAGTACGATTTCGGAGAAGAGCTGTAAAGCCCGGAAAGAGTAAAAATACGAAAAAAAAGGCCCTCAAGGGCCTTTGTAAATAAGTACGCGTTTCTTTTTGCTTTCCCGAGCCACTGCTCATGCGGGAGCTGCGGAGGAGGGAATATCTTTTTTTCGGTGCTCCAGCAGCAGAAGAACCACGATCAAAGCCATGCCTCCGAACTTGACCGGTAAGAAGGGGGTAAAGCAGAGAAACCCTCCCGCAGCGAGCCCCAATCGTACCCAGAAGGGGAGGGTGGAATGGAAATAGCCCTCCATGGCAAAGCCGATGGCGAGGGCCGCCAGAGTTCCTCCAGCCAGAGCCGCCAGATTTCCCACCAGGCCTCCGTGCAGGATGATTCCCTGATCGAAGCAGAAGGCGAAGGGGACGATAAAGGCCAGGATTCCCAGCCGCATGGCCTGAAATCCCGTGGTATTGGGAGGGGCGTCTGCGATGGAACTTGCCGCGTAGGCTGCCAGGGCTACCGGTGGCGTGATGGCGGAGATGATGGCGAAGTAAAAGACGAAAAGATGCGCTGCCAGGGGATCGAAGCCCAGCTTTGTCAGGGCGGGTACTCCCAAGGCGGCGGCGAGGATATAGGCTCCCGTGGTGGGAAGGCCCATGCCCAGGATCAGGGATACCAGCATGATCAGCAGCAGCGCCAGAAAGGGAATGTCCCGGGCCAGGGAGAAGACCAGCCCCACGAACTTGAAGCCGATTCCCGTGAGGGCTACGGAGCCCACGATAATTCCCGCGGAAGCGCAGGCGATGGCTACCACGGTGATGTTGAGCGCTCCGGAGTAGATGGCGTCGAGAATGGTTTTGGGTCCCATGCGCCTTCCCGGATTGAACAGGGAAACTCCCCAGGCCATGGCGATGCCGATGACCGCTGCCAGCATGGGGGTATATCCCGTGAGGAGCATGTAGATGAGCCCCACGATGGGAATGAGGTTATAGGAGTGGCGGAGCACCTTTACCCGGGAGGGAAGCTCTTCCTGGGGAAGTCCCTTGAGGCCTAGCTTTACCGCCCGGAGATGAACCATGAGAAAAACCGCACCGTAGTAGAGAAGGGCGGGAAAGGCGGCGGCGATGATTACCGTTCTGAACTGCACTCCCAGAAGAGAGGCCATGATGAAGGCTCCGGCTCCCATGATGGGGGGCATGATCTGTCCTCCCGAACTTGCCACGGCCTCCACGGCTCCCGCGAAGGCGTTGGAATAGCCCAGGCGTTTCATGAGAGGAATGGTAAAGGTGCCGGTGCCGTAGACGTTGGCCACGGCGGAACCCGAAATGGAGCCGAAAAGGCAGGAGCTCACCACCGCAATTTTGGCGGGGCCTCCGGGGGTGGTTCCCGCAAAGGCCTGGGCGAACTCCATGAAATACTCTCCGATGCCGCTCTTTTCGAGAAACCCTCCGAAGATGAGAAAGACCATGACGAAGGTGGCGGAGACTCCCAGAGGAATGGAGAAGACCCCTTCATCGGTGAGATAGATCTGCTCCACCACTTCGGGAATGGTGAATTGCAGTCCCTTCATCACTCCCGGCAAATAATGTCCGAAATACATGTATCCCGCAAAAAATCCCGCGATAATGGCCAGGGGAAGCCCCACCACCCGGCGGGTAGCCTCGATAAGCATGATCGCCAATATCAACCCCAGAATCAGTTGCGGCGTGGTTACGGGATCCACCTGGATGATTCGGTAGGTGATTTCTTCGTAGGTACAGGCGGCGTAAATCCCCGGAAGCACCGAAATTCCTGCCAGCAGACAATCCAGAAGGGTGGGGCGATCCCGGGGAGATCTTTTCGTGGCGGGATAGAGAATAAAGGCCAGAGGAAAGACCCAGGTAAGGTGGATCATTCTCTGAAGATAGGCTTCGTAGGCTCCGAAAAGGGCGGTGTAAAGATGAAAAATTCCCAGAAGCACCACGTATACGTACAAGGCTTTTGCAGTGTACCCGGTAAGTTTGCGCATCATGAGACCTCCTTGATACCGTGTTACAGTGTAGATGGACAGAGAAGAGAGCGGCACTGGAAGTGCCGCTCTCAAGAGATTCGAAAAGAGTCTCTTACTTCAGGCACGCTGCCCGGGAGATTTCCTTTTTTCCCCTTGCCCCGTTGACTCTACTTTGCGGCTTCGGTCCAGAACTTGACGGCTCCGGGATGGGTGGCGACGCCCGGAGAAAAGGCTTCTTCCGCAGTCATCTCTCCCACATCCTTTACCGCTTTGGCGAGATTATTCTTGGCTTCCCAGAGGGCCTTGGCAAGATCGTATACCAGGGAGTCCGGAAGATCCTTGCGGATGACGATACAGGTGTAGTCTCCCACCACGGGGATATCGCCGGTAACGGATTCGTAGGCATCCTTGTCCACCAGGAAGGTGGTGGTGCCATAGGCTTCCGCCACGGCCTTCCGAGCTTTTTCGTCCACCGGAAGAATCACTACGTCCGTCTGGCTTTCGATTTTCATGACGATGGAAGCTACCCGGCCTACCGCGAAGGTGAACATGTCGAGATGGTTATCCGCCAGGAGGTTGGCCCCGTCGTCGTAAGAGGCGAACTCCACGGAGCCTCCCCAGCTCTTGACATCTTCCCAGTTAACACCCCAGCCTTTTTCGAAGATGGAGCGGATGATGAACTCCGAAGCCGTACCGGGCTTGAGAGTGGCCATCCGGATGGGGAGCTTCTTTTCCACGATATCTCCCAGGGTGGTAATACCGTGCTCTTCCGCATAATCCTTGCGCATGATGAAATAGGTATATTGCCGGTAGAGATTGGCGAAGTTCACCGTTCCCGCCACGGGCTTTTTGAAGGCCCCTTCGCCCTTTTGAGCGGCCCCGAGAACCGATGCCACGGAGAGACCGAAATCCCCCTTGGCGCGGTCCACGTTAATGATGTTGCTCACGCCGCCCCCGGTGCCGCTGGTGGTCTGAAGCACCGTCTTGCTCCACATGTCCGCCAGGGATCCGCCCAGGGCGAACCAGTTGCCTCCCGGAGGGCCTGCCATAAAGCGGAGATGTTCCGGCCAACCTTCCTTGTCTGCAGCTCCCGCCACGGTTACCAGGGAGAGGGAGAGAAGAAGAACCATCAAAAAGAACAAGCCTTTGCGCATCATAAAAACCTCCCACGATAATAGTTTGAAACTTCTTTCTATTATCTTATTTTAGGAGATTCGCCGATGCTCTGTCAATGGTTCCGCCATGGTGCAACCATTGGTAGAGCCTGAAAATGCTGGTCTCATGGGGTTTTTCGGCGTTTTATTGCCCAACGAAGCAAAGCTCAATCATTGGAAATCTTGAAGCGTTCCGAAAGGGTGCGCAAAAAGAAACAAGCCTTCTTCAGCGGTTTCCCCGGGCTTTACGGGGTTTCCGGAAGATCTTCCAGGTTTAGTGCGAGATCTTCCATGGCTTCCGTGAAATGCCGGATTTCCTCCGGAGAAGGGCGGGAGTTCCCGCGAATTTTTTGCACGATTTCCCCCGCAAGTTTTTCCACGTTCCGGGCTCCGAGATTTCCCGCCACTCCTTTCAAAGAATGGCAGATTTCTTCCATTTCCTCGAGGTTCCCTTGCCGTTCTATTTTTGGCAGGGCTTGCAGAGTCTCTTCGAGCTGGTCCCGGAGAAGCTGGAGAAGGGTGAGGCAGGTTTCGGGATTATCCCCGGAAACTTCCCGGCAGCGGAGAAAATCGATTCCCCGAAGAGGAGGAAAGTTCTCAAATCCTCGATGATCTTCCTGGGGCATTGCCGCAGTCTTTTCCGAAAGATTTTTCTCCGAAGGGGAGGTTTTTTCCGGAGAGAGCCACCGCAGAAGGGCGGCGTAAAGCTTCTCCCGCTCCACCGGTTTGGTGAGATGATCCTTCATTCCCGCCCGAAGGCTTTTTTCCCGGTCCTCCTTCATGGCGTGGGCGGTCATGGCGATAATGGGAAGATCCGGGAAGATCCGGGAGATGTGCCTTGCCGCTTCCAGCCCGTCCATGCGGGGCATCTGTACATCCATGAGAACCCAGTCGTACTCTCTTTCCTCGACTTTTTCCAGGGCCTGGATTCCATCTTCCGCAAAGGTTATCTCCATGCGGAGAGGGAGAAGGAGTTCTCTCATGAGGACCCGGTTTGCCCGGTTATCCTCCGCCACGAGAACCGAGCGCCCCCGAAGGGGGTTCCAGCACTCCCGTTGGTGCAGAGGAAGCCCCCGTTCCTTCCGAGGGGTTTCCTTGTGAAGAATGCGGGCCAGGGCATGGCGGAACTCCGAGAACGTGAAGGGGTGTTCCATAACGAAAAATTCCGGAAGCTCCTCGGCGGCGTCCGAGAAAGGCCCTTTTCCCGAGGGAGAGGAGAAGACGATTCCCCGGGGCTCTGTCTGGCGGGGGGAGGAGATGAGGAAATACTCCTCGAAAAGACGAAGGGCCTCGGGAAAATCCTCTTCCAGGAGAAGCATCTCCGGCCATGTTCCGGGTTCTTCCGGTTCGAGAGCCTCTCCCGGCAGGAGCCTTTGGGGAGAAGCTCCCAGGGCTTCCAGATACGAGAAAAGAATGGCCTCTCTTTCGGGATTGTTTTCCGCCACGAGAACCCGGAGGGATTCCAGGAGCTTTTCCGGCTCCTTCTCCGTTTCCTTCTTCAGGGGGAGGTGCAGGCTGAAAAGGCTACCTCCGGAGCCGCTTTCCAGGGTGATGCGGCCCCCCATAAGATGGGCCAGTTCCCGGGAGATGGCAAGCCCCAAACCGGTGCCCCCGAACTTTCTCGTGGTGGAGCTATCCGCCTGGGAGAACTTGCGGAAAAGTTGCTTCTGCTCCTCCGGAGAAATGCCTATTCCCGTGTCCCGAACCTCCAGGGTAACTCCTTTCTCCGCAGCGTAAAGGCGGAGAGATACGCTCCCTCGGGAGGTGAATTTCAGGGCGTTCGACGTCAAATTGCTGGCAATCTGGCCTATCCGGAGAGGATCCCCCCGGAAGGTCCCGGAAAGTTTGGGGTCCATCCAGGCGGTAAAATCCAGCTTTTTCTCCCGAGCGGGAAGGCGCAGAAGGGAGAGAAGGCCTCCGAGAATTTCCTCGAAGGAAAAGGGAATTTCCTCTAGCTCCATTTTTCCCGCCTCGATTTTGGATATGTCCAGGAGGTCGTTGAGAATGCTCAGCAGGCTTCGCCCGGCGTTTCTCACGTTTTCCAGGTATTCCCTCTCCCGGGCGGGCAAATCGGAATCCAGCACGAGCTCCGTCATACCCAGGATGCTGTTCATGGGTGTTCGTATTTCGTGGCTCATATTGGCGAGAAAAGCGCTTTTCGCGCGGTTTGCGGATTCCGCATCCTCTTTGGCCCGTTTCATGGCGGCCTCTCGGAAAAAGTGCTTCGTAACGTTGCGTACGATCCAAACCCTCCCCTGAAGGGTTCCTTCCTTGCGATGAGGAAGAATCGTTATCTCCAGGACCTTTCGCGTTGTGAAATGTAGAAGGGCGTGGGCACTTTTTTCCGGGGCCTGGTGTATCTTCCGAAAAAGAACATCCAGATCCCCGGGGTTCTGCAGCTTCTCCCGAAGCTCCCGGAGAAAGTTCTTTTCCCTTCGGAGAATCGCGGAATTTTCTCTTTCGAGATGCCTGGAGAAATTATCGTTGTATATCAGGATATTTCCTTCCCGGGTAGCCACGAGAATGCCCTCCGGAATGGATCGCAGGGTGGAGGAGAGAAGGGAAAGAAGATCCTTCTGTTTGGCCCGGTGTCGCGCCGCCTCCCGTTCCCGGCTGTCTCGGTGGTACTGCCAGAAGAGAAGGAGAAAGAGCACGAAGGAAAAAAGTATGAAGGGAAGCGCTCTGAGAAGAGCCCTAAGTCTGAGAGCGGAGAAGGGGAGAAAATTCCAGAGTTCCCAGGAGGTTCCCGGAACGGGGATTTTCACGGTGAGGCATGGGTTTTTATCCAGGGTTTCGCATGTCGTGGAAAAGGGAAGAACATCCCGGGATGTAAGAATGCGATCCTCCGGAAGAGGATCTCCCATGGCGAGAACCTGCCCGTTTTGATCGAGAAGAAAGGAGTTTCCTCTTCCATAGGAACGCAGATAGCTGCCAAGCTTCGAAAGAAGCATGTCCACCCCGATAATGCCTCGAAAGATATTTCCCTCGTAGACCGGGGCCGAAAGGGTTACCATGGGGCCTTTATTGGCGAGGTCCATATAGGGGCTGGTGATGCGGAGGTTTCTCGAAGGATTGTTCCGGGGGATCGCGGCGGTATAGAACTCCTTGCCGAACATGGCGAAGAGGGGAAAATCCTCGGGAGGGCAGAAGGGTTCCATCATGCTCCATCCCTGCCGGGACAGATAGTAGATCCAGGGGCATTCCGAAGCTGTGGCGAGGCCCCAGCGGAAGAGAGGTTCCATGGTAAAAAGCACCTGCATTTCCCGCAGGATCTCCGAGGAGAGGGTGCCCTGCCGGGCTACGCTTAAAAGGGAGGGGATTTCTGTACCCACGAGATCCCGGGATTCCGGAGGAACCTGTATGCCCAGCAGATCTCCCTCCTCCAGAGGAGTCAGGAAGCGCCAGAAGGAGTGGGTTCCCGGAGCGGGGGCGTCCTTCGGGAGCTGGGAGAAAAGCTCCTGGGCGGAAAACCGAAGAGCTTCCGTTACATCCTCGTAGCGTTGCATGGTTTCTCCCAAAAGACGGGAGAGCCCCCGGGCGGAGCGCTCGAAACTTTCCGTCTCCTCCCGTATTCCTCGGAAAAAAGAGAAGATTCCTAGAAAAAGACAGAGAAACAACAGTCCTCCGAGAAGAAGATAGGTCCTGAAAAAAGTTCGTCTCTCTCGGGGAAATGTTTTTTTCAAAAGATCCAAGGAGCCTTCGAAAGTTGTACGGATTATTTGCAAGCCCATCATACTCTTGTTCTCTCCTTACTCTTCGTGAGGCACCGGGCCCTTTCCGGGAACTCCTGAAAAAGGGGAGCTCCATGTCGCAAGGTTCAGGATTCTTTTTCTCCGTTTAGTGTAGCATGGAGAAGAAGGCTCAACAATAAGACCGCTTTTTCCTTTCGCATATAAATCTGCAAAAGCCTTGCAGCGCTCTCTATATAGCGTAAAGCTTGCGGGAAAAAGTCAGCTTTTCCTTGACGGATCTCGGATATCATGATATAACCTTCGAAATTTCTTTTTCCAAGGAGGCGGAGAGCATGCGGCAATGCATAATCACGGATATTCTTTCGAATACCCTGGCGGCTTCCTTTATCTCCGCCATTATTATTAGGCGTCCGGCTCCACCTCGTGGAACTGGCGCTTAATTGCGCTGTTCCGAAGAAACGAGGCCGGGGCCCTGAATTAAAAGGGGTCCCGGCTTTTTTTGTACCTGGAATTCGGGAAGAATCGGGAAAAGCCCCCGAAAAAAATATCCCAAGGAGGGAAAAAAGAATGCCCTATCTTCACTGTGAAACTCCCGTGGTAGAATCCGTACCTCTCCGCGAGTGTTCCGGAAAAAATGTTTTTCTGAAAATGGAGTGCTTTCAGCACGCAGGTTCCTATAAAATCCGTGGAATCGGCAGGCTCTGTCAGGAGAGCGTGGCTGCGGGGGATCGTCATCTGGTGGCCTCTTCCGGAGGTAATGCGGGATACGCCGTGGCCTATGCGGGGCGCCTTTTGGGAGCCCGGGTTACCGTGGTGGTTCCCGAAGCTACTCCCGAAGTGGCCTGCCAACGCATACGCGGAGAAGGAGCGGAAGTGGTGGTGCACGGAGAGATCTGGGACGATGCCAACGATCTCGCTCTGCAGCTTGCGGCGGAATCCGGGCGTCGTTACATTCCTCCCTTCGATCACCCCTCGATCTGGACGGGACATGCTACCCTGGTGGACGAGCTGGTGCGGCAGATGGAAAAGCCCGATGCGGTGGTGCTCTCCGTGGGAGGGGGCGGGCTTCTTTCGGGAGTCTTGGAAGGATTGCACCGGAACGGTTGGGAGGATGTGCCCGTGGTGGCGGTGGAAACCGAGGGAGCCGCATCCTTCGGAGCTTCGGTTCGAGCGAATCGGCTGGTGAGACTGGAAAAAGTGAATACCATTGCCGCCACTCTCGGAGTGCGCCAGGTGGCTTCCCAGGCCTTGGAATGGTCCCGGAAACACCCCGTCTATCCTCATGGAGTGAGCGATGCCTCCGCGGTACGGGCATGCCTCCGTTTCGCGGACGATCATAGGGTTCTCGTGGAACCCGCTTGCGGAGCCTCTCTTTCGGTGATTTACGACGGAACGCCTCTTCTTGATTTTGCCCGATCCGTGCTTGTGGTGGTTTGCGGGGGCACCGGGGTGAGCCGGGAAACCCTTTCCTGCTGGGAGCGAGAGCTCGCAAGCTGAAAAAGAGGAAAACCCGGATAAATTTATAATTCACTTTTTTTTCTTCCTTCTTTTTTCCTTTCCTTTTTCTCCCTTCCGGCTTTATTCGCCTATCGATCCCTGTGGCATTCCCGGGTTGGGAAATGCAAAAAAGAGCCCCTCCGGTTTGGAGGGGCTCCCGTAATTCTCGCGGCCCTTGGGGCTTCGAGAAATTATGTACGGTAACTACTTCGTCGAATACGCTCCCCAGGCTGCGGGAAGTTCCGTTCCCAGGCGACGGGAAAGATTGGAGATAACCCAGCAGAGCTCTGCAGAGACTCCCGCAGGGGCCAGGCTTCGTTTCTGTACCACCTGCTCTCCGGAAAGGGCGGTAACGGTACCGTCCCGCTCCAGCCAGTTGGCGAGGGGAAGCTGGTATGCCGCATAGTCGGCTCCCGCCTTGCACGTGAGAGCCACGCAGATATCCAGGGCTTTGCAGTCCGCCGGAGTAAGTCCTACCGAGGCGGGATCCAAATTCACCAGCATAAGTCCCTGGAGAGATTTGGACTTCACCAAGGCTACTACATCCGCTACCGGAGCGGTTACCGCCTTGGCGGCTCCCGCAAGGTTGGAGCCCTCGTAAAGAGGAACCAGCCGCTTCTGCTTGGTCTGCTCCAGGAGCTTTGCCAGGGTTTCGCTGATTTCCGAAGAGGCTGCTCCAGCAGCTCCCAGCAGGGTCAAAGCCTTTCGGGCGCTTCCGAAGGCCTTGGCGGCCTTTTCCAGGCACTCCCGATCCACTCCGGTGCGTTCCGCCACGGCTGCGGCGGAGTGATCCTTCAGCTCTGCGGGAACTTCCTTGCCTGCCGCGGCGAGGGCCAGGGCGGCAAAACCTTTCAGGAGGTCCGCCTCCGAACCTTCCCGGGGCTGCAGGCAGATGGTCTCTCCCCGATCCAGTATGCCCGGTTTGCCTCCCAGGAGAATAACCTGGGTCTTGTTGTTCCGCATGCCTCTTCTCAGCAAGGAGACCAGGGCGGGCTGTTTAGTCTCGAGATCTGCTTCCACCAGAAGCACTGCATTCGCATCCTGGAGATCTCCGTAGGTGCTGCCGGTTTCGGAAGAGCCCAGAATTTCCGTCATGGCCTTCCGGGCAGGAGCGAAGGCATCCACGCCGGCCACTGCGAAGGGAGCCTCGAGAACCTCTCCGGCGAAACGTTTCAGAGCCATATATTCCTCGTTGCTCAGGGATTCTCCTGCGAGAACCGCCATCTTCCCGGCTTTTTTCATATCCTCCCCGAGAGCGTCCAGGGCCTTGTTCCAGGGAAGATCGTTCCCTTTCGCCAAAGGTGCCTCCAGGCGATTTTCCAGCAGAGGAGCGAAGTCGAAGCGTCCCTTGGCACATGTTACTCCCTGGGTTACCGAAGTAGGATTGTCGAGGTCTGAAGTAATACGGACGATCCGGGATTTCGCGGTATCCAGGTTGATGTCGATCTGGCACCCCACGGAGCACTGGCCGCATGCGGTGGGTACCAGGGTAGGCACCTCCGAATGAGGCCACCGGGGAGCCTTCTTCTCCAGAAGGGCTCCGACGGGGCAGAGCTGTACGCAAAGGCCGCACTGGGTGCATTCGGATTCTTCGATGCCTTTCCAGTAGGGGGTATCCACGTTGGCCGCAAAGCCTCGTTTGGTGAAGTCCACTGCGTGGAATCCTGCCAGTTCGTTGCAGGCCCGGATGCAGCGGCCGCAGAGAATGCACTTGTCCATATTCCGGAGGTAGTACTGGTTGACTTCCTGAACTCCCTTGATATGTTCTCCCGCCAGACGGTCCGGATTTACCTCGTAGTCGATGGCATACTTGCGGAGTTTGCATTCGAAGAGATCCGGGCAACCGCACTCCATGCAGCGGGCGGCGTCCTTCATGGTCTGTTCCTGAGTAAGGCCGTGGTTGTACTCCTCGAAAATCTTATCCTTCTGCATCCGGACTTTCGGAGCGTCGTGATGGGCGAACTGCCGTTCGGTCTTTTCCTGATCCGCGAAATCTTCCGCGGTGAGATCTTTCTGCACCACATCGTACTCGAAGGGAGCCTTGGGAGTTCCCTGGGTGATGTAGTGGTGTACGGATTCCGCAGCCCAATGCCCCGTTCCGATGGCGGCGATGGCGATATCCGGACCGGTCTTCTGGTCTCCCGCCACGAACACTCCCGGCAGGGGGGTGGCGTAATTCTCGTCGGAGATCATCCGTCGGCCGTCAAGAACGTCCTTGGGAAGTCCTGCGGAGTCCAGCTGCTGTCCGATGGCGGCGATAACCTGATCCACCTCGAGAACGAAGGTTTCTCCGGTGGGGACGGGACGCCGGCGACCCGAAGCATCGGGCTCGCCCAGCTCCATCTTTTCGCAGATCATGCGCTCCACCTTGCCGGAGCCCTCCACCGCCTTGGGAGCTGCCAAGAAGACGAACTCGACTCCTTCCTCCATGGCCTCTTCCACTTCGATGGCTTCCGCAGGCATCTCCGCCCGGGTGCGCCGGTAGACCACGGTAACCTTTTCGGCCCCCAGGCGCTTGGCGCAACGGCAGGCGTCCATGGCGGTGTTTCCGCCTCCTACCACGGCTACGGATTTGCCAACCGCAACCTCTTCATGGCGGTTTACTTTATAGAGGAAGTCGATACCTCCCACCACGCCGGGAAGTTCTTCTCCGGGGGCCCGGAGGGGCGAGGATTTCCAGCAGCCCATGGTGAGAACCACTGCATCGTATTTCTCCCGAAGCTCTTCCAGAGCAATGTCCTTGCCCAGGGCGGTGTTTGGGAAAGCCTTAATGCCGTGATCGAGAACCCAGTCGATCTCGGTCTGAAGAACTTCCTGGGGAAGCCGGTAATCCGGAATCCCGTAACGCATCATGCCTCCGAAGAACTCCTCCTTATCGAAGAGATCCACCGCATATCCCTTGAGACGCAGGTAATAGGCCGCGGAAATTCCCGCGGGACCTCCCCCCACCACTGCCACGGAGCGGTTGTTTTCCTCGATGACGGGAACGGGGCCGAGATCTCCCTTGTCCATGCAGTAATCCCCGATGAAACGCTTGATCTCCCGAATGGAGACGGGCTCGTCGTCCACCAGATTCCGACGGCACTTCTCCTGGCAGGGGGCGGGGCAGATCCGGCCGATGCAGGTGGGAAGAGCCATGTTTTTATGAAGTACATCCAGAGCTTCTTCGAATTTTCCTTGGGCCGCCAAATTTACGTATCCCTGCACGTCGCCCCGGGCGGGGCAGGCGAGGGTACAGGGAGGACGGCAGTCTCCCACGTGATCCGAAAGGAGCAGCTCCAGGCCGAGCTTACGGGTTTTGCGAACCCGTTCGGTATCCGTCTTTACCACCATGCCGGGATTGATGGTGGTGGCACAGGCCCGGGCGAGGGCCTTGGCGCCCTGGATCTCCACCAGGCAGATGGAGCATCCTCCATACATGGAAATGTGAGGATCGTAGCAGAGAGCGGGAATTTCCACGCCGCACTCGGCGCAGAGGTCCAGGAGGCGCTGTCCCGGATATCCGTATACCTCTCGGCCGTTAAGTGTGATTTTAATGGTTCGTTCTTTCTGGGCCATTATCTACTAGCCTCCTATTCTACGGAAATTGCTTTTACGGGGCAGGCGGCGATACACTGGCCGCAACGGACGCAAACATCATCGTCGATAACGTGGGCTTTCTTGAGCTCCCCGGTGATGGCACTCACGGGGCAAGCCTTGGCGCACTTGGTGCAGCCGATGCACTTCTCGGGATCGATGGTGTAGTGAATAAGGGTGGTACAGGCCTTGGCAGGGCATTTATGATCCCTGATATGAGCCTCGTACTCTTCCCGGAAGTACTTGAGGGTGGTCTGTACCGGGTTGGGAGCGGTCTGTCCCAGGCCGCAGAGGGAGCCGTCCTTGATCTGTACGCAGATCTCCGCCAGAAGGTCCAGATCGCTTTCCTTGCCCTTGCCTTCGGAGATGCGCGTCAGAATCTCCAGCATTCGCTTGGTGCCGATACGGCAGAAGGGGCACTTGCCGCAGGATTCGTTCTGAGTGAAGTTGAGGAAGAATTTCGCCACGTCTACGATACAGGTGGTTTCGTCCATGACGATCATACCCCCGGAACCCATGATGGCTCCCGTGGCGTTGATGGATTCGTAGTCTACCGGGGTGTCCAGGAGGGATTCGGGAAGGCAGCCTCCCGAGGGGCCTCCCATCTGAACCGCCTTGAAGGCCTTGCCGCCGGGGATACCTCCGCCCACGTCGAAAATGACTTCCCGCAGGGGCATGCCCATGGGAACCTCCACCAGGCCGCCCTTGGTGATCTTTCCTGCCAGGGCGAAGACCTTGGTGCCCCGGCTGCGGCCGATGCCGTATTTGTTGAAGGCTTCGGCTCCGTTATTGATAATCCAGGCGATATTCGCCAGGGTTTCCACGTTGTTGATGTTGGTGGGCTTGCCGAAAACGCCGCTGTTTGCGGGGAAAGGAGGCCGGGGGCGGGGCATGCCGCGTTTTCCCTCGATGGAGGCCATGAGAGCGGTCTCTTCACCGCAGACAAAGGCGCCGGCGCCTTCCTTGATGTAGATGTCGAAGGAGAAATTCGTACCCAGGATGTTCTTGCCCAGGAATCCTTTTTCTCTCGCCTGTTCCAGGGCGATGTTCAAATGCTTGATGGCCAGGGGATACTCCGCCCGGCAGTAGATCACGCCCTGATCCGCTCCGATGGCGTAACCGCAGATGGCCATACCTTCGATAATGCTGTGGGGATCTCCCTCCAGCACCGAGCGGTCCATGAAAGCTCCCGGGTCGCCTTCGTCGGCGTTGCAGACCACGTATTTATGCTCTCCCTTGGCCGCGGCGGCGAACTTCCACTTGAGTCCCGTGGGGAACCCCGCACCTCCCCGGCCCCGGAGGCCGCTGTCGA
Source organism: Synergistaceae bacterium (assembly GCA_036769705.1). Classification (GTDB taxonomy): domain Bacteria; phylum Synergistota; class Synergistia; order Synergistales; family Aminiphilaceae; genus DAIPKP01. Next base: position 13,569 of record DAIPKP010000019.1, read on the forward strand.
GAACGGTTTTGATGACATCTTCCCGGCTCATGGAGGTGGTGGCCTTTTTCAAGCCTTCGTAGCCCTCCCGGGCGATATACTCGTCGATCTTCACGGGGTCGATGATGCCGCAGTTGCGAAGAACGATGCGGACCTGTTTGCCCAGCATGGTATTTTCCGGGGCATCCTGCACGTTGCTGAAAATGATACGGTCCTTGAGAGGAGACTCTTTCCCCAGGTCTTCCTCCACGATTTTCTCGGCTATCTCCGGAGTGACTTCTCCGTAGATCACCCGTTTGCCCTCCCGGTCGATCTCCACCAGGGGTTCATGGAAGCAGAGGCCGATGCAGCCCACTTCCCGAAGCTCCACATCCTCCCGATCTTTCAGAAGAGTCTGAAGGCGCTCCAGAACCGGTCGTGCTCCTGCGGCGATGCCGCAACTCGCCATTCCTACCTTAACGATTGTCTTTTGCATGGGCGGCTTACCTTCCTTCCTCTTTCTTGCGGTACTCTTCGAGAATCTTGATCGCGCTTTCCGGAGTAAGTTTTCCGTGTACCTCGTCGCCCACCATCATGACGGGAGCAAGGCTGCAGCATCCCAGGCAGGCTACGTACTGGAGGGTAAACATGCCGTCTTCGGTGGTCTTCCCTTCGGGAATCCCGAGATAACGCTGAATCTGGGCTCCCACCAGAGCGGAACCCTGAACGTGACAGGCGGTCCCTCTGCAAAGACGAATAACATATTTTCCTTCCGGTTCCAGTCGGAACATGGAGTAGAACGTAGCTACCCCGAATAGTTCCGCGCTCGGCACATCCAAGGCTTTGGCCACGAAATGCACGGCCTCTTCCGGAAGATACCCGAAGCTTTTCTGGACTTCCGCAAGAAGAGGAATGGAAATCCCCTTCTTGCCACGGTACTTCTCCACGATCGGCGTAAGCCTGGAAGCGAGTTCCTGATCCGCCGCAGCACAACAAGTGCAATGTGTCATTTTCCGCAATCCCTCCCACGTTGGTCTCTACGGAACATTCCCGGGTTCCGTAATGGAATCCGGGAAATCTTCCTTACAATATTATAGGCAAAATAGTCCCCTTTTTGGCTAACTATTATCCTCTTGATCAAAAAAAAGGTCAACTCGGAGGGGTTGGCTCGTTCCGTAGTTTTATAGAATCCGGGAGGAAACAAAAATAAACACCTCGAGAAAAAAGAACATCTTTTGGGAAGGCGGGAAATGCAAAAAAGGATGGAGGAACAAGAGAATAGGTGCCTTTTTGAAACTCGAAAGAGCGGAGAGAAGGGAGAAAGAATCTCTGAAGCGGGGGAAAATGCGTCTTTTTATCAAATTTTTCTATCAAAATAGCACAAATCAAGACAAATCATTTTTTGAAAAGAAAGAGGAAATCCTTACGGCTTCCTCGCAAAAAAGAAACTAAAAGGCTTTTCCGGTTTCTTTTTCACCGGATTGTTATAAGAAAATATTTTGAAAGTAAAATTTTCGGAACATATAGAATTTCGGTCCTTCCACGTTTTTGGGGGTTTCCTCAAGGCCTCTCGTTTTTTTTGCGGAAGGCAGGAATAAATTACGATGAAAGAAAAATTTATTTGTAGAAACCCATCTTTGAAAGAGGAACCGAAAAAAAGCTCCCGCCTTCTTGACGAGGACGGGAGCTTTCGGAACAAAGAAAAGCGGAATGCCGGAAATCGAAAAATGAAAGAACGGCTTTTATCGAATCAGCTTCCGGGATTCCAGATAGTAGCGTTTTTCCACAGCTTCTCCGATGGAGAAGGTTTTTCGGGGATATACCTGTTCCGCCAGGATCCGGGAGAAGAAAGTGTCCTTGTCCACCGGAGGAAGGATAAGCCCGAAATTGCCGTCCTTGAGGCAGAGTTCCGTCACTGAATCTTCTCCGTGGATGTAGTCGATGGAGACCTCTTTGCGCTGTTCCAGATAGGCATCCAGGGCTTCCTGAAGAAACTCCACCGTAAGCCCGGAGGCTTCCGGAGAGAAGCGAAGTTTGCCCCGCTTGTTCCCGGAGAGAAATCCCAGGGAATGAACTCCTTCCCGGGGCAGTTCCGCCTCGGGAGTGCCGTATTCCGCTTCTGCTCCCAGGCGGTCCCCCAGGAACTGGAAGAGATGGTCTCCGTCCACGTTGAAGAGCACCCGGTGAATGGGGTGGAATACCACGCCGGGATCGAAGATGTTTTCCACCTCCACCAGGGCGTACCGGGTGGGGGCGTCCTCCGGAGCTCCCGCGGCTTTCTTTTCTTCCCAGAGCTGTTTTGCCGCTGCCAGGGAGTGGTTTCCGTCTCCCACCGCGAAGAGAAGCTCCTGATGAACCAAATTTTCCAAAGCCTGGAGAACCGGAGAGAGCTTTTCCTCCGGAACGTGCCATCCCTGAATGTGTCCTCCTCGCTGCATGAGCTCGAAGTCGTAAATTTCGTCAAGCTCTTCCCGTTTTTCGTAGAGAGGTTCGATAAGGGTTTTCTCCGGGTCGTTTACCAGAAAGAGAATATGAGGAAGATCCAGGCAGGCTCCCCGGCGGATATTCATCCGGGGAGGAAGGCGGCGCAGAATGGTTCCTTCCGTGGGACGGATGAGAGCCCGGCTTCCCTCCTCGAAGCTGTACCGTTCGAGATCCACTGCCAGAAGCAGACCCTTCCGGGAAGCCACGTGAGGCGTGCTGCGTTCCACGAGAATGAAGCCCGGTGCGAGAGGGGCGAGAACGTCCTTTTCCAGGTAATCCTTCATGGTTTCGTTGATGGCGGCGATGCGCTCTTCGGTGTCGCCGTCCTCGAGATAGGCCTCCGGGAGAATCATCCGGAGGGTGGAGGGGGAGCCCCCCACGATCTCTTCCACCTTATCCCAGTACTCCCGCTCCGAGGAAAACTGATCGCAGGCCACCACCGCCCAGGCGGGGAACATGTCGTCCTTCTGGGGAAGCAGCACCGAGGGAACGGAAATACCCAGGGATGCGCATTGTTGCTGCAGATCGCTCATGAACATTCTCCTTATCCGTTCTTGCGGGCGAATTCTTTCATGAATTCTCCCAGGACCCTGGCGCCTTCGAGGGGCATGGCGTTATAGAGAGATGCCCGGCATCCTCCCACGCTGCGGTGTCCCTTCAATCCCAGAATTCCCGCTTCGTTGGCCTGGGCGATGAACTGCTTTTCCAGTTCCTCCGAAGGCAGGCGGAAGACCAGGTTCATGAGGGAGCGCACGCTCTTTTCCACGGGGCAGCGGTAAAAGCCGCCGCTTCCGTCGATGGCGTTATAGACTTCCGCAGCCTTGGCGGCGTTGTGTTCCTCCATGGCCTTCATGCCTCCCAGGCGTTTCATGCGTTCCAGCACAAGCTGAATGGCCCAGATGGCAAAAACCGGAGGAGTGTTGTAGAGGGAGTTCTTCTCCGCATGGGTGCGGTAATCGAGGTATGCCGTAAGGCTGTCCGGGCATCGCTCCAGCATATCTTCCCGGATAATTGTCACGGTCACTCCTGCGGGGCCCAGGTTTTTCTGGGCTCCTCCGTAGATGAGAGCGAACTTTTCCACCGGTATCGAGCGGCTCAGCAGATCGCTGGACATGTCGCAGATGAGAGGCACCGTTCCCGTATTGGGCCATTCTTTCCACTGCACGCCGCCGATGGTCTCGTTGGAGGTAAGGTGCAGATAAGCCGCATTGGGATCCGTTTCCAGGGAAGAGGGATCCGGGAGGGTGGTGTAGTTCGTCTCGGCTCCGTCGAAAACGACCCGTACCTTTCCTACTTTTTTGGCGTCGCTGTAGGCCTTTTTCGCCCAGGAGCCGGAAAGGGTAAAGTCGCAGGTCTGATCCGGCCGGAGAAAGTTGAGGGGTATCATGGAAAACTGCAGGGTGGCTCCGCCTCCGAGAAAGAGGACGTGGTAATTCCCGGGAATTCCGAAAAGTTCCCGAAGAAGCTCCACCGCACGGTTGTGCACCTGGTCGTACATGGAGCTGCGATGGCTCGTTTCGATCATGGAAAGGCCCTGGCCCTCGAAATCCACCAGTTCCCGCTGCAGAACTTCGAGAACCTCCAGGGGCAGGGTGGATGGCCCCGCATAAAAATTATGTTTTCTGCTCACAATAAACCCTCCTTGACGTTATTTTCCAGAATGGCCACGATTTCGTCTCCGATGCGCAGCATATTTTCCACGGTGCTGGCTCCGAGATGGGGGGCCATAAGCACGTGAGGCGCTCCGAGGAGGGGGTAGTCCTCCTGGGGGGGATCCTTGGGCCATACATCAGTACAATACCAGCTAATCTTGCGGCTTTCCAGAGCCGAAAGTACGTCCTTGGCATCGACGATGTCCCCTCGGGCTGTATTGATAAGCACCACGCCGTCTTTCATCTTTTCGATGGTTTCCTTCCGGATCAACCCCCGGGTCTCCTCCGTAAGAGGAAGATGCAGGGAAAGGTAGTCCGATTGCCGGAGCACCTCCGTCATATTTGAAAGCACCTCCGCAGCGGGGCTGGATTTCCCCGATTTCCGGTATCCCAGGACCTTCATGCCGAAGGCTTGGGCCCGAAGAGCCACTTCGGTGGCGATGTTCCCCATGCCCAACAGTCCCAGAGTCTTTCCGTAAAGCTCCGTGCGTTTCAGAGCTTTCTTTTCCCATTTTCCCTGGCTCATGGAAAGATGACCTTCCACCAGATGGGTAGGAACCGCCAGCATAAGGGCAAAGGTTTCTTCCGCCACGGCTATGCTCGAAGCCCGGGGCGTGTTGTGAACCTTTATGCCTCGTTCTTTTGCGGCTTCCCGGTCCACGTTGTCGAGCCCCACCCCCCCCCGGATGATCAGCTTCAGCTTCGGAGCCTTTTCCAGGAAATCCCGGGTACATTTGGTTTTGCTCCGCACCAGGAGGACTTCTGCTTCTTCGAGCCGTGCCATATCTTCGGTTACGTCGCCGAAGGCCTGAAGACGTTCCGGAAGAGAGGGCCCGAAGGATTCTGCCATTAAAATGAGCATTTTCTTCACCTCGTTAAAATGAAAATAGAATGTCGCAATATACTGATGATGATTTAAGTATATTGGAAATGACGCATAATTCAGTCCGATAGAAATGATACCATTTTTCCTCTTTTCGTGCAGAGCAAAAGGTTTTTTTCATATTTTTCCTTCTCCTGCGAAAAGTATGTTTTTCGGGTTCGGAAAGGGACTTTATGTCTTCGTAGATTTTTCCGGAAGGTATGTTATAATCTAATGCCTTTTTCGCTCAAACTTACGGGGAAAACGGCGTTTTTTCCGGAAAAACTTTTGTGCCCGGAATCCTGATAAAATAAAATTCTCTGGAGTAAAAAATGAAAATATTCGTTTCGCGTGATGCTGTAAAATATCGGTTCCAAACCATGGGGCACTCTCTTTCGGAGGGCCCCGGAAATCTCCGGGAGCTTTTGGCTATAGCTCTTCCCATGGTGGTTTCCCAGGCCTGCGAAACGGTGATGATGTTTACGGACCGGCTTTTTTTATCCCGCCTCGGGGGGGTTCACATGAACGCCGCCATGGCAGGTGGGCTTACCTGCTTTCTCTTCATGACTTTTTTCATCGGCACCACGGGATATACCAACGCTCTGGTGGCTCAGTATTTCGGTGCGGGGCGCCGGGAGAAATGTGCTCTCGTGGTTACCCAGGGAGGCATCATCGCCTTGGGAGCCGCGGTGCTGCTTACGCTTACCCTTCCTCTGGGGCACCTGTATTTTGCGTATTCCCATATCCCTCCGGAGCAGATGCCACTCCAGATTGCCTATTTCAACATCGTTATGATGGGCGTGGGGATTGCCCTGCTCCGCAACGTGCTGAGCTGTTTTTTCAGCGGCATCGGGAAAACCGCCGTGGTCATGCAGGCCTCTCTTCTTTCCATGCTGGTCAATGTGGGAGCTAACTATCTTCTCATCTTCGGAAAATGCGGATTTCCCGCCCTGGGAGTTCGGGGAGCCGCTTACGGAACCCTTATCGGAGGCGCTTCGGGGCTTGTGGTTATCGTGGTGGCCTATTTGGGAAGGGAGAACCGGAGAGCCTACGGGGTGTTCGAGGCTTTGCGTTTCGACAAAACCATCATGAGCTTGCTCCTGCGCCTGGGATATCCCGCAGGGCTGGAGCTTTTTCTCAACCTTCTGGCCTTTACGAGCATCGTTATGGCCTTTCACTCCTACGGCCTTGCGGCGGGAGCTGCGGCTACCATCGCCTTCAACTGGGACATGGTCTCCTTCATCCCCCTGGTGGGCATGAATATTGCGGTCACAAGTCTGGTGGGGCGCTATATGGGAGCGGGGGAGCCCCCGGTGGCGCATCGAGTGACCATGACGGGGCTGCGGCTTGCCTTCTGCTATTCCGGAGCGCTGCTCCTGGTCTTCGCATGTTTTCCCGGGGATCTGGTGCGGATGTTCCGCCCTCAAGAGGCCAGCCTTGCCTTTGAATCCATGCTTCCCACCGCTACCTTTATGGTGCGGCTTATCAGCTTTTACGTTCTTGCGGATGCGGTGGGATGTATCTTCAGCGGAGCTCTTCGAGGAGCGGGGGATACCTTCTGGGCCATGTGCCTCTCCGTGGGAACCCACTGGGCTCTCGCCCTTTCCGTGCTTGCCATGATACGGATTTTCCACGCCTCTCCCGAGGCGAGCTGGTCCGTACTGGTGCTCATGGTCTTTCTCATCGGAGGGGCCTTCTATCTCCGGTATCGGGGAGGAGCCTGGAGAAGTCTCCGTATCGTTTCCTGGGAAGGAGAATAGGCGAGCATAACGAACATAAACAGAGGCGGAACCCTTAAGGATTCCGCCTCTTGTTTTAGCTAAAGAAGAGCTTCCCGGAATTTATACGGGATAGACTCCGTCTTCCACGGGCGTTTCGAAACCTCCGTCGGCTCCGGTCTCCCGGGCGAACTTCCGGGGAAGAAAGTCCTTGGCCACCTGGGGGAAAATGGCATAGCTCAGCACATCTTCGGGCTGCAGGATGTAGGGCTTGATGGCTTCCCGGGCAGCTTCGAGCTCCGGCTCCAGCATCTCTCCGGGGCGGCAGGTGATGGGCGTTTCGTCGCCGATAGCCTTTTTCGCCGCTTCCGGATCCACCTCTGCGGGAGGACGGCCATAGTATCCCTGGAAGTACATCTTCACTTCCTTGGGAATCATCTTCCAGGGCTGTCCCAGGAGAACGTTCAGGGTAGCCTGGGTTCCCACGATCTGACTGGTGGGAGTTACCAGGGGAGGATAGCCCATAGCCTTCCGAACCTTGGGAACCTCCGCCAGCACGTCTTCGAGCTTGTGCAGAGAGTTCTGTTCCTTGAGCTGGCTCTGGAGGTTGGAGTACATGCCTCCGGGAATCTGGTAGATCAGCACGTTTACGTCCACTCCCGCCATGCCCATGATCAGATCCGCGTACTTTTCCCGAAGTCCTTTGAAGTAGTTGGATACCGGAAGGAGATGTGCCAGGTCGATCTTGGTATCCAGTTCGCCTCCCATGAGAGCCGCCACGATGGCTTCCGTGGCGGGCTGGCTGGTGCCCATGGCGAAGGGCGAGATGGCGCAGTCCACCACGTCCGCTCCCGCTTCGAGGGCGGCGAAATAGGCCATGGCGGCCATGCCGCTGGTGTAGTGGCAGTGGAACTGTACCGGCAGACCATCGGTGTGCTTCTTGATGGAGGTGACGAGCTTCTTCGCATCCACCGGGCTGATAAGTCCCGCCATGTCCTTCACGCAGATGGAATCCGCTCCCATCTCCTTCATTTCTTTGGCGAGCTTTCCGAAGGCCTCCACGCTGTGCACCGGGGAGATGGTGTAGGAGATGCACATCTGCAGATGGGCCCCTTCTTTTTTGATCTGGTCCGCTGCGATCTCCGCGTTCCGCAAATCGTTGAGGGCATCGAAAACCCGGATGATGTCCAGCCCGTTTCCTACGGCGCGCTTCACGAACTCCCGCACCACATCGTCCGCATAATGACGGTAGCCCACCAGGTTCTGTCCCCGGAGAAGCATCTGGAGCTTGGTCTTTTTCATGCGTTTCCGGATCTGCCGGAGCCGTTCCCAGGGGCACTGATCGAGGAAGCGCATGGAAGTATCGAAGGTGGCTCCTCCCCAAACCTCCATGGAGTGATATCCTACTTCGTCCATAACTTCCGCGATGGGAAGCATGTCCTCCGTGCGCAGCCGGGTGGCCATAATGGACTGGTGCGCATCCCGAAAGGCGGTTTCGGTGATTCCCACTTTGCGATGTCCGGAAGCACCGCCCTTTTGTCCTGTATTCTCAGGCGCCTTCACATTGTTTTTGGTGTTATCTGTAGACAACAGAAAAACCTCCCCATTTTCCGCACGTAGCGGCTCTTTCAGTCTCCCTTTCGGGAATCCATCCCCATTTCGTGAAATTGTGTGTAAAAGCTTTCAACTCTCGGGTATTCTACCATGAGTAGCTCAGGCTGCAACAAGTTTATTCCTTTCTCGGAACTAAAAAGTACTCCAGTTCACTATCCGGAGACCAGGAAGAAAGAATTCCTTCGCAATCTCTCCGGTGGCTTGCGGCAGTTCCCGCAGCTTCCACCAGCACCGCCCGAAGAATTTTCCGATCTTCGTGCCCCTCCAGAACCGTAAGGATGAAAGCCGAAGCCATGGGCGAAATGCTGGGGCTAAAGGCCACGTTTTCCGCATACCGTCCGGCGATAATCTCCGGGCCTTCAAACTCCAGGGCCACCCCCGCAAAGGTTCCCGAATAGGGGGCGTAGCTTTGTTCCGCCGCTCCAAGGGCGGCTTGTATCAGAGGATCTTCCGCGGGTAATCCCTTTCGGGAGAGGAGGATGGTCTCCTCGTCCAAAAGGCGCGATGTCTTGCCCAGGTCTGCGGGGCCGAAGGGGCGGGGGAGAAGCTCCGCGAGAGTGCGGGGGATCTCCCCGGGAAGAAGAATTTCTATGAACTCCGCATCCCGAAGTTCCATAAAAAACTGCCGGCAGAACCCGCAAGGAGGAGCGTTTACCGCCACATGGGTAATCCGGCGCTCTCCCTTGTGCCACGCATGCATTACCGCCGCCTGTTCCGCATGCACCGCAGTTCCCAGGCTTTCTCCTACGAACTCCATGTTCGCTCCCATATAAAGCTTGCCGCTTTCACTCCGAACGATGGCACCCACGCAAAACTTCGAAATGGAAGGGCGGGCGAAAAGGGCCGCTCGGGGAAGCATGGAAATCATTTTCTCCGAAAGCATGGCGCTCTCGTCGTTTTGGTTGTTCATAGCCGGCATCTCTCCTTTTCCAAACTCCTCGGGCATCCGTTTTTCGGGCACATTTTCTTTCCTGTTCTCCGAAGGGTTCTTCTCGCATGCCTGAAAGGATTTTTCAGTTTACCCTATCATAGTATCATGGAAAAAAACGAGGTGCACGAAAAAAAAGATTATCGCGTATTATTTTAAAATAAGTATGGATTGGAGCTCAAGGAATTCCAGATAAAAAAGGATGCTTTGCCCATCCCTTATTTTTATTTCTAAAATCATTTTACTATAGTTTCTCTGAAAAAGCCATCCCTTTCCGTAAAACTTTTCCGGCGTTTTTCTCCCCGAAAAAGAGCTTTTTCGGGATATGTTATAATAAAGGAGGTTTCTGGAGGCACCCCGGCCTTCCTTTTTTTCCAAGAGGTTCCATAACGCTATACCCTGCGATTTCCTCGCTGTTTGCTCGTTCTTCCTTTTTTGGGATACGAGCGCCTCTTTTGAATTACTTCGGTACGACGCACATCGTTATCTTTGTTCCTTGCTTGTGTGCATGGCAATCTCGGAGATTGCCGCTTCGGCGTTTTTTCGCTCAAAACATAGCTGTTTACGGGGCCTCGAGAATGACGAGTTCTCGGGCTTGGGGTTTTTCGGTATATTCCGAAAGGCCTCTCCCTCTATTCTTTTTGCCGGGAGGTGGTCGGTTGTCTTTTTCGACCTTTTTACAGTATTACCATGGCCGTATCATTGCGGAGCTTTACAATCACCTGCTCATTATCCTCATAAGCATTCCTCTTTCCATTCTCGTCAGCCTCCCCCTGGGGATTTTCATCTCCGCCAGGCCCAGAATCGCCCGGTTCGTGCTCTATGTGGCGGGGGTTTTCATGACCATTCCAAGCCTCGCGCTTTTCGGGTTCATGGTGGTGCTTCTGGCGCCGGTTCATTTGGGGCTTGGGTTGGTGCCCGCGGTGCTGGCCATCGCTTTCTATTCGGTTCTTCCCATTACCCGGAATACCGTGATCGCCCTTAACGGAGTGCCTTCGGGAATCATCGAATCCGCCCGGGGCATGGGACTTTCCCGAAAACAGATCCTCTGGAAGGTGCGGCTTCCCCTGGCACTTCCCGTCATCATGGCGGGGGTGCGCATTTCCGTCGTCTTGGGAGTGAGCGTGGCCACCTTCGCTTCCCTGGTAGGAGCCGGAGGATTCGGATATTTCATTTTCTCGGGGATCAGCCGAACCAACATGGCCATGGTCCTTACCGGAGCGATCTTCGTGTCGCTCCTGGGAATCGGATTCAATGCCTTGTTCCTCTGGATCGAGAAGGTTCTCACTCCCCGGGGATTGAAGGTTGAGAGATAAGAGAGAAAAGAAAAGGGGTCTTTCATGATCGAATTTGCGAAGGTGACCAAACAGTACGGAGAGAAAAAAGCGGTGGATTCCCTGGATCTTTCCTTGGAAAAGGGGTATATCACCATGCTCATCGGCCCCTCGGGGTGCGGCAAAACCACCACGCTTAAAATGATAAACCGCCTGGTGGAACCCGACAGCGGGGATATCACCATCAACGGAACGTCCATCTGGGATCTGGATCCCGTAACCCATCGAAGAGCCATAGGCTACGTTATCCAGGAGGTAGGGCTCTTTCCCCACTACTCGGTATACGACAACATCGCCCTTCTTCCCCGGCTTCACCAGTGGAAGGAAGATCGTATCCGGAACCGGGTATACGAGCTTCTCGACCTGGTCACGCTGGATGAAACCTATGCGGATACATATCCCCTTCAGCTCTCCGGAGGGGAGCGCCAGCGGGTGGGGCTTGCCCGGGCTCTTGCGGCGGATCCCGAAGTGCTTCTCATGGACGAGCCCTTCGGGGCAATCGATCCCATCAACCGCCTGGTTCTTCAGGAATCCTTTCTGGAGATCCAGGAGGAAATCCGGAAGACCATCGTTTTCGTTACCCACGACATCAACGAGGCCATCAAGCTGGGAGACCGCATCGTGGTGCTCAACCAGGGAAGCCTGGTACAGCACGACGAGGTGGCGGAAATTCTGGATAACCCCGCGGATGAATTCGTGGAGGAGCTCCTGGGACACGACCGTAATCTCAAGGCCCTCTCTCTCAAAAGGGTGCGGCGCTATCTGGCGTCCCGGGATGATTACACCGTGGTCAGTCCCGAGGATACGCCGGAGATTATCATGAAGATGCTCAAGGCGAAAAAGCGCCGCATGGCCTACATCGTGGATTCCCGGGAGATCTTTCGGGGAGTCTGGGTGATCGACCGAAATCCCCGGAAAAAAACGGAAAAGCTGGTGAAGGTGGAGCGCCCGGTCTACGCGGAAACCAGTACCAGCGTTACCGAGGCTCTTTCCAGGATGCTCGAAGCGGGAGAGAAGGAGCTGCCGGTGGTACGTAAGGGCCGCATTTTTGCGGGGCTCGTCAAGCTTGGAAGCATCTTCGAAGAAGTTGAAGAGGCCCGGGCGGCTTCCGAGGAGGCGTAGATGATGGATGCTCTCGTAACGTATGTCCAAACCCACGGCGAGGTCATTGTCACGGCCTTCCGCATTCATTTCGTGCTTTTTCTCGTTTCCATGATTCTCTCCACGCTCCTGGGATTGAGCATGAGCATCTTCATCACCTCCGAGGGGCGGGAAAAAGTGGGCCAGGCTTTGCTTACCGTAACCGGGGCGGCCCAGGCGGTGCCCTCCATCGCCGTGGTAGCTCTGGCCTTTCTCTTCGTGGGAATCGGGGCCAAGCCCGCCATCATAGCCCTGGTGCTCTACAGCCTTGTGCCCATCGTCTTCAACGCCACGTCGGGAATTTTAAGCGTTCCTCCCCGGGTGGTGGAGGCGGCCCGCGGGCTGGGGCTCACCAAAAGCCAGATTCTCTGGAAGGTAAAAATTCCTCTTGCGGTGCCGGTGATTCTTTCGGGTATTCGCAGCGCCGCGGCCATCAATATCGGAACGGTCACCATCGCGGCGGTCATCGGCGGAGGAGGGCTGGGGGATCTCATCTATTCGGGGCTCAAAAACCAGAAACTGGAGCTGATTATCGTGGGGGCGGGGCTCTCGGCCTTTATGGCCATTTGTGTGGATACCATCCTCGGTATGGTGGAGAAAAAAATCACTCCCCGGGGATTGCAGGTTACCCGGTAGATCATGGGGATCTATGGGTTGGGTGAATCTATTTCGTAAAAGGAGGAATTTCATGAAGAGGTTCGCAAAAGTAGCGCTGGTAATGGCTTTGGTATGTGCTCTTACGGGGTCCGCCTGGGCGGCGAAGAAAATAACCGTGGGAGCCAAGAACTTTACCGAACAGTACGTGGTGGGGAGCATGCTCGCCCTTCTTCTGGAGGATAAGGGCTTCGACGTAACGGAGCGCATGGGCACGGGAAGCTCCGTCACCCGCTCCGCTTTGGAGACCGGGCAGATCGATCTGTACCCCGAGTACACCGGCACCGCCTGGCAGGTGTATCTCAAACACGATACCAATATTTACGATCCTCAGGAACTTTTCGAAAAGGTCCTGGAAGAGGATCTCGAAAAGAACAAGATCGTCTGGCTGGAGCCCGCCCCTCTCAACAACACCTACGCCATGGCCCTGCGCCGGGAAGATGCGGAAAAGATGGGTAACACTCTCAGCGCTCTCGCGGAATGGAACAACGCGCATCCCGAGGAGCTCGTCTTCGGAGTGGCCCAGGAATTTTACGAACGCCCCGACGGATTCTTCAAAATGGCGGAAATCTATGGCATGGAGGTTCCCAAGGGCCAGGTAAAGCTCATGGATTTGGGACTTACCTTCGAAGCCATCGGCAAAAAACAGGTGGATGTGGCCATGTGCTTCGCCACGGACGGCAAGATCCCCAAGTTCGATCTCGTGGTGCTCGAGGATGACAAGCAGTTTTTCCCGGTGTACAACCTCTCCTTCTGCGTGCGCCAGGAGGTAATGGAAGAGTATCCGGAACTGAGAGGCATCCTGGAGCCCCTGGCGGAAGATCTCACCGACACGGTAATGCAGCAGCTCAACTACCAGGTGGATGTGGAGGGCAAACCCGAAGATATGGTGGCCCGGGAATTCTTGAAAGACCGGGGCTATATCGACTAGAAAAGCCTTCGCAGCTTGGAAAATCCGGAAAGAGGGACGATATTTCCGGAGAACCAGGAGAATATGAAAAAGCGCCCCCGGGGAAGCTCGTAACGCTTCCCGGGGGCGTTTTTTTCGTAAAGAGGGTTGTTCATTCCTTTCGGAGAAGGCCGAGAAGCTCTTCCATGGAGATCTCGGGAATCCGTTCCTTTCCTCGCAGAATATCCTCCGCAAGATCCCGTTTATGCCGATGCAGCTCCACGATTTTTTCCTCGATGGTTCCCTTGGCCACCATGCGATAGATGGTAACCGGCCTGTTCTGGCCGATGCGGTGAGCCCTGTCCGATGCCTGGTCCTCCACTGCGGGGTTCCACCAGGGGTCCAGGTGCACCACGTAATCCGCCGCGGTAAGATTGAGCCCCATGCCTCCCGCCTTCAGGCTGATGAGAAAACAGGTAGCTTCCTCACGCTGAAAGGCATCCACCCGTTTTTTGCGCTCCCGGAGGGGTGTGTTGCCGTCCAGGTAGTGATAGGAGATTCCCCGGCGATCCAGAAAGGAACGCACCAGAGAGAGATGATCCACGAACTGGCTGAAGACCAGGGCGCGATGTTGGTTCTCCTCCAGGTCCCACAAAATTTTTTCCAGAGCCTTGAGCTTGGAGCTTCCCGCGCCGCTTTCGGGAAGAATGAGCCTGGGGTGGCAGCAGGCCCGGCGAAGTTTCATGATGTGTGCCAGAATCTGGATGCGCCGCTCCCCCGGGGAGAGGGAAGAGCTTTGAGCCTCCTCCAGGGCCCTCCGGCGCAGTGCCTCGTAGAGAGCGCTCTCCTCGGAGGAAAGCTCCACCGAAAGAAGAATTTCCGTCTTCGGAGGCAGCTCTTCCAGGACCTGGCTCTTGGTGCGTCTCAGAAGAAAGGGCTCCAGAAGCCGCTTCAGCTGTTTCGCCGCATGGGGGTTCCCCTCCTTTTCGATGGGAGAGGCGAAGCGGCTGTTGAAGCTCTTGAGGGAGCCCAAAAGGCCGGGGTTCAGAAAACGGAAGAGGTTCCACAGCTCTCCCAAATGGTTTTCCAGAGGGGTGCCGCTGGTGATGAGCCGGAAATTTCCCTTCAGGCGCATCACGTTTTTGGATCGCTGGGTTCGGGGATTCTTGATGGCCTGCCCCTCGTCCAGCACGATGCAGTTCCAGGGAATCCGTTCCAGGGATTGGATTTCGTTTTGTAAAAGGCCGTAGCTGCAGAGCACTACTTCGTAGGGGCCGGGTTGGGAGAGTAACTCTTGCCGGTTCGCCTCCCCGAGAAAGCTCATGGAGAGAGAGGGGGTAAAGCGCTGAGCCTCTCGAAGCCAGTTCATGCAGACCGAAGTGGGGGCAAGTACGAGGGAAGGCCCCTTTCCCGCCATGTACAATAGAACTGCCAAGGCTTGGATGGTTTTCCCCAATCCCATATCGTCCGCCAGGCACGCCCCGAATTCGAGGGAGCCCATACGGACCAGCCATTGGAAGCCCTCCTCCTGGTAATCCCGGAGCTTTCCTTGAAAGGTGGAGGGAATTTGGGGAATCAGCCTGGAGACCTTGGAAAAGCGTTCCACCGTCTCGTTCCAGCGGGGAGTAATGTCTTTTTGGGCCGCCTGGAGGAAGAGAGGGTGCAGGGCGGGGCTTGCGGAGGGATGAAAGAGAATCTCCTTGCCCTTGGGAACCGCGAAGGCGCATAACTCCTGAATGCGTCGGCGGAACTCCCTGGTAAGGGCCAGGAACTCTCCGTTTTTCAGGGACACGAACTGCCCCGGATGTTTTTCCATCTCCATCAGAACTTCCTTGAGGTCCAGCACGTGATTCTCGTCGATCCGAAGCTCCCCCGAGAGGGAGAACCACTGATCCTTCGAGGTGATGGTTACCGAAAGATCCTCGAAGGAAAGGGGGCGGGTGATGCGGAGGGTCTCCCCCTTGGGCCATTCCACCCGGAAGATATCCGGGCATTCCTTCACCTGCAGAAGAAGTTCCAGGCAATCCTGGGGAGCCGGAAGATGCCACGTCCAGGGGGCTTCTTCGTATCCCCGTTCCAGGGCGGTACAGCAGGAAAGCACGTTCCTGGCGGCACGATCCTCCTTCTCGAGATTCCGGGCGATCCGCCATGTTTTTCCCTCCCGGGGAAGAATAAGAAGGCTCCCGCCTTTGCCGGGTTTGTATCCCGGGCCCTCCGACCCCAGGGGGTAGACCCGGAACTCACAGGAAAGCCCCTCCGCTTCGGGGAGAAGCCTCAGGGAAGGGCGGTACTCTCCCTCTCTCTCCTCCGTCTTCTCCGATGCCACTTCCTCCTGGATCTCGGACTGTATCACCATGGTGCCCGAAAGGTTTTTCAGAGCCCGGAGAAGATCTTCCTTTCCTTCCGGAGGAATCACCAGGGTGGGGGAATCTCCCAGGATCCGGAAAATTTTCCGGTGTTTTTCATGAAGAGGATAGAGTACCAGGGAGTTCCGGTGTTCCTCTTTCAAAATGAAGCCCGCCGCTTTTTCCTCTTTCGACGGAAAAGGGCGTACTTCCAGGAGAAACTCTTCTCCTTGCCGGCGTACCCGAAGCTCGGACTCCGCTATCCGAAGCTGCAAATGTTTCTGAGGATCCCTCTCGGAAAAAAGAAGAGGGTGCCCTGCCAGGGCGGCAAAAGCTCTGAAAAAGCCCGGAGGAGAAGTGCTTTTTTTCGCTCCTCCTGAGGTTTCCCGTTCCAGCATGCGGAGAGCGGATATGTCCTGAGAAGTGAGAAAGGAGTTTTTCTCCGGCTTCTCCAGGAGCTTGGTGGGGTCCGCCTCGACGCCGCTGCTCCATCCTTTCTGGAGGAGTTTTTTCTGAATCCAGGGAGTTATGCCCAGCACCGAGGGGCGTTGGGATTTGCCGGATTTCAAGGCAATCCGCCATACAAGCCGCTCTTTTCGGGAAGGGGTGGCTTTTTCACCCTCTTCCAGGTTCTCCAGGGCCTCCAGAACCTGTTGCCACTCCTTTTTGGAGGTCATCAGGTTCTGAAGAAAAGGGTTTTCCCGGGAGGTCAGAAAATCCTCTCCCCAGGCTGCCATCTCTTCGTAGCCCCGGGGTTCGCTGAAATGCAACAGCCCCGCACACTCCGCCGCCAGGCGGAAAAGATTGCGCTCCCGGCTGGCCCGGTACAGCTCCGCCAGTTTCTCGTTCCAGTTTCGCAGATGCTCCGGGGAAATCCAGAAAAGGGCTATGAAGAAGAGTAGCTGCGTAAAGGGATGTTCCGCGGAAAGCTCGAAGGCGGGAAAGGATTGTTCCAGCTCCTGGGCCTCCCGGCGAAATCCCCGGCGAAAAGCGAGAAGCCGGGTAAGAATGTGCGCCTCCCCCGAGGGTTTTGAAGCCGCATGTCTCCAGTGCCGTAAATATTCTTCCGCTTTTTCGAGCAGTGCAATCTTTTCCCGGAGCAGAAGGGAGAGTACGTAAAGAGAACCGTAGGGAAAGGGAAAAAGTTTTCCTCCTCCTCCCCTTTCCATCTCTTTCAGGGCTTTTTCCCAAAAAAGAAGGCTTTCTTCGTTTTTTCCGGAAAAAAAGGCATGGCAAGCCTGGTGAACGAAAAAGGTCCATTCCTGAAAAGGAGGAAGGGTTTCTTCCTCCAGGAGAAGATCCCCCGAAAAAAGGGCGTACCCGTGAAGCAGTGGAAAAAAACGGGGATGCCAGGTGTGGCGAATCGTTTCGGGAGCCTGGGGAAGTTTCTCCAGAATTTCTTTAAGAGTACGCCATAAAGCGTCTTCCGGGGCAGCATCGGAGGAGAAATAAAAATCCTCTTCCTTCCGGGAAAGTACCCGGAAAACCAAATTTGCCGGAAGATGGGTGCAAAGCCAGGATCCGTCGAAGGGAGATGTGCAGATATCGAAAAGAGGATCCCCGGAAAGTCCTTCCGGAGGAGGAGAGGAGAAAATGCTCTCGTAAAGAGAGAGCTCCTCTTCCAGGCTTTTCCATTCCTTGGAGTAGAGAGCCCGGCGAAGGGTTCGGAAAAGTTTCCATCCCTCCTCGCGAGGATACCCGATATAGGGGGTAAAGCTCTGGAGAGGTACCAAAGATTCTCCCGTATCCCGAAGAGCAAGAAAAGTTTTTTCCTCCAGGGCACGGCGGGTGACGAACTCCCGGATCTCCCGGGGAACCGAGAGAAAATCCTCGAAGGGCGGAGGCGTTTCGAGCAGTTCGAGGTGCCGCAGCCTGGCTATCATGGAGTTGCCTTTTTCCAGGGGAGTTGCCTGCGGAAAAAGAAGCTCCTCTCCCCGAAGAAGAATTTCCTCGGGCACCGGCTCCGTAAGGATCGCCGCAAACTGCAGCAATTTGCGCTCTTCCGGGGCAAGGTTGGCATAACGTTCTTTGAGAACTTCGTGTAATTCTCGGGAAAAACCAGCCTCTCTCACACTCTCACACTCCCTCCTGTGGGGAAAAGGCGGAACATCTCTGTTTTGCGGGGTAACAATCTATGATACCACGTAAAATTAGAAAAAAGGGCCGAAGGATTTATAGCTATGGAGAGAGAGCGTGTTTTTCCTAAGGGGAGTCCGGCTCTTCAGCGGACTTCCGTTTTTTTTTCGCCAATGCTATGATGTTTTTCGAAGGGGGGCGTTGCTATGAAGCAGCGATGGACCTTATCATTTCAAAATTTAGGGCTTATTCGCGAGGGGGCTGTGCGAATTGCCCCTTTGATGCTTTTTACAGGAGATAACAACTCCGGGAAAAGCTATGTTATGGCTCTCCTGTGGGGCATTGTAGCCTTGGGGCGTAACCTCTTTCCGTCCAGAAAACCGCAAAATCAATCGTACCAGCGCTGTGAGAAATGGCTTTTAGAAAAAATAGCGTCATCTCAGGACACAATTATTTTGAACCTTGAAGACATGGATTTTTTTGTGCATTGGTTTAGCGAGAATCTACATGCCAAAAGAGGGGAGCTCTGCGACACTCTTTTCGGAGAGGGGAAAATTCAGCTTCGGGAACTTCGCCTGGAGAATTATTTTCGAGAATCAGGGCTGGAACTTCGGTTGGAAAAAAACGCGAATTTTAACAGCAGGTATTCTAGCGGCAAGGATTATGTACGTTTTCCTCTTTCTTCGGCAGAGCCTGATGCTTCCGAAGTTTATCGTATGGTGCAATATCTTACGTGGAAAATCGTTATTGATGATTTGGGGGCTCCTCTTTATCCCCCTCAAAATGCACTTTCTGCGGTCCCCTCTGGGGAGACTCTCTATCTTCCAGCGGCACGGACGGGTTTTACTCTTATGCGTAAAATGCTTGCCTCCGCAGCGTTTACTATGGGAGGAGAAGCCATGCCTCTTCTTCTTCCCACAAGGAGATTTATGCAGCGATTCCTCAATCTTTCTTTTGAGGGGAAAAGCCGGTACGCTGACTTTGCGGATATCTTGGAATCAAGGGTGCTCCTCGGACAGGTTCGATGGAATAATGCTCCTTTACCGGATTATAGCTATTTCCCCATGAAAAACCATGATGTAGGGCTCCCCCTGTGGCTTACATCTTCGCTAGTGACGGAGCTTTCTCCTCTGCTTCTTTTTTTGCGAGGGGGGGATGATTTTCGCTCCCTCGTGATTGAAGAGCCCGAAGCGCATCTTCATCTTGAAATGCAAAAAGAGCTAGCTCGTCTTCTTGTCCGTTTGGTGAATTCCGGGCTTCCTGTTTGTATTACAACGCATGGAGATACCTTCTTTCAACAGATGAGCAACCTTGTCAAG
>DAIPKP010000277.1:0-1247 GCA_036769705.1 Synergistaceae bacterium
CTTCAGGAGGATGTTATCAACGTATACAGCCACCCCGAAGTTTACGAACGATTCAAAGTGCAGGGCGGAGGCGGGGTTTTGATGTACGGCCCTCCGGGAAACGGCAAAACCTTCATCGCCAAGGCCATAGCGGGGGAGCTGGATGCGGCCTTTTTCTCCGTCAGCGCCTCGCAGATCAAGGATAAATATGTGGGGGAGACGGAAAAGAACATGTCCCGGCTCTTTCAGGAGGCCCGGCAGCAGGAGCGGGCGGTGGTCTTCTTCGATGAAATAGACGCCCTTCTTCAAAAGCGAGGAAACCAGAAGGTAAACGCCGTGGCGGAGTTTCTCGTTCTTGCGGACGGCATCGCCAACGTAAAGGGGGGTATGCTCCTTCTGCTGGGAGCCACCAACAAGCCCTGGAGCATCGACCCTGCGGTACTCCGCCCCGGAAGATTCGGCAAGCATATCTATGTGGGGCTTCCGGATCTCCCCGCTCGGGAGGCCATTCTGGAGTACTCTCTCAAGGAGATCCCCTTGGATCCTGCCTTCTCCTTTCATGATATGGCGGAGAAAACCGAAGGATACAGCGGGGCGGATATAGCGAACCTCTGCTCCCAGGCAAAAAAGGCCGCCATCCGAAGGCAGCTTGATACGGGGGAAGAGCAGTCTGTAGGGATGGGGGATTTTGAGGCGGAGATGACCAGAATACAGCCCTCGGTAAGCAAAAGCCAACTGGAGGAGTTCGAGGTCTGGAGACAGGAACGCAAGAGTTCCGACGAAGGATAGGTTTTTTCATGCGAATGATAGCCAAAATTCTGAAAGCCCTTCTGGAGATCCTCATCTTCTTTCCCCTCAGGTTCTTCATAACCCCCCTGATCTTTCTGCTCCTTTTAGGAGGGGTGGCATGGATGGGGTGGAACCATGTTCAGGCCCGCTATCTTGCTGCCCCCCAGGGGATCATGGCATCTCTCGGCTTTCATCCCGGGGGATCCGGAGAAGACACCCCCGCTGCGGAGGCCGCTACGCTTCCGCCTCAGGAAAAGGGGCCCTCCTGGTTCAAGGGGCTTCTTCTCTGGATAGGAGCCACCACCCTTTTGCCTCTCGCAACCTTCGGTTTTCTGCGCCATGCGGCGAGAAAAAAGTCTAACCGCTCCAATGCCCTGGTGCTGGTTCTTCTTGGGGTGATCAATATCTCTTTGGGAATTCTCTTTCTCTCCGTACCCGGGAGTTTGGGAATCTCCTCCCTGCTTCTTCTGGTGGGGACG
>DAIPKP010000020.1:0-32271 GCA_036769705.1 Synergistaceae bacterium
CGGAAAGTGGAGCCTCGCTGCTCCCCCCGGAGGGGAACGTGATTACCCATTGCAATGCGGGGGCCCTCGCCACGGCGGGGCACGGTACCGCTCTGGGGGTTATCCGGAGTGCCTGGGAGGAAGGCAAGAAAATCCAGGTTTATGCGGACGAAACCCGGCCGGTCCTGCAGGGAGCCCGGCTGACCCTCTGGGAGCTCGAGGAGGATTCCATTCCCGTAACCCTCATAACCGACGGTATGGGGGCCTTTCTCATGGCCCGGAAGAAAATAGATGCGGTGGTGGTGGGAGCGGATAGAATTACCGCGGAGGGGGACGTGGCGAATAAGATCGGTACCTACGCCCTGGCCCTGGCGGCCCGGCACCACGGAGTTCCTTTCTACGTGGCGGCTCCCCGGAGCACTCTGGATATGTCCCTCCGGAGCCCTGGGGAAATCCCCATCGAGGAACGGCATCCCGAGGAGGTGCGTGCCTTCCGGGGCACCCGGTTCTGCAGGGAGAACTCCTCCGTATGGAATCCCGCCTTCGATGTAACTCCCGGAGAATTGGTGAGCGCCATCATCACGGAGAAGGGCATAGCCCGGGCTCCCTACGGGAAATCCCTGGAGGCGATAATGGGGAATCATAAATCCTGAGTTTTTTGTACGAAAACCGTGAAAATGCCCGCTTTCTCGCCTCGGGCTTCTGCCGGAGGCCGGGATTTCCGAAAAGGAAAAAAGCGAGGTTGCATAAATTTGCTTGAAAAGGCACACTAGGAAACGCCTATATTTTGATTGAAAAGAGGATGCCAACATGACCTTGCCCGAATACAATATTGCGGATAGAAACCTCGCTCCCCAGGGGAAAGCGAAGATCGACTGGGCCTGGCAGTATATGCCGGTGCTCCGTATGTTGGAAGAACGCCTGGCTCCGGAGAAACCCCTGGAGGGAAAGGTGCTTTCCGTATGTCTTCACCTGGAGGCCAAGACGGCGTGTTTGCTGCGAACGCTCAAACGCCTCGGAGCCACCGTGGCCGCTGCGGGAAGCAACCCCCTTTCCACGCAGGACGATGTCTGTGCCGCCCTGGTGGATGAGGGCATTCACGTGTTCAGCACCCGAGGAATGACGTCGGAGATGTACATGCAGAATCTCCGTTCCGCCGCGGCCTACGATCCGGAAATTATCATCGACGATGGCTGTGATTTGGTTTGCCTGGTGCACGAGGAGCGCCCGGAACTTTGTGCCAAGATTCGGGGAGGCTGCGAGGAGACCACCACGGGAGTGAAACGCCTCAAGGCCATGGCGGAGGAGAAGATTCTCGCCTTTCCCATGTACGCGGTGAACGATGCCTACAGCAAGTACCTCTTCGATAACCGTTACGGCACGGGACAATCCGTGTGGGACGCCATCATGCGCACCACCAACTGCCTGGTGGCGGGGAAATCCGTGGTGGTGGCGGGATACGGCTGGTGCGGCCGGGGTGTGGCCTCCCGAGCTTCCGGCATGGGAGCCTCGGTAATCGTGGTGGAGGCGGATCCCCATCGGGCCCTGGAGGCTCTCATGGATGGGTATCGGGTGATGTCCATGGCTGAGGCGGCTCCTTTGGGAGATTTCTTCATAACCGTTACGGGGAACGTCTCGGTGATTCGGGGAGAGCACATGGATCTTCTCAAGGATGGAGTGATTCTGGCCAATGCGGGGCATTTCGACGTGGAGATCTCCAAGCCCCATCTGGAGGAGCGCTCCTCTTCCGTGGAAACGGTACGCCCCGGAGTTACCCGGTATTCCTTCAAAGATGGCCGGAGAATCTATCTTCTTGCGGAGGGACGCCTGGTGAACCTTGCCGCAGGAGACGGGCATCCCATCGAAATTATGGATCTCAGCTTTGCCATGCAGCTTCTCACGGCGCTTCACGTGCTGCACACCTCCAGGGAGCCCGGAGTGTACAACGTGCCGGAAGAGCTGGATAAGGAAGTGGGAGCTCTCAAACTGGAATCTCTGGGCATTGCTCTGGAGAAATTCACTCCCGAACAGGAGCAGTACATGAAGGACTGGCGGGAATAAAACGAATTTTTTCGCGCGTAGCTTCGTGTAAAGAGGGGGAACCGAAACTCCGGGGATCCCGCAAAAACATGAAAATCTATCCGAGGAGGCAGAAAACATGGCAACCCTTTTGAAAAACATGATCCTGGTGGACGCCCTCAAAGGTGCCCGGCGGGGAGATGTGCTCGTCCGGAACGGCCGGATTTCCCTTGCGGGGGATTCCTCCTCGGAGGAGGCGGAGACCTGTATCGACGGAAAAGGGCATACCGCCCTTCTTCCGGGATTCGTGAACAGCCATACCCATGCGGCCATGGTGCTTCTCCGGGGACTCGGAGAGGATATGGCGGTGCTGGACTGGTTGAACCAGAAGATCTGGCCCGTGGAAAACAATTTGAACGGAGAGCGGGTCTACTGGGGGACCTGCCAGGCCCTTCTCGAAATGGCCTCCACCGGTACTACCTGCTTTGGGGACATGTATTTTTTTATGGATCAGGTAGCCCAGGCCTCCCTCGATATGGGAATGCGTGCGGGGCTGAGCCGGGGTATTCTCTGGGACGCTACTCAGGAGGAGCCTCCGGTTTCCGTGAAGGAGCAGCGGGAGCTGGCGGAGAAATGGCACCGCAAGGATGGGCTGATCAACGTTTTGTACTCTCCTCACGCTCCTTATACTGTATCCCCGGAACATCTGGAATTTCTCGCTCGGGAGGCTGGAGAGAAGGGGCTTGGAGTGCACGTGCACTGGCTGGAATCTGCCTGGGAGCGGGAGTTCATGGAAAAGGAGCTCCGGAGGGATCCCATAGGTTTTCTTGAGGAAACCGGGCTTATGGATGCTCCCCGGCTTCTGCTTGCCCATGGAGTCTGGTTTCCTGAGGATCGAGTGGGCGAACTGGCCCGGAAGAACGTGACGGTGCTTCATAATCCTGGGAGCAATCTCAAGCTGGGGAGCGGTATCGCTCCGGTTCCCGCTATGTTGGAAAAGGGCGTGCAGGTGGCCCTAGGCACGGATGGTGCCGCCAGCAACAACCGCCTCGATCTCTGGGAAGAGATGCGTATGGCCGCACTTCTGCACAAGGGGGCGCAAAAGGATCCTCTGGCGGTTTCCGCATCTCAGGCTCTTGCCATGGCTACCCTCGAAGGGGCTAAAGCCCTGGGTTTTTCCGAGGTGGGATGTATCGAAGAGGGCTGGGAGGCGGATCTCTTTCTGGTCAATCTGGATCAACCTCACTATAATGGCTGGAACGAAGAAAACCTGGTACCCTATATCGTTTACGCCGGAAGCAGCGCGGATGTGGAGGCCACCATGGTCAAGGGGCGCTGGATCTGGGGGAAATACGGTTCCTCCATGGAGAGGGAGAATCTGCTTTCCCAGGCTCGGCGGTGTCGGAAGGAGCTCGTGGAGGCCTGAAGAGGCCTGGTGAAAAACCGGAGATTTCCTGTGGAATTTTCCTGAGTCCTTCGGAGTGGGAAATGTGAGGAATTTCCGTATTTCCCCGGAGGATCGTAGATAGAACTACCCTGATAGCGGAATATGATGTGCGTATTCCCAGGAGGAGGGCGTATAGAATTATGAAATGGCGTAGCGGCAACGAATTGCGGGAAATGTTTCTGAAGTATTTCGAGGAGAAGGGATCGAAACGTTATCCCAGCTTTCCTCTGCTTCCGGAGGATCCTACCATCCTTTTTACCATCGCTGGCATGGTTCCCTTCAAACCTTACTTTCTGGGTATCCGGACCCCCGAGGTTCTTCGGGCCACCACGTCGCAGAAATGTATTCGCACCAACGACATCGACAACGTGGGACGTACCGCCCGGCATCATACCTTTTTCGAAATGCTGGGGAATTTCAGCTTTGGAGATTATTTCAAACGGGAGGCCATTCCCTGGGCCTGGACCTTTCTCACGGAGCACGTAGGGCTGGATCCGAACCGCCTCTACGCTACCATCTATTTGGATGACGACGACGCCTTTTCCATCTGGCACAAGGATGTGGGGCTTTCGGAAAATCATATCGTCCGCTTGGGAGAGGAAGATAATTTCTGGTCCGTGGGCCCTGTAGGGCCTTGCGGCCCCTGTTCGGAGCTGATCTACGACCAGGGAGAGGCTTTTTCCTGCGGATCTCCGGATTGCGCCGTGGGATGCAGCTGCGATCGGTATCTCGAAATTTGGAATTTGGTGTTCATGCAGTTCAACCGGAACGAAGCGGGGGAGCTGCATCCTCTTCCCAAGCAGAATATCGATACCGGCATGGGCCTCGAGCGTCTCGCTTCGGTGGTGCAGCAGGTGGAGACGGACTTCGAAACGGATCTCTTCCGTCCTCTCATCGATGCCTTCTGTTCTCTTGCGGGAATTTCCTACGGCTCGGGCAAGCAGGAAACCATGGCTGCCCGGGTGGTTTCGGATCACCTCCGGGCGGTATCCTTCATGATCGCCGACGGCATTCTCCCCTCCAACGAGGGGCGGGGCTACGTGCTGCGCCGGCTTTTGCGCCGGGCCGCCCGGTACGGCAGAATCGTGGGAATCGAGCGCCCCTTTCTGGTGGAACTTCTTCCTTCTCTTCTTTCTCTCATGGGAGAGGTTTACGAAGAATTAGGAGCCAATCGCTCCACCATCGAACAGATTATTCAGCTCGAGGAGCAGCGATTTACCCGAACCCTCGATCAGGGATGCCTTCTTCTGGACGAGGAAATCAGGAAGCTCGGCCAGCGAGAGGAAAATCTCCTCCCGGGAGAGATGGCCTTCGAACTGTACGACACCTATGGATTTCCCCTGGAGCTTACCGAGGAAATCTGCCAGGAAGAATCCATATGTTTGGACCGGGATGGTTTTGCCCGGGCCATGGAGGCCCAGAGAGAAAGAGCCCGAGGAGCCAGCAAACAGGCCTCTTCGGTAATGCGGGGAGACGTTTTTACGGAGCTGCACAACAAGCTGGGAGACACTTCCTTTGAAGGATATCTTTCCGAAAGCTGCACTTGCTGCAACATCACGGGGCTTTTCCGGGAGGGAGAACCCGTGGAGGAGCTTCAGGAGGGAGAAAAGGGTGAGGTGGTGCTGGATCGCACGCCTTTCTACGCCGAAAAGGGCGGCCAGGTGGGAGATACGGGGATTCTCGAAAATCTTTCCGGGCGTTTCGCCGTGGAGGATACCCGGCATCCTGCGGGAAATCTCATTCTGCACCGGGGAAAACTTCTTTCGGGAACTCTCAAGGTAGGGGATGTCCTCAACGCCCGGGTCGACCTGGAGCGGCGGAAGGCCATTTCCCGGAATCATACCGCTACCCATCTGCTTCATGAGGGGCTTATCCGCCGTCTCGGGGAGCATGTGCGCCAGGCGGGATCCCTCGTGGCTCCGGAGTTTTTGCGTTTCGACTTTACTCATTTCGAAGCTTTGAGCAGGGAAGATCTCACATACGTGGAGGATTTCGTCAACCGGGTTATTCTCCAGAATCTTTCGCTGGAAAGCACCGTAACCACCCTGGAAGAGGCGAAAAGCCGAGGAGCCAAGGCCCTTTTCGGAGAGAAATACGGGAATGAAGTCCGGGTGGTAGCCATACCGGATACCAGCGTGGAACTCTGCGGAGGTATTCACGTGGCCGCCACGGGGGAGCTGGGGAGCTTCAAGATTCTCCGGGAGGAGAGCGTAGGTTCCGGAACGCGCAGAATCACTGCGGTTACAGGTATAGAAGCCCTCAAACATCACCGGGAATTGCAGGATATGGCGGAGGAACTGCGCCAGGGACTGGGATGTGACGCCTCTTCCCTGAAAACCAGGGTGGAGGAGCTCCAGAATGCTCTCCGGGAGACCGAAGGGCTTCTCAAGAAGGAACGCCTCCAGGGAAGCCTGGATAAAATAGAGCCTCTTCTCGAAAAAGCCGTGGAAATCGAGGGCATCTCTCTCGTGACTGGAAGTTTCCCCGAAGGGGATACGGAGGTGCTTCTCCAGGTAGCGGATACGGTGCGTCGTCGCCTGAGCCCTGTGGTAATGGTGTTTGCAGGAGTTTTCGACAACCGGGTACAGTTCGTGGCGGTGGGAGATGAGGAGGCAGTCT
The DNA here is from genome assembly GCA_036769705.1 of Synergistaceae bacterium. Classification (GTDB taxonomy): domain Bacteria; phylum Synergistota; class Synergistia; order Synergistales; family Aminiphilaceae; genus DAIPKP01. The sequence goes on from DAIPKP010000020.1 coordinate 6,065, forward strand.
CCCGGGGAGCCCATGCGGGGAAACTCATCAAGGAGACCGCGAAGATCGCCGGTGGCGGCGGCGGAGGCAAGGCGAACATGGCCCAGGCAGGGGGCAAGGATCCCTCCAAAGCCGAAGAAGCCCTGGAAGCCGTTCCGGATCTGCTCCGGAATCTTCTGCGTAAAGGATAAACATGGCAAAGCGTATCCTGTGCCTTGATATCGGTGCGGTTCGTATCGGCGTCGCTCTCAGCGATCCCCTGGGTATGTTCGCCCAGGGGGTTGCTGTGTTGTCCGCCAAGGGAAAGTGGAAGATCGAACTGGACGCCCTCATGGAACGGCATGAAGTGGCCCTTCTTTTGGTGGGGCTTCCCCTCCGTACCGACGGTTCCCGGGGGCCCGAAGCCAGACGGATTCTCGATATGGTTCACGCCCTGAAAGAGCGCTATCCCTCGGTGGAGGTCCGCACCTGGGACGAGCGGTACAGTACCGTCACCGCCCATCAGAGCCTGAAGGAGCGGGGCTTCTCGGAGGAACGGCGCCGGGGGATGGTGGATAAAACCGCGGCGGCGGTGATTCTGCAAAGTTTCCTGGACTCCCGGCAGTCTTGAGGTGCGCCGAGAGAATTCAGGAACCTGAAGGAACGTGAATGGCGATATAACAGAGGAAAGGAGGATACGGTGAGCGTTATTCCCGAGGATGTCAAAAAAACTCCCATGCTGGAGCAATACTGTTACTGGAAGGAGCGCTACCCCGATTGCCTTCTTTTCTTTCGCATGGGGGATTTCTTCGAAATGTTTTTCCGGGATGCCGAAGAAGCTTCTCGGGTTTTGGATATTACCCTCACCGCCCGGGATTCGGAAAAAAAGATTCCCATGGCGGGAGTTCCCTGTCATGCGGCGGAAACGTATCTGAGCCGCCTTGTGGAGGCGGGATACCGGGTGGCAGTCTGCGACCAGGTGGAAGAGCCGGATGGAAAAAAACTGGTGGATCGCCGGGTAATCCGGGTGGTGACTCCCGGAACCTACGCCTCCTCCGACGGCCGTTCCGACGGTCGCCTGGGATCTCTGCTTTCCCGGGGAGACTTCCTGGCCTTTGCTCTTTTGGTGCCTTGTACCGGAAGTTTCGAGGCCGGAGTGCTTCCTCGAGGCGAGGCCCTGGCGCTGCTTCGTTCCTTCGAGCCCGGTGACATTCTCTGCTCCGCTTCGGAAGAGGCGTTGTTTGCCAATCTGTTGGAGCCCTCTCTCGTGAAAAAACTGGTTCCCCGGGAGCGGGGGGAGTTCGATCCCCGGCGGGGAGAGGCCTATCTGGCTCGGTCTTTTTCCGTGGCTACCCTGGAGGGGTTCGGATTTTCCCGGGGAGATCTCTCTCTGGGATGCGCCGCTGCGGCCTTGCACTACGTAGAAGAGACCCAGTTCTCCCTTCCTCCTCACATCCGCAGCCTTCGCCCGTATCAGCTGAAGACCTTTCTCTATCTTGACGGAACCACCCGAAAGAACCTGGAGCTTTTTTCCGGGGAGGGAGAAACTCTCTTCTCCGTCTTGAACCGGTGTAAAAATCCCATGGGAAGACGTACTCTCCGGGAATGGATTCTCCGGCCTCTCCGGGATGACGAGCGCATCCGGCATCGCCAGGATCGGGTAGAGTACGTGGTGAATAACCCCGCTTTCTCTCAGAAAGCAGCTCTCCTTTTCGGAGAGTGCCGGGACGTGGAACGGGCCCTGGGGCGGCTTTCTCTTGGAGTGGGAACTCCCCGGGATCTGGGAGCTCTGCGGAACACTCTGGAAATACTGCCTTCTCTGAGAGAACTCGTAAAGGAAACCCCCTTTGAGAATTTTTTCCCCGAATCTCCGGAGCTTGGGGAGCTGGGGGAACTTCTTTCTAGGGGGTTGGAATCGGAGCTTCCCGCTTCCTGGAAATCCGGAGGCGTTATCCGATCCGGCTACGACGAGGAGCTGGATCGTTACCGGAGAGCTCAGGAGGAAGGGGAGGCCTGGCTTCGGGACTATCTCGCCCGGGAACGAGAACGTACGGGAATACGTACCCTTAAGATCGGTTCCAACAAGGTCTTCGGATATTACCTCGAAATGAGCCGCTCCGGAAGTGCTTCGGTGCCTCCGGAATACCTCCGCAAGCAGACCCTGGTTTCCGCGGAACGATATATTACGGAGGAGCTGAAAGAATTCGAGGAGACTCTTCTGGCCTCGGAAAGCCTGGGAGAACAGCGCGAACGGGCTCTCTACGCCGAGCTCTGTTCCAAGACCATGGAACGGGCGGAAAAGCTTCAGCGAATAGCCCGGAAGATCGCCGAGGCGGATGTGCTTCGCTCTCTCGGAGAGGTGGGATGGGAGAGAAAATACGTCCGTCCCCTGCTTTCCTCCGAGGAAGTTCTCGAGGTAACCCGGGGGAGGCATCCCGTGGTGGAGGTGGCCCTGGAATCCCGCTCCTTCGTCCCCAATGATTTGGTGCTCTCCCGGGAGGGAAGGCGTATCGCCATCGTTACGGGGCCCAACATGGCGGGTAAATCCACCTATCTTCGCATGGGAGCCCTTCTTATCCTCATGGCTCACATGGGAAGTTTCGTCCCCGCGGAATCCGCCCGAATTCCCCTGACGGACCGCATCTTTACCCGCATCGGGGCCCGGGACGAACTGGATCGGGGAAACAGTACCTTCATGGTGGAGATGGTGGAGACCGCCAATATCCTTCACAATCTTTCCTCCCGGAGTTTCGTGGTGCTCGATGAAATCGGCCGGGGGACTTCCACCTACGACGGCATGAGCATCGCCTGGGCGATTCTGGAGTATCTTGCCCGGTCGGAACATCAGGCGAGGGTTCTTTTTGCCACGCACTACCACGAGCTTACACGGCTTGGGGAGGAGTATCCGGAAATCCTGAACTTGAGCATGGCCGCCGAGGAAACCGAGGAGGGCATCACCTTTCTGCACAAGGTGGTTCCCTATCCCGCAGATCGTTCCTACGGCATTGAGGTAGCTCGGCTCGCGGGAATTCCCGAGGCGGTACTCCGGCGCTCCCGGGAGCTATTGGAGCGTTTCGAAAAGGACCGGTCTCCCGAGGGTATCCCCGGAAGCCCGCCTCCGAAGATGGAAGCTCCCGCTCAGAAAAAACTCTTTCCCCACGCCGAGGGGCAGGCTCTTTTGGATGACCTCGCTTTGCTGAACCCCGATGACATGACTCCTCTCAAGGCGTTGGAAATGCTTTATCTTCTGAAGAAGCGCAGTATGCAGGTTTTGGAGGAACAAAAAAATGATACATAAACTTCCGGAATTTCTCTCTTCCCGCATCGCTGCGGGAGAGGTGGTGGAACGTCCCGTATCGGTGGTGAAGGAACTCGTGGAAAATGCCCTCGATGCGGGAGCCGCACGCATCGACGTGCGCTTGGTGCAGGGAGGAAAGGTTTCTCTCGTGGTGGAAGACGATGGAGAGGGGATTCCCTTCGAGGAACTGCCTTTGGCGGTGGAACGCTATGCTACGAGCAAGCTCTCCTCTCTGGAAGACCTCTACGCCATTCACACCCTGGGATACCGGGGGGAGGCTCTGGCAAGCATCGCCTTGGTTTCCCGCCTGGAAATCCGGAGCCGCCCTTCCGAAGAAGAGGGGGGAATGCTTCGGATGGAGGAGGGGGCATGCACGGCTCATCAGAGGATTTCCCGCTCCCGGGGCACTTCCGTGCAGGTGGAGGATCTCTTCTGTTCCATTCCGGCGAGGAAAAAATTTCTCAAGTCCGGAGCTGCCGAAACGAGACGTATTTCCAAACTTCTCCGGGAGTATGCCCTGGCCTATCCGGAGGTGGCCTTTATGCTTTTCTCCGAGGGCAAACCTCTCTTCTCCTCCTTCGGAGACGGAGATCGCCCGGGGCTTCTGGCGCACCTCTGGGGGGATTGCCGGATCGAGGAATGCCGGGAGGAGCAGGAGGGATATGCGGTGGAAGCCTATCATCTTGCCCAGGAACATGCGGAAAAGGGGCATGTAGTCTCCTTCGTGAATGGCCGCCGTTGCGAGGACCCTCTCTTTTTCTCCGCGGTAAAAGCAGGAAGTCCCCGCCCAGGAGGGGAGTGGCTCTTTCTTCTTCGGGTCCCCGAGGACGAGGTGGATGTAAACGTGCATCCCGCCAAGATCGAAGTGCGTTTCCGTCAGCCCCGGCAAATTTTCCGGGTGCTTCATCGGGCGGTACAGCGCCTGGGAGGAGATGCGCATCCTCTCAAACCCCTTTCCGGAGAACTCCGGGAGGAAGAAGAAAAAACGGGCGGAGCCGGTTTGCGAGAGAGCTTCTTTCCCTGGGAGAAGGAACAGATGTTCCGCTCCTTCACTTCCCGAAACGACGGAGGAAGCCTTTTCCCCGCCAGAAAGCCGGATCCCTTTTCTGCATCTCCTCCTTTTTCTTCACCCTCCAGAGTGGCATCCTCCGGAATTGCCCCGGAAAAACGAGGCGTAAAGGAACCTTTTCTCAAAGAGGAGATGCCGGAGGTTCTGGGGAATCCTTCTTTGAGTTTTGCGGGAACGTTTCCGGAGCTTCCCCGTTTTTTGGGGCGCCTCGGATCGGGGTATTTGCTCTTCGATCTGCGCGGAGATTTGGTGATTATGGATCCTCATGCGGCTCACGAACGGGTGGAATACGAAGCTCTCACGGAAATGCATTCCCGAGAGAAATCTCCTCAGAAACTTCTCTCTCCTCTCGGGCTTCCTCCCAGTCTGGGAGAGCGGGCTCTCGAAGAAGCGGCACGATTGAAAAGTCTCGGCTTTTTGTTGGAAGAGGACGAAAGCGGCCCCGCCTTATCGGGTATCCCCGACTCCTTCGGGAGATTGCGGATCTCTCCCGTGGAAGGGCTTCGAATAGCCCTGGAAGTCCTTGAGGATCTTCAGGAAGAGGACTCGGAACATCTCTGGAAAGCCTGGGCTTTCAAAGCTTGCAAGAGAGCGGTGAAACTTACGGATTCCCTTGATGCTGCGGAGGCTCTGGAGCTTTGGAGAAGGCTTTTCGCCTGTGCTCATCCCGGATCGTGTCCTCACGGAAGGCCTACAGTGCTTTGCTACGGAGCGGATTTCCTGGAAAAAGAATTTCATCGGCATTGAAAAAAGTGGACAGCCGGGAATTTTCTCTGTATAAGATAAGGGAAAGGAATTTCTCAAGGAAAAAACATTGAATGTACAGGAAGAAGTGAAAAAAGAAACTCTTCCCTTTATCGGGATCATAGGCCCCACGGCGGTGGGAAAAACCTCTTGGAGCCTTCGTATGGCGGAGGCTTTGAATGCGGAAATCGTTTCGGTGGATTCCCGCCAGGTTTATCGCTATCTGGATGTGGGGGCGGACAAAATCGACGAAGCTACCCGGCAACGGATACCCCATCATCTCCTGGATGTGGTGGATCCGGATCAGCCTTTTTCGGCGGCGGATTTCGGAACTCTCGCTTCCCGGGCTATTCGGAATATCTGGCATCGCCGTAGAGTACCTCTTCTCGTGGGAGGAACTCCCTTTTATTTCCGGGCTCTTACGGACCCTCTTCTCTCGGAGGATCTTCCCAAATCCTGGGAAATACGGAAAGAGCTTGAAGAACGAGCGGAAAAGAGAGGAAAGGAATTTCTGTACGGGGAACTTTTTCGTATGGATCCCGTCTATGCGGGAAAAATTCATCCCCATGATTTGCACCGGGTTATCCGCGGGTTGGAACTCTGGACTCTTTGCGGAAGAACCCCTTCAGAGCTTTTCCTGGAACGGGATAAAAAACAAAGAGCTTTCTCTCCTCTCTATATCGGACTCTGGAGAGAGAGAGAGGATCTTTGCCGTACCATCGCTCTTCGAGTGCAGCAGCAATTTTCTTCGGGATTTGTGGAAGAGGTTGCACATCTTCTCGAAATGGGGTATGATCCGCGCCTACCCGCCCTTCAGGGGTTCGGATATCGGGAGCTTGTATGGTATCATCAGGGGCGCTGTTCTCTCGATGAGGCTCTTGAAGGAGATATCCGGGCTACCCGGGCTTTTTCTCGCAGACAAATGACATGGTTTCGGAAATTTTTTCCAACTTTATGGTATCATGTTTCCCGTCTCGGAGATGAAAAGGTCTTCTCGGATTTGCTTTCCCGGTGCAAGGCTTTTCTTGAAGGGGGAAAACCATGAAGTGTATCATGGCGGATCCTACGGGCCTCTGTTTCGGAGTGCGCCGGGCTATCGATCAGCTTGAGGAGGCCCTGGAGGAGCATTGCAGGGTATATGCCCTGGGAAGCCCCATTCACAACCCCCAGGAAGTGGGGCGCCTCGAAAAGAAGGGGCTTGAAGTAGTGCAAAGTCCCCAGGAAGTTCCCGAAGGAGGAGTGGTTTTTATCCGGGCTCACGGAGTGCCTCCGGAGGACCTGGAACTTCTCAGAGGGAGGCGGGCGCATCTCGTGGACGGAACCTGTCCTTTTGTACGCAAGGCTCAGGAACAGGCGAGACGGCTTTCTCAGGAGGGGTATTTCGTAGTTATCGTGGGTGATACGGATCATCCTGAAGTAAAGGGTATCCGGGGACACGTGGAAGGAAACGTGACGGTAATCAACCCCGCCCTTCCGGTATATACGGATTTTCCTCCGGCATCCCGGGTGGGGGTGGTGTGTCAAACCACGCTTCGGGAGGAATCTCTTATAAAGATTGTCTCTCATCTTCTTATCCGGACTGAAGAGTTACGGGTATGTAATACTATTTGCAGGGCTACGGTGCTTCGGCAGGATTCGGTAAAAAAACTGTCGAGAGAAGTAGATGGTATCATCGTCATGGGAGGAAAAAACAGCGCTAATACGCATAAACTGGTGCAGATTGTCCAGAACAGCGGAACTCCCGTGCAATGGATAGAACAGGCGGAGGATCTTGACTGGAGGTGGGTAGAGGGTAAAAATACTCTTGGAATCGCCGCCGGAGCAAGCACCCCGGATTGGTTGATCCATGAATTGCATCACATATTAGAATCAAGTCGGTTGTCAAAGGGGATGGATGGTTAATGATGGAAGTACACGGAGAAAAAAACACAATGGAAGAAACGCAGGACATGCAGCAGGAATCCATGGAAAACCAGGAAATAACCGCTTCTGAAGAGAACGATTATTCCGATCAGGAGAGCATGGAAACCATGGATATGGAACGTATGATGGAAGAGTATGAAGCCCAGGAAGTACATCGCGGGAAGAAACTCGAAGGTGTTATCGTGGCTGCAAATGACGATGGCTGGCTCGTGGATGTGGGCTACAAATGTGAAGGATTTCTGCCCAAGCGTGAATGGACTCACCGGGTTCTCGTGGAAGACGCGGAAGAACCTTCCGTGGGTGATACCATCAGGGTTCAGGTGGTCAACGTTACGCAGAACGAGGATTCCCAGCTTACCGTAAGCCGCTGGCGTTCCGCTTTCGACGAACGGTGGAACGCAGTGGAGGAGGCCCTCGCAGAGGATGCCCCCATTACGGTGAAGGGGCTTCGCAAGGTAAAGGGCGGATTGATCATAAATTGCTGCGGTATCGAAGGTTTCGTCCCGGTATCCCATCTTGCCGAAGAGGGACGGGGAGTGAACCCCGGGAAATTTGTGGACGAAACTTTGGATGTCAAACTTCTCGACAAGGATCGCAAGAAACGCCGCCTGGTCTTCTCCCGGAGAAACGTTTTGGAAGAGGAGATGCAGGAACAGCGTGGCAGCTTCTATGAGGATGTTTCCGAAGGAGATGTTCTTACCGGTGTCGTGACGAGCCTCACCTCTTTCGGTGTTTTCGTCAGCCTTGGTCCCGTGGAAGGCCTCGTACATCTTTCCGAGCTTTCCTGGAAACGGAACGCCAAGCCCAAGGAAATGGTAAAGAAGGGCGACGAAGTTCAGGTCAAGGTTATCGGTATCGATAAAGAGGAGAATCGAATCTCTCTCAGCATGAAGCAGACTCAGGAAGATCCCTGGGAGAGCGTGGCGGATCGCTGGAACAGTGGCGATAAAGCCGAAGGTACCGTTACGAATTTGACGGATTTCGGAGCTTTTGTGGAAATCGAGCCCGGCGTGGAAGGGCTTGTGCATATTGGAGATCTCTCCTGGACCCGCATCAAACATCCCAAGGAAGTTCTCCGTAAAGGCGACGTGGTGGAAGTGCAGGTTCTCGATGTGGATGGCGAGCGCCGCCGCATCAGCCTTGGATATAAGCAGCTTCACGATCCCTGGGATGGCGTGGAGGAACGGTATCAGGCCGGCCAGGATGTGGAAGTTAAGGCGGTGCGTCTTGCGGAGTTCGGCGTTTTCGTGGAGCTTGAAAAAGGCGTGGAAGGCCTTATCCATATCTCTCAGCTCAGCCGCGAGCGGGTGGAGAAGCCCGAAGACGTTATCGCCGAGGGAGCCGAGGTTACCGCCCGTATCCTGGAGGTAAACCCCAAGGAGCGGCGCATCCGCTTGAGTTTGAGCGCGCTTCAGGCACCTCTCGAACATCCTCGGGACGAGGGCGAAGGACAGCAGGAACGTTTTTCCGCTCCCCGGGAGAGGGAAAATCGGCGCCCCCGGGGCAATCGGGGAGGCCGGAAGGATGCGGCTCCCTCATTCCCCCAGGAAGAGACGGCGGTTACCCTGGGAGATGTGTGGGGAGACGTATTCAACAAGAAAATGGAAGACCAGGAGTAGAACTCTACTTTCCTGATTTCGAGAAAGGCCGCCGTGCATATCATGCGGCGGCCTTTTCGTGATTTCTGTGAGGTGATGCGTTATGGCGGTACAGGAAATCCGGGTTTTCCCGGATCCGGTTTTGCGAAAAAAAACGGAGCCTATTCAGGATTTTGGGGACTCCCTGGGAGAACTCCTGGAAGATATGTGGGATTCCATGCTTGCTCATGACGGAGTGGGACTTGCGGGACCCCAGATAGGACTTCCCCTGCGGTTTGCGGTAATCCAGATCAAAGAAAATCGTTATGTTCTTGTAAACCCGGAGATATTGGAAGAGCGCGGAGAGCAGGTGGATGAAGAGGGATGTCTCAGTTTCCCCGGAATCTTCGAAAAGGTGTGCCGTCCGGAATGGATAAAAGTTCGGGCCCTGAACGAGCGGGGAGAAGCCTATACGGTGGAAGGAACCGGCCTTTTGGCTCGAGCTCTTTCTCATGAGATCGATCATCTCGACGGCGTGCTTCTCATCGATCATCTTTCTTCCCTTAAACGGGGAATGATAAAGCGAAAGCTGAAAAAACGGGAATCCTCCGACAACGCATAGCTTGCAAGGCAACGCGCCTCGCAGTGTCTCTCCGGAAGAATTTCTCGAACCACCTTTGGCACATGCATTGAAAATGTGCCGGTATGGAGGTGTCCTCTCATGTGTCATCAGGATTTTTCTCTCTGGTTTGCAGGAACGGGAAACTTTGCAGCCCTTTGCCTGGAAACTTTGGGGAGCCTTTCTGTACATTTTTCCAAGGTTATTACCCTCCCTCCCCGTCCTGGAGGACGAAAAATGCTTCTTCGAAACACGCCGGTGGATGAGGGAGCTCGAAAATTGGGATTTTCCCTGCACCACACGGAAAATATCAACCGGGACGAGGCCCTTTTGAGGGAGCTTTCCGAAAATCCTCCTCAGGCTTTTGTGGTCGTCGATTTCGGCCAGCTTATCTGGGAACCCTATCTTTCCGCTCCTGCCTGGGGCTGCCTTAACGTTCATCCTTCTCTGCTTCCCCGGTATCGTGGAGCCGCTCCTATTCAACGAGCCCTTATGGATGGTGTTTCCTCTACGGGGGTTACCGTATTTCGTCTGACCGAGGCTATGGATGCAGGGCCTATCCTGCACCAGGAAGTTTTTGTCGTTTCCGAAGAAGCTACCTCAGGAGACCTTTTCACCTCTTTAGCGGAAAGGGGTGGAAAAAATCTTTTGAATGTTTTACAATTGCTAAGGCGTGAACAATGTCCTTTCCGGTTGCAGAACGAAGAAGATGCTATCTATGCTCCGAAAATTGCCAAAGAGGAGCTTCGGATAGATTGGAATAGTTCCGCCGCGTCCGTACATAACAAGGTGCGTGCGCTCAATCCTGCGCCTTCCGCCTATACGGAATTTCAGGGGAAACGTTTAAAAATTTGGAAGACCCAGCAGAGTTTAGAAAGAGGAGAGCCCGGAAGAGTGATAGCCCTTTCTGAAGGGTATCCTGTGGTGGCTTGTGCTTCGGGAGCGATACGGCTTCTGGAGGTACAGTATCAGGGCAAGGCGCGCCAGGATGCAGCTTCCTGGGCTCGGGGAGTGCGCATAAAGGAGGATGTCCTGTTTGGAAAGTGATCTTGACGTAGATGGCATTATCGAGAGGTGTTTTCGGGATCTCCTTCCCCGGCGTATTATCGGAGTCGTAGGTGCTCTGGGGTCCGGGAAATCCGAATGCCTCGTTAATCTCGCCCGACTTTTTAAGCTTGCCGGGGAAAAAGTAACCCTGGCAGATATCGACATTATCAATCCCTATTTTTCGGTTCGTGAAATTACGGAAATTCTCGAAGATGAGGGTTTTTCCGTAATAAACCCTCCAGGATCTACCCGTTGGGGAGATATCCCAGCTCTTTCTCCTTCCGTTGGAAGAGCTATCGCAGGAGATATGCGGCTTTTCCTCGATGTAGGAGGAGATGAACGGGGAGCCATGGCGCTTACTCAATTTGCCCCGGAAATAAGCGCTGCAGGATATTCTCTTCTTATGGTCGTAAATGCTTCCCGTCCTTTGGCATCTTCTGTGGATGCCCTTTGTTCCCTCTCAGAAAGACTGTCTAGAGTAGCCGAGCTTCCTCTTACCGCTTTGATCAGCAATACTCATTTCATGAAAGAAACCCGAAGAGAAGATGTGCTTCGGGGCATTGCTCTTTGCCGCGAGGCTTCGGCGCGTTTGGAGCTTCCGCTGCTCTGTGCGGCGGTGGACAAAGATTTGTGGCGGCAATCCTTTGATTGTGCAGAAGAGCTGGAGGGGGTCCCTCTCTGGCCTTTGCGTCGTACAATTCTTTTACCTTGGGAAAGAGGTGTGGTGAATGGCTAAGGGTCGTATCGTAGTGCTCGAAGACCGGTGCAAAAGCTGCGGACTTTGCGTGGCAGCCTGTCCGGTAAAGGTGCTTCGCATATCAGACCGGATTAACAATCGCGGATTCAAACCGGTGGAACAGTTCAAAGAAGGGTGTATCGCCTGTGCTATGTGTGCCATGGCATGCCCTGACGTGGCTATCGAAGTCTACCGTATCGACGAATAAGGAGGTGAAGTCATCATGGCAGAGCGTATGTTAATGAAAGGTAACGAAGCATTGGCGGAAGCCGCTATTCGGGCGGGATGCCACTATTTCTTCGGCTATCCCATTACTCCCCAGAACGAAATTCCTGAATACATGTCCCGTCATCTTCCCGAAGTCGGAGGAGTTTATCTTCAGGCGGAGAGTGAAGTGGCGTCCATCAACATGGTGTTCGGAGGAGCTGGAACGGGGAAACGAGTGATGACCTCCTCGTCAAGCCCGGGTATTTCTCTTATGGCCGAGGGGATCAGCTATGTCGCGGGAGCTGAACTTCCCTGTGTCATTATGAACATCGTACGGGGAGGTCCCGGTCTCGGCGGCATCCTTCCCGCTCAGTCCGATTATTTCCAGGCGACCAAGGGAGGCGGTCACGGGGATTATCGCCTTCTCGTACTTGCTCCAAGTACCCTCCAGGAGGGGGTAGATCTTACCATGCTGGCTTTCGAGCTGGCGGAAAAGTACCGGAACCCCGTCATGCTTCTCGGAGACGGTTTCATGGGGCAGATGATGGAAGCGGTGGAATTCAAGGAGTGCCCCATAAAGGAATCCTCCAAGCCCGAAGAATGGGCGATAGGATATATGGGACAGCGGGGCAAGCGGGCTCTCGTGAAGAGCCTCTATCTCGATCCCGAAGAATTGGAGCAGCATAATCACAAGCTTCACAGAAAATACGAAGCCATGGCGCAAAATGAAGTGCGTTATGAGAGCTACCAGATGGAAGATGCGGAAATCGTGCTTACCGCTTATGGAACTACCGCACGCATTGCCCGCTCTGCCATTATCAACCTTCGTGAGGAAGGCATTCCTGTCGGAATGATTCGCCCCATTACCCTTTTCCCCTTCCCTTACGCTCCTTTTGACGCCCTTCCGAAGAGTGTCAAAAACGTACTTGTGGTGGAGATGAGCATGGGACAGATGATCGACGATGTCAAAATCGGGGTTGGTAAGGACATTCCCATTTCCTTCTTTGGCCGGTGCGGTGGTATCGCTCCCTCGGTGAAGGAAATCGAGGATCAGATCCGGAAGATCGCAGGGTAGGGGGGAATAGATATGAGTGAAGTGAAAATTTTCGAACGCCCCAAATCCATGTACGACGTCATAACCCATTATTGCCCGGGATGTACTCACGGGGTGGCTCATCGTATTGTGGCGGAGGTGATCGACGAACTGGGAATCCAGGAGAGAACCTTCGGAGTCGCTCCGGTGGGGTGCTCGGTTTTTCTGTACAACTACATCAACACCGATATGTACGAGGCCGCTCACGGCAGAGCTCCTGCAGTAGCTTCCGCCGCCAAGAGAGTGCGTCCCGAGATGATCGGCTTTACCTATCAGGGAGATGGGGATCTTGCCTCCATCGGTATGGCGGAGATCGTACATGCCGCAAACCGAGGAGAGCATATAACGGTGATTTTTATCAATAATGCCATTTACGGTATGACCGGTGGACAGATGGCTCCTACCACCCTTCTTCAACAAAAAGCTACAACCTGCCCCTTTGGTCGGGATCCTGGAGTGAACGGTTATCCCCTGAGGGTTTCCGAGATGCTCGCTACCCTGGCGGCTCCGGGATACATTGCCCGGGCTTGCGTGGCGAAGCCCAAATATGTTCCCAAAGCCAAAGCGGCGGTGCGGAAAGCCTTCCAGACGCAGATTGACGGCAAGGGCTTCTCCATGGTGGAACTTCTCTCTACCTGCCCTACCAACTGGGGAATGCGTCCCGTGGATGCGGCCGACTGGGTAGAAGAAAAGATGATCCCCTATTATCCTCTTGGAGAATTCAAGGTTCCCGATGGGGAGGTGAAAGGCTAATGGCAGCGTTTTCTCGCAGTTTGATCGCCGCAGGATTTGGCGGCCAGGGCGTGCTTACCATGGGACAGCTCGTGGCCTACACCGCCATGGGGGAGGGGCGGAACGTTACGTGGATTCCTTCTTATGGCCCTGAGATGCGTGGAGGAACCGCCAACTGCAGCGTGGTTCTGAGTGATGATGAAATCGCTTCTCCCGTGGTGACTGAGGCGGACGTGGTGGTTATCATGAACCAGCCCTCTCTCGAAAAATTTGAAAACGCTCTCAAACCCGGAGGAGTGTTGATTTACAACGAAGACTTGGTGCGTTACGAGAACCCCCGGGAGGATGTCAAGGTGCTTCCCGTGCCTGCCAACAGCAAGGCTCTGGAACTCGGTAACGACAAGGTGGCCAACGTAATTGTTCTTGGAGCACTTGCGGAGGCTACGGATCTCGTGAATCCCGAGGTATGCCTGGATACTCTCAAGGAGAAACTCGGTAAAAAGAAGGCCCATCTTCTGGACCTCAACGTCAAGGCCTTCGCCCTTGGGCGAGAGCTCGGCAAAAAGTAAGGAGTTGTTGTTTCCATTTTTGCCTTTGAGCGACAACTTTCTACGGAAACCATTTACTCCGGCAAGATCTTGAACCTTCGAACCGATACGGTGCTTCTCCCTTCGGGAAAAACCTCTCTCCGGGAGGTGGTGGAGCATCGCCAGGCGGTCTGTATTCTTGCGGAAAACGAAAGAAATGAAATCCTTTTCGTCCGGCAGCATCGCTATCCTGTGGGAGCAGCCATACTTGAAGTCCCTGCGGGGGTTGTGGAGCCGGGGGAAGATCCTCTGAAGACGGCTCATCGAGAGCTCCGGGAGGAAGTTGGCATGGATGCCCGGGAAATGGGTGAAATAGCCCGTTTTTATACTTCTCCCGGTTTCTGTGATGAAGAGATTTTCCTCTTTTTTGCTTCGGGGCTTTTTCCCTCTCCTTTGGAAGGGGACGAAGATGAAACCATCTTGGTGGAAACCTGGAACCGGGAAACTATTCTCAAAGCCCTGGAAAAGGGAGAAATCCGGGATGGTAAAACCCTGGTGGCCCTCTACTGGTATCTTGCCCGCAAGGATCTTTTCTTCTCCTGAAAAAGAGAGAATCCCTTGCGGAAGTGCTCCAAAAACAACGGAAGAACCGGCAAACCTTCGGGAATGCCGGTTCTTTTCGTGTCTTTTCTGGGGTATACTCGAAAAGCTGTAGAATCGTTCCTCTAAAGAGTTGCGCCCATCAAGAAGGAGGCCTTTCCGTGAAAGAAACGTCCTCAAATCCGGATATCGCGAATTTCCTGGATTATCTCCTGCTGGAACGGGGAATGAGCTTTCATACCGTAGATGCCTACGCAAGGGATTTGGAGAACTGGGAATCCTTCTGCAACAAAAGAGAGCTCCCTCTCTATCCGGTAGCTCCGGAGTATGCCAACGGTTTTTCCAGGGAAATGCATCTTCAGGGGCTTTCAAAAAGCACCGTCCAGCGTCGCCTCGCGGCTTTGCGTTCCTGGAGCCGTTTTCTTATGGACGAGGGAATTGTGGAAACCGGAGCGTGGAAGCCGGAACTTCCTAAAAAAGGAAGGCGACTTCCTCGTATTCTTACGGAATCCGAAGTGGTCCGGCTTCTGGATGCTTGCAGAAAAGGTAAGGAATATTTCGCGCTTCGGGATCGGGGGCTCCTCGAGCTGTGTTACGGCTGTGGGTTACGGGCTTCCGAGGCCGTGTCGGTAAGGCTGGAGGATCTCAACCAGGGAAACCGGCTTCTTCGGATACGGGGCAAGGGAAGTAAGGAGCGGATGGTGCCCTTTGTGGGAAACGTGGTAACCGCAGTCCTGGAATATATCGAAAAAGGGCGGGAAAGCGTGAAGCCCCGGGGGGTACCGGAGGTTTTTCTCTCTCATCATGGGAACCCTCTGGGAAGGGAGGATCTCTGGAGAATCGTCCGGAAAAGAGGAAAACTTGCGGGAATTCCCGAAAAAAGGCTTTATCCCCATATTTTGCGACACTCCTTTGCCACGCATCTTCTTCGGCGGGGGGTGGATCTTCGTACTCTGCAGGAGATCGTGGGACATTCCTCCATCAATACTACCGAACAATACACGCATCTTGATGTGGAGCTCCGGAACGTCTATGATCAGTGTCATCCTAGAGGTGTATTGGGAAAAAAAGAATAAAGCGAGCAGTTCAGGATAATGATCGTTTTTCCTGTTCCTGTATTCGTCAAAAAATGTTTTGGAGAGGGGTATTGTGAAAATGACCTATCGTGAAAAGGTGGAAGAAGCGGCCCGAACAATTCAGAAAGCCTTTCCCCAGTCTCCCGAAGCGGTGCTGGTGCTCGGTTCCGGCCTGGGAGGCGTGGCGGAGGCGGTGGAAAACCAGGTGGTGCTTCCCTACGGAGAGATTCCCCATTGGCCGGTTTCTACGGCTCCGGGACATTCCGGGCGGTTGGTTTGCGGTCTTCTCGAAGGACGTCAGGTGATCGTCATGCAGGGGCGAGTCCATTATTACGAGGGATACTCCATGGAGGAGGTAACCTTTCCAGTGCGGGTCTTCGGGGTGCTGAAGGCGAAAAATTTGGTGCTTACCAACGCTTCCGGGGGGATCGATCTCGGTTTGCTCCCGGGGGATCTCGTGGCCCTTTACGACCATATCAATCTCCTGGGGAGAAATCCTCTCATGGGGCCCAACGAGGATGATTGGGGTCCCCGTTTTTCCGATGCGGGGAACGTGTATCGTAAGGAGCTTCTGGCGCTTCTCGAAGAAAGCTCTCTGGAAACGGGAGTTCCTCTGAAGAGGGGAGTATACGTGGCTTTCTCGGGACCCTCCTTCGAGACTCCCGCGGAAATTCGTATGGCCCGGATTCTCGGAGCGGACGTGGTGGGTATGTCCACGGTCCCCGAGGCTCTGGTGGCTTCGCACATGAACATCCCCACCTGCGCTATCTCCTGCGTGGCGAACTATGCTGCGGGAATTACTCCGAATCCTCTCACTCACGAAGAAGTGCTGGAAGAAGTAGGTAAAGCCGCGGCATCCCTGGAAAAACTTCTCCGGGCCTTTTTGAGAAAACTTGCCTGAAAGGGAAAGTCC
Source organism: Synergistaceae bacterium (assembly GCA_036769705.1). GTDB lineage: Bacteria > Synergistota > Synergistia > Synergistales > Aminiphilaceae > DAIPKP01. The sequence goes on from DAIPKP010000020.1 coordinate 22,184, forward strand.
GAGAGGCTTCTCTCAGGTTAAATCTTGAGGAATTCCACGAGCTCCTCCTGAAAATCCAGCCACCAATAGCGCCGCTTGTAAATCTTTTCTCCTGTAAGAAGCTTGAGAAGCAGAGTAGCTTGAAGAGCTCCGATGGAGGCCACCGTGCAGGGAGGATTTCCTTTTTCTTTTTCCGCTCCTCCTTCGGGGAGTTCCTCTCCGGGAGAGGCAAAAAAGTCCAGCAGCGAAGGATCTTCGGGAAAAAGGATGCCGCACTGCCCCCACATGCCTCCTACGGCTCCGTGGATTACGGGAACCCCCTCTTTCCGGGCGTGCCGGAAAAGAATTTCCCGGCTGGAATTGTTGTCCAAGGCATCCACGGCGGCATTCTTTCCCCGGAGAAGAGAGGAGGCGTTTTCTTCGGTAAGGCGCAGAAAAAGAGGATGTGCTTCGCAGGCGGGATTGACGAGAGAAACTCTCTCGGCCGCCTCTTGGGCCTTGGATTTTCCCAAGTTACCAGGGGTACAGTAGAGCTGGCGGTTGAGATTGGTCTCCTCGAAAACGTCCCCATCCAGGAGATGAAGTTCTCCTATTCCCGCCCGGGCGCAGATTTCGATAACCCAGGTCCCCAGACCGCCGCAACCTACCACGAGAACTTTGGAGGAGAGGAGTTTCATCTGTCCGGAAATGCCGAAAATACCCATATTTCGGGCATATCTCGAAGGAACGCAGGATTTGTGAAGAGCTTCCCGGTGCACTTCTTTCAAGGAGGTTCCCGAAGCGGTTGCCAGGTCCTGAGCCTGGCTTTCTGAAAGCCGGAATTCCGAGTTCCGGAGGTGGTTGCCGAGAAGGTGCGAAAGAGAACGATTTTCCATGAGTATGTATCCTTTCCGCAAAGTTTGAGTGAGGACGGACATGCAGAGTGTGAAGTGGTGATTTGTCGTGAACCATGATACCAGAAGAGAGGTTTCAGAAAAAAAGTGCAGCCCCATGGATTGTGATTCCTACCGAATGGAGGAATATCTTGCGGCCTATCTTCCCTTTGCCCGCAAGAAAGCGCGGATTTTCGGGGGAGGAGATGAATATCTGGAGGATGATCTCGTTCAGGAGGGGCTTATCGGGCTCTATCGGGGGCTTGCCTCCTATGATCCTCAACGGGGCAGTCTCGGAGGCTTTGCTAAAACCTGTATGGTGAATGCCATGCTCTCTTTTTTGCGTAAACGGGGGCGCCCCCGGAAATTGGAGGAGAAGATGCGTGCCCTGGCTCTTCCCGGAAAGGCCTTTTCCCCCGAAGAACGCCTCGAGGACAAGGAGTTCCTTGCCGCCCTTGTGTCGGTACTCTCTCCGCTGGAAACGGCGGTACTCGATGCGGTTTTTGCCACGGGCACTCCCAAATCTGCGGCGGAGATCCTGGAGTGGCCTATCAAGAAAGTGGAGAACGCTCTGCATCGCATGCGTAAAAAGGCGGAAAGAGTTAAAAAAGATCTGGACAAGGAAGGGCGAACCCCTTAGAATAGCTTGTGCTCAAGAGGAGGCGCTTCGTAGCTGGTGCTGCGTCCAGGCTTCAAACCTGGTGGGGGTCGGTTCAGCCGGCCTCGGTGGGTTCGATTCCCACTCGCCTCCGCCAGTATCTTCGGCGTATTCTTGTCTATGGATTTTACAGGCCGCGCTCCCGGAAAACCATATTCTGCCTTTTAGAAAACCGATATTCCCACACATCGGTTTTCGAGAGACGGAGGTTTTCGCGAGGCGGCCTTTCTCGTATCCTCAGGTTGGCGTACTGTACAAACTGTAGGTGCTCTCGAGAGGATGCCGGGTCTCTGGGCCTGTTTTTTGAAAGGTCTTGCCCGTGTCGGAAAGATCTTGAAGGAGACAGCGATGCTCTGGAAGGAGGAAGCAAAAGGTGAAAGTCATACCGTTTCACGAAATCGAAGGGATCCTAGTGGGGCATGCTCAGGATCTTCGGGGGGGTACCGGGGTCTCTGTGCTGCTCTGTCCCGAAGGGGCGGTAGGAGGAGTGGATGTTCGGGGAGGAGCCCCTGGAACGAGAGAGACGGATCTCCTGAACCCGGTGAATCTCGTGGAAAAAGTGCACGGAGTTTTTCTGGCCGGAGGAAGTGCCTTCGGCCTTGATGCGGGAACGGGAATTATGGCTTATCTCGAAGAAAAGGGCTTTGGTTTCGACGTGCAGGTAGCAAGGGTGCCCATCGTTTGCGGAGCGGTACTTTTCGATCTCCCTTTCGGAGATCCCGGGGTGCGGCCGGATCGGGAGATGGGATACCGGGCGTGTTGTAACGCGAATAATCGGGAGACCTTGGAAGGAAACGTGGGAGCTGGAACCGGAGCTACTCTTGGCAAGGTTTTCGGCATGAATCGGGCCATGAAGAGCGGCCTTGGTGCCCATGCCTTACAGGTGGAAGAGCTTCAGGTCGGCGCTCTCGTGGCAGTGAATCCTCTTGGAAATATTCGGGATCCCCAAACCGGAGAATTTCTGGCAGGATGCCTGGAAGAAGAGGGGCATACCATTCTGGATGCGGAGGAAGCCATGATTTCCTGCTGGAATAAAAAGGGGAATCCCTTCACCGGCAACACTACCATCGGTATGGTGGTTACCAATGCGGCTTTTTCCAAAAGCCAGACTTCGAAATTGGCTTCCATGGCCCAGAACGGCTATGCCCGTACCATTCGCCCCGCCCATACCATGTTCGACGGGGATACGGTTTTTGCCCTTTCCACGGGAGCTCTTGAGGCGGATCTCAGCGTGGTGGGGCTTCTTGCTGCTCGGGTTATGGAGGAGGCGGTGCTTCGGGCGGTGCGGGAAACCGAATCCCTGGGAGGACTTCCGAGCTGGAAAGATCTTCGGTAAGCCCGGCGAATCATCCCGGAAACCGGGAGAAAATTCCCAAAAGGATCATTCCTGCGAGAATGGTATAGAGAACGTTTTTTCCGCGCAGGGCTATCCAGAAAGCTCCCGCTCCCGCAAGAATTTTGGGAAGATAGACTTCCAATCCCTCGGGTGTTTTGGCGTATACCAGGGCGGGAGCTACCAGCCCGGCCAGAACCGCAGGAGGAATGAGGTCCAGGTTTTCCGTGATCCAGGAGGGAAGCCGGTGGGAGGAGAACCCGCAGAGAAAGATGCTTTTGATAAAGAGGCTTCCCAGGGCGACGCCGAAAATGATGGCGTAATATCTCATGATTTTGACTCCTTTTGCTCTTTTTTGGAGGCCTTGGTGTGTTTTTCATAGAGGATGCCGGACCCCATGCCGATGAGAATGGATGCCAGAAGCCCTGATTGCAGAGGAAGCAACGGGACCAATACGAGGGAAGCCAAGGCGGCGGTTCCTGCGGCGAATTGGCGTTTGCTGCCTTTGAGGTGAGGCACCAGGAGCGACATGAAAACCAGGGGAATGGTGAAATCCAGAGGAAGCCACGAGGGGATGACACTTCCAAGAACGTAGCCGAGACCTATACCGGTCTGCCAGAAAAAATAGAGCACCAGGGAAGCTCCGAGAAAAAACCAGGTGATATGCTGCTCCGAAGGATGTTCTTCCGCTTCCGCCATGGTAAAGGCATAGGACTGATCGGACATGATGTAAGCGTAGAAAATCCTCGTGAGAATGGATTTTTCCCGTACCAGGGGTTCCATGGAGAGCCCGTACATGGCGTAGCGGAGATTGATCGTCAGGGCGGTGAGCACGATAAGAATCCCCGGAGCGGCCTCCGCATAGAGCTGCACCGTGGCCAACTGGGCGGTCCCTGCCAGAACCGATGCCGCGAAGGAAACGGTTTGCAGGGGTGAGAGTCCGGTTTCTTTCATGGCGAACCCCAAGACAAGGGAAAAGGGGAAAACTCCCAATAAAATAGGGAGTACCGACTTGGCTCCTCGCCGGAAGGCCCGGGCTTTCGGCTTTTTCGGTAGAGTGACATGGATGGGTTGTCGTGTAGAAGGGACGTTCATTTTTTGCTCCTTTCTCTATGTCCGGGATCTTCATATTGTAAAGCAAAGGAGCTGCGAGTTCCTCCTCCAGAGATAGGCGGATTGAAAACCTTTGCGTTTTTTGTGTCGGAATGTTGAAAAAAATGCTTTTTTCAGAGCATATGGTCTTTTTTGGAGTTACGGTTTTTTCAAGCGAAAGAAAAGTTTTTTGGTTGACACTCTCCTCCAGATTAGTGTACCCTTCTTCAGTTAGTTTCGGTACCAAATGTGCGAACCCCTTTTTTTGTAAGAACCATGTGTTTTTTCTTTCCGTTTCGAGGCCTTGGGCTCATCATTTTTTCTTTTCGAGGGGATTCCCGTATCAAGAAAAGAAAGAGTTTTTTCCCTTTAAAATTTTATGGAAATCTCCGTTTCCAAAAGGGCTTCCCGGAAAGAAATCCTTCATTTCAAGAAATTATTGTGAATTACTTCATCGTCAGAATGAAAGCGGAGATTTCGGGAGCCGTGTAATGAGAGAGGAACGTTGTAAAAGAAATATGAGAAAAACCCTTTTTCCCCTATTTTCAAACTATGCTTTTGCTATTACTGTATGTGGAGGGAAAACTGTTTTGGCAAAGAGTTTTTCTTCCGCCGTTTCTCGAGACTTCCTGCCCGGGGATTGCGGGGGAAGAATATGAAAAGTGGAGAAAAAAGACTTTTTCGGTTTTGTGTGAGGGCATTTTTTACCGCCGGAATTTTATACTTTTGCTGTGTCCCCGTTCCCGTACTGATTCTCGAGGAGCGAAGGGAGGCGCCGAAGGTGTTTGTCTCTCAATCTTTGGTTCCTTCACAGCCCATAATAACCAGATACATTCATTCGGTGGAAAAAACTCCCGTGGAGGACGAGTACTATGCTTCTTCCGGCATGTTGTGGCAGTGGGAAGAGCGGGTGCGATCCCACAATGCGGGGCTTCCCTTTCTCAAGCGTTCCCGGGGGATTTTTTTCCAGAGCCCTTGTTGGATGCATTTTCGAGGGGGCGGAGCAGGATATCCTTCGATTTTTCTTCGGATAGGCAACGAGGAATTCGGACAAAATCAGCTTGAACTTCCGAAAATCGCTTCCTGGGATCTTTTTCGGGAATTTCCGGGAAAGCCAGTGACATTACGAGTTCGGGAGACTTCTCTTCTGTTTGCATGGTGGGAGTCTCTTTTTTCTTGATGCAGAGGGGTGATGCGTTTGGATGTGGCGTGAGTGTTTTGAAGGACCCCCCGACATTGCGGGGAAGGGCTCTTCGAATTGTTCCGGTGTAGTAAAATTCTGGAAAGCGAAATTATAGGTGGGGGGAAATTATGACTGAGGAAATACAGAAAAAATACGAAGAACCCGTGGGAGAGCCTCAGGAAGAAACAAGCCAGATAGATCTCGATGAGCTGCGACGGCAGTTCGATACCGAGGCCCGGTTCCGGCAGCTTGCGGGATGGGCGGGCAAACTGGTGCTGTTGATCGCGGTAGGGCTCTCTCTCTTTCATCTCTACACGGCGGGATTTGGCCTTTTGAACGCTCTGAAACAGCGATCCGTGCACCTTTCCTTTGTGCTGGTTTTGGTCTTTTTCCTGTATCCTGCGTGCAAGAAATCTTCCATGACGAAAATTCCCTGGTACGATTTCCTGCTTGCGGGTATCGCCTTTTACTGCGTTTTTTATCACGTGCTCTATTTCAACGAGCTTATCATGCGTCCCGGCCTTCCCACGACTCAAGATCTCGTGGTAGGGGTTCTGGGAATAGCCCTCATTCTGGAAGCCACCAGGCGGGTGTCCAATCCGGTGCTTCCCATCATCGCCATATGCTTTTTGCTGTACTGTTATTTCGGGCGGCATTTTCCGGGGCTTTTCGCCCACCGGGGATATACCGTTTCCCGAATCATCAACCATATGTACATGGGAACCGAGGGTATTTTCGGAACCCCCCTGGCGGTTTCCTCCACCTTCGTGTTCATGTTCATACTCTTCGGGACCTTTTTGGAGCAGACCGGTATGGGACGTTTCATCATCGATCTCGCCATGGCCCTGGCAGGCCATTCCACGGGGGGGCCCGCCAAGGTAGCGGTGCTCAGCTCCGGCCTTATGGGTTCCATCTCGGGATCTTCCGTGGCCAACGTCTGTACTACCGGGATGTTTACCATTCCGCTTATGAAGAGTGTGGGATATAAACCGCACTTTGCGGGGGCCGTGGAAGCCGTGGCCTCCACGGGAGGACAGATCATGCCCCCCGTTATGGGAGCCGCTGCGTTTATCATGGCTACCATGATGGAGGTCCCCTATCTCCATGTGGCAGCAGCAGCCATCGTTCCCGCTTTGCTCTACTATTTCGCAGTGTTGGTGCAGGTGCATTTCGAAGCCGCGCGGCTGGGGCTCAAGGGGCTTCCTAAAGAGCGGCTTCCCCTGATCATACCTCTTCTCAAGCAGCGGGGACATCTGCTGATTCCTCTTATCGGAATCATTTACTACCTCATCGCAGGGTTCACCCCTCTCAAGGCAGCCTTTAACGGCATCGTCATTACCGTTGCGGTCTCCTATTTCCGCAAGGAAACCCGGCTTACCCCCATGAAATTCATCTCCGCCCTGGATGGAGGAGCCCGGGGAGCTCTCGGTGTGGCCTGTGCCTGTGCCACCGTGGGGATCGTGGTGGGTACCGCCACTCTTACAGGGTTGGGGCTTTCCATCGCCAACGCCATCGTGAAGATCGCCGGAGGACTCATGCTTCCCACCCTGCTTCTCACCATGGTGGCCTGTATTCTTCTCGGGGCGGGGCTTCCCACCACGGCGAACTTTATCGTCACCAGTACCATGGCGGCACCTGCCCTCTTCAAACTGGGGGTGCCTCCCATGGCGGCCTATATGTTCGTACTGTACTTCGGTATCGCAGCGGATCTCAGCCCTCCCGTGGCGTTGGCGGCTTATGCCGGAGCAGGTATTGCCGGGGACGATCCCATGAAAACGGGAATGACCGCGGTAAAGCTGGCTCTTGCGGGCTTCCTGGTACCCTATATTTACGTTTTCAATCCCATGCTGGTGCTGGTGGGAGTTTCTCTCAAGGGAGCTTTCTTCACCATCCTCGCGGTGATTCTTTTCGGTCTCTCCGCGCTTACGGCAATCAACAAAGAGAAATCTTCCCGGGCTCGGACCATCGGTGCGGTTCTCGCGGGAGTGGGAATTCTCTGCGTGGCGGGATTGGTTCTCGCGAAAATGGTACCCTTCCGGTATGCCATGGCTCTCATGACCGCCTTGATGGGAGTGTTCCTCCTGGGGATGAGCACCGTGGGCTTTTACAAGGTTTCCATGCCTCTCTGGCTGCGGCTTGTCGCCATGGCCGGAGCCTTGGGACTTCTCGTCCCCGGGCTGGTAACCGATGCCACGGGGTTGGGGGTACTCATCTTCCTGCACTTGATACAGACTATGCGGGAGAAGAAAAGTTTGACTCCCCGGGCTTCTTGAGAATTCCGGGATAAAAAGAAAAGGAGACTTTATCTCTTTGAGATTCTTTAAAATCTCTTTTTTTGTACTATACTAGACAGGATCTTTCTGCCGCTCCTTCCCGACGGAGCGGCAGACCTGTATTGATGAACTGGAGGAGATAGAGCATGGCAAAGGACTACAAGAATACCTTGAATTTGCCGAAAACGGGATTCCCCATGCGGGCGAACCTGGCCAAGCGGGAACCGGATTTTCTTTCGTTCTGGGAGGAACGGGAGATTTACGGCAAATTGACGCAGCGTACCGAGGGAGAACTTTTCATTCTTCATGACGGACCTCCCTATGCGAACGGGCATATCCATATCGGCACGGCTTTCAATAAAATTCTCAAGGATTTCATTCCTAAGTATAAATGGATGCGGGGATACCGTTCTCCCTATGTCCCGGGATGGGATACCCATGGGCTTCCCATAGAGCTTCGGGTGCTCAAAGAAGAGGGGAAGCACAAGGAGGATCTTCCTCCCGAGGAGCTTCGGGAACGGTGCCAGGCCTATGCAGAAAAATTTATCGACGTGCAGCGGGGCGAATTTCGCCGCCTCGGAGGGCTGGGAGATTGGGAGAACCCCTATATCACTTTCAAACCCGAGTACGAAGCGGCTCAGCTGGGTGTTTTCGCGGATATGGTGGATCGGGGGCTCGTTTACAAGGGGCATAAACCGGTTTACTGGTGTATCGATTGTCAGACTGCCCTTGCCACGGCAGAAATCGAATATGAGGACGAAAAATCTCCCTCCATTTTTGTGGCGTATCCTCTTCTGGAAGGAGTAAGGGGGCTCGAGGAGAAGGATTACGAAAATCTTTACGTGGTGATCTGGACCACTACTCCCTGGACTCTTCCTGCCAGCATGGCGGTGGCTCTCCATCCTTCCTACGAATACGTGGTGGCGCTGATGGAGGATGGCCGCAAGTTCCTGGTGGCCAAGGAGCTTCTGGATTCTTTCTGCAAGGAGACAGGGCTCCAGGTTTCTTCTATTCTCAAAACTTTTGCAGGACGGCAGGCGGAGCATGCCAAGGCCCGGCATCCCTTTATTTCCGAACGGGTGGTGCCCCTGGTGCTGGCGGATTACGTCATCCTGGATCAGGGAACGGGGTGTGTTCACACCGCTCCGGGGCATGGAGTGGAAGACTTCGAGACTGGAATCCGTTACGATTTGAAAGTATATAACCCCGTGGACGATAAAGGGTATTTCAAACCCGGCACTCCTTTGGTAGAAAACCTTTCCCTCGAGGAGGCCTCGAAGCTTATTTTGCAGACCCTGCAGGAAAGTGGTGCTCTCCTGAGAAGCCATAGCATCACTCACTCCTATCCTCATTGCTGGCGTTGTAAAAAACCCGTTATTTTCCGTTCCACCGAGCAGTGGTTCGTTTCGGTAGAGGCTTTCCGGGAAAAGGCTCTTCAGGAGATCGACAACGTTCAGTGGATTCCCGCATGGGGAAAGGACCGGATCTCCAACATGGTGCGGGAGCGCTCGGATTGGTGTATCAGCCGGCAGCGCATATGGGGAATTCCTATTCCCGCTTTCTATTGCAAAGATTGCGGCGCCCTGGTGCTTACGGGAGACCGGGTGCGAAAGGTGCAGGAAAAGGTTCGCACCCATGGAAGTAACTTCTGGTGGACCGCTTCTCCCGAAGAACTTCTGGGAGATCTTGCCTTCTGTCCCGAGTGCAAGGGAAAGCATCTCGTAAAGGATCGGGATATCATGGACGTGTGGTTCGATTCCGGTATCAGCCACATCGGAGTGTTGGAAACCCGGGAGGATCTCCGCTGGCCCGCGGATCTGTATCTTGAAGGAAGCGATCAGCACCGGGGCTGGTTCCAGACCTCTCTTCTCACGTCGGTGGCGATAAAGGATAAGGCTCCCTATAAGGCAGTGCTCACGCATGGGTTCATTGTGGATGGAGAAGGGCGTAAAATGTCCAAATCTCTGGGGAATGTTATCGCTCCCCAGGAGATTATCGACACCTACGGAGCGGATATCCTCCGGCTTTGGGTAGCTTCCACGGATTACCGGAACGATGTGCGTATCTCCAAAACCATCATCGCCAATTTGGTTGAAATGTACCGGCGTATCCGCAACACCGCCCGGTTCCTTCTGGGAAATCTCGGAGATTTCAATCCTTCCAGGCATAGAGTTCCCCTGGAGGAGCTCACGGAGCTGGATCGCTGGGTTTACATGCGGTTGCAGCAGGTGCTGGAAAAGGCCACCCGGGGTTTCGAGGAGTACGAATTCCATGTGCCTACCTTCGTGCTGCATCAGTTCTGTGTCAACGAAGTGAGTTCCATCCTTCTGGATACCGCCAAGGATCGGCTTTATGTGGACGAGGCCGAAGATCTCCGGCGTAGGAGTGCCCAGACGGTTATTTGGGAACTCCTTCTGGGGCTTACCAAGGTTCTTGCCCCGATTCTCAGCTTTACCGCCGAAGAAATCTGGCAGGAGATGCGTACCCTGGATCCGGAGCTTGAAGAGAGCGTTTTCCTTTCGCTTTGGCCCGAGGTTCGAACGGACGTAGTAGATCCGGAGTTGCTCAAGAAATGGGATGCCCTTCTAACCCTCCGGCAGGCGGTCAGCCGCGCCCTGGAAAAGGCCCGGATCGGCGGAGCTCTCGGGCATTCCTTGGAGGCGGTAGTATACGTGAAACCTTCGAAGGAGTATGCAGG
>DAIPKP010000278.1:0-1238 GCA_036769705.1 Synergistaceae bacterium
AAGGGATCCACCCCAAATTCCCGGGCGGCGTCTACCACCAGAAGAGAATATTTTTTGGCGGTTTCTCGGGAGAGCCTTGGGTTTTTTTCTCGAAAGAAGCGGGCGATGGCTTTATCCGCCGGGGAATCGCACTTACGATCTCCCATACAGCGCATGGAGAGAAAATGGCGATCGTTATCGAAGAAGGCACTCTCTCCGGAGGAAGGAAAGATCAGAAGGGAAGTCAGGAATAGAACCACAAGAAACGTTCCCCGGAGCAAAGACGGTTTTTGTCCCGAAGGAGGAGTTTTCATACAATATCACCTCACGGAAAAAGATAGAGAAATTCCCTGGTTGGTTTTGCTGTTTGTTCCGTCGATTATACACGAGGGTTTTGGGAAAAGGGGAAAATAAACCTACATTTTTCGGGGATTTCCCTTTTGCCCGAGATTATGGGCTCTCTCTCCAATCCAACGGTCCAGTTCTTCCGAAGAGAGATTCGGGGTTTCGAGAATTTTTCGCCTTTTTTCCCGGAGAAGTTTTCCCAAAAGAGGCCCTGGAGAAATTCCAAAACGTTCGGCGCACTCCTTTCCCGAGAGCAGCATGCCTTCTTCGTAAGCTCGCATGAGCCGGATTTTCCAGAGAAGCACATGTTGCTGCAGCTCTTCGAGAAGGATTGTTTTTTCAGGATCCAGAGCGAGAAGTTCCAGAAAAGTTTCCATTCGGGGAAAGCCGAAACGCTCCAGAAGATCCAGGCCTTCCCGTAAAGAAAAGGTTTTTTTTGCGGAGCCGTAAGCTTCCAGAAGCCGTCGTATTTCCCGGGCCTCCTTTTCGGGCCAACGCCAGTGGCGAAGAAGAGAGAAGCTTTTTTTCCCGATTTCTTCGGGGGAAAGATTTTCATAGAGATCCAGAAAAAAGGCGGCGGTACGGCAAGAGAAAGAGGTTTTTCGGTTGCAGGCCCGGGAGAAAAAGGAAAATCCCTTCGAATCTTTTCGGTGATTTGCCTCGGGACAGATATGTTCCAGAAGTCCCCCCCGGAAAAGAAATTCAGGGAAGTTTTTTCCCCCGCTCTGCAGTCCGAGGCGCATTTCTCGTCCTATCCGTTCCCCCGGAAGTTCCGAGCATGCCTTTGCGAAGGGGGGACATGCTTCCAGAGAGCCCGAAAGGATGCGAAATCCTTCAAGAGAAACCCCGAAACGGCAAAGTCTCAATGCCCGGAGAGGATCCTGTCGTAATCGTTCCTGGGGAGATCCGTTCCA
>DAIPKP010000279.1:0-1224 GCA_036769705.1 Synergistaceae bacterium
GACGTGGCTCTCACCGCACGGCTCGGAGTCTTCGATTACATTACAAAACCCTTCACCTTCGAAAGGCTCCAGAAGGTTTTTCTGGCCTACAAAGAGTATCGAAGCTCCCTCAGCTCTCTCGATGGCGATGTGGATCAACGGGGAGTGGATGTTATTCTGCGGCATGCCGGAGGTGGAGGTCGGGCGGTGGTGGAAATGCCCAAGGGGCTTCACGTGGAGACTTTGGAGATGATCCGCCAAATGCTGCGCAAAGCGGAACGCCCTCTCTGCTCTGCGGATATTCAGGAAGAGACGGGGCTCTCCGCATCCACAGTGAGCCGGTATCTCCGGTATCTCCAGGAAACCCGGCAGGTGGATCTCAAGGTAGAGTACCGCAAACAGGGGCGGCCTCTCCAGTATTACATCTATTTGGAATAAAGCTGAGGGAGCGGGAAAAAAGGGAAAAATCTTGCTTTTTGGAAGGATTTCCCAATAATAGGGATATAGTAGTCGTATAAACAGGCAATATTGTATGGCAATGTTGCATGGCATTATCGTGAAGGTTCGGAAAGAGGCGGAGAGTGCGGAAAGGCGTGGCTGTATGATTTCTACGGAGCAGCGTACAAATTTTTGTCCCGGCATGCAACCGGAAAAATCCGACGAAACTTTGAAGGATATTCCCGTGCGAATTCTCGTGGTGGATGATGTAGAAGCCAACCTTGAGCTCTTTCGGCTTTTTCTCGCTCGTGAAAAAGCCCAGGTGGCTTTGGCTTCGGGAGGGCAGCAGGCTCTGGAAGAGTACGATTTCCGGCGGCCGGATTGTCTCTTCCTCGACCTTCGCATGCCCGGCATGGATGGTATCGAGGTGGCCATGGAGATTCGACGGAGAGAAGCCCAGGGAGGTAAAAAGGCCTTCATCGCGGGCATGTCCGGGGGCGATGCCGAAACGGATCGCATGTGTTGCGAGGCTGCGGGAATGGATTGTTTCCTTCCGAAACCTGTTACGGCGAGACAGATTCAGAAAGTGCTCCAGCAGTGTTTCAAGGGAGATCGGAAACCGCTGTGTGCCAAAGAAAAGCCCGAAGATTTCAAGGTCTCGGAAACCTTTCTTTCGGGAATTCATCTAGGGAGCATGTTGGAACTTCTTCGAGGAAATTGGGATCTTATGAAGATGGCGGTGGAAAACCGTTTTCTTCCCCAAATTCATAAAGATCTGCAAGATTTACAGAATTTCATTCAAAAAGG
>DAIPKP010000280.1:0-1223 GCA_036769705.1 Synergistaceae bacterium
ACATCTCAGGGGAAAATACAGTTTCTCGAACTTCGGCGCAAAGATGCCCTTGCAGAGACCCATCGCTACATCATGATAGCCAAGAAGGCAGAGATACGGGCCCCCTGGAGCGGGGCCCTTCTGGGGGAAGTGCGCTTTGCGGATGGGCGGTTCCTCTGGTCCGGAGACAACGAAAAAGATCGCCCCCTCTTTGGAGGAGAGACCCTCAAGCTCAAGGGAGGCACCATCCTCTCCGTACGCCCTGTGAAGAACGAAGACTTCTGGGATAATCTCCCGGTGTTCAAAGAACCCAGGAGATAGAAACTCTCCAGAGTGCCGCACCATTTTTGCGCAGACAAAAAGATTTTTTCTCCTCTTCCGGCCTTAACATGTCTGCCTTCTGTGAGATCATATCTTTGGAAGGCAGATCATATTTTTAAGGAGGCATGATCTTGATGAAAAAAAGAATTGCAGTCCTTATGGTGGCCGTCGCTCTCTGCTCCGCATCCCTCCCGGTTTCCCGAAGCGAGGCGTTTCTCTCACCCCCTAATGCACTCTTCCAGAATGTGCTCATAGAGCTGAGCGCCAGGGGGGCGGAGCAGTGTGGAGAAAAAGGGATGAAGGTAGCCTCTTACCTCAGAAAGATGAAGGTGCCCCCCCTCTGGTCCCTCTGGGGAGACCCCCGGTGTTATTAGAAAATGCCATGAAAATCGTTGTGGCTATCAGGCATAACACCCTTTCTCGAACACCACCGTTCCCGTCCTTCTCTGCCCTTCCGGAAGCCCTCATGTGCACGACCTACAACTGAAATCAAAGGATCGACGCAGTTGCTCCATTTTTGATAGGTAGCCTTCAAAATACCGTTTCGATGTGGCAGCGTCAAATTTGTATGCGATCTTTTGGGGTTGATTGTAGCTAAATTTCTCGCCTTTCTGGGATTTTGGTTTTGCAAAAGTGAGAGATTTCCTTTGCAGCGTTGGGTGTTTTTATTGCGCAATAAACTTTTCTTGTCGACCGTAACGTGTCTTCCCTTTGTGAGATCATATCCTTAAGCTTGAGAGAGAAGATTATTTTCCAAAGGAGGTATGAATATGGAGATGAAGATTTTTGGCGTGGATTTTCTGTTCTCGGAGTATCATAAGAACAACATCCGTTTCAACAGAACGTACATGGGGAAAGAGTTAATCGTTAAGGGAGTAATCACGCAGATGTACGAGGTGGACTCGCCGTATCATGACGAGTAT
>DAIPKP010000119.1:0-5558 GCA_036769705.1 Synergistaceae bacterium
CGAACTCAACCCCCGAAAACTGAGGAAGAAGCTCAGGACAATTTGCACAATGCCTTTTCAAAGCCTCCAGTTCCTCTCGGGGAAGGGGAGAAAAAGGTGTTACTCCTTCCATCTTTTGAGAAACCCTTTCAAGCATAACGCAGCCCCAACGTTCGATGTCTTTGGCAAGATCCACCCCAAACTCTGCGGGATATTGCAAGGTGGCGCTCAAAATCGTAGCTGCCACGGGGTTAAGTTCGTTGGCAATCACACGACCTCCCAACCGCAACGCTTCGAAAGGTATAGATCCACCACCGGAGGTAAGATCAAGCACCAGATGATCGCTCATCCTTACACTGGGGGAATGAGTAAAGGCACGAGAATATCCGTAGAGATCTTCAGGAGACCATGTTATTTCCTTTCCCAAAACTCTCTTCACGTCATCTCTTTTGGCAAAGACAATGCGCTCTTTCACATGAGCAGGATCAGCGGAAACCGTACAAATCCGAATTTTCTCCGGAAGACCTGACAGAGGCAATTGCTGACTCTCGTTCCGCCAGCGCTGTAGCACAGAATCTTTCTCCAGATCAGGAATTGCCGCAACCAACTTACTGATGGTCTCCTCGCAATTCCTTCTTCGTGCATTCTCGTCTTCCAGAAAAGGATTGCATATCCTCGACGAGAGAAATTCCCCCTGGGCATCCCGTTCAATCTTGTCCAAAACCTTCCCCGTTAGCACCCACTCCTGCCCGTGAATTGTCGCCACCCGTTTTTCGATTCCCAGTTCCTGAAGAAACTCAGCGGGATCGGCATCTGCCGGAAGAAGGGATCCCAGAATGGCGGCCCGACTCGGCGTGAGAGGGCGGCGAGCCCACCAGACATGGAGGCGATTCACCGGAGGAGCTTTCCCTGTATCCCGCTCCCTCTGGGTCTCCGCCCCTACCTGATGGCAGGGAAACCCCGCCTCGATGAGCCTCAAGTCCTTTTCAAAATCCATGTTTTTCGCTCCTCCCCCGTTGTTCACCCTATACCTCCAACCGCTCCAGCCTCAGCTTTTCCAGCATGGCGGCTATTCCTTTTTTGTCATCCGAAGTGCCCCCCAGGATGATGCGCATGCCGCTCTGTGCCCATCGGTTGCTGATGGCATCGAACTCATAGAGCCGGGACCACCAGTATGCCGCCTCCTCCGTGGTAAAGCGGTGGAGCCTCCGGGCTATGAGTTCCACCCGGTCCATGTCCTGCACCCGCTCCTGAAGTTTAAAGAGCAGTGCCAGCTTGTACCCGCCCTCAGAATGCAAAGGCAAATTTCCACGAAAGAGAAGATCCGTGTCCAGGAAGTGGTGCAGATCCATCCCTATGCCAAGTTCATTCTGCACCGTGGAAAGGATGCTCCGGATCATGGGAAGACATCTTTTCTGGGAAGGGCCGTAGAGGGTTCCTCTATCCACAAGTTTTTTGCGAGAAGGATTTTTCTCCCCTTTCTCAGCTATCTCCTTGCGTTCCTTCAGAATCATCATGGGAAGGGGTTTCCCCTTGTATTGGGTAATGCGGAGCACCCAGGGAGCATCCCTAAGAAGGGGACGGATTTTTTCCTTATGTAACACCTCAAGATTATGGGAAGTGGTCTTTTTCGTTTTTGTAGGCCTAGGTGCTTTCATCTACTGTGATCCTCCATTTAGTTTTTGCTTGAGGAACTCCACGAAGGGGCATTTCTCCTGGGGATCTTTGATCTCCAGGACTCCCGACGATTCCGAAGAAGGGCTCACCAACCCCTGAAGCACTTCGAAGAGCTCTCCCAAAGTCTTGAGGTTTCCGGAGGAACATCGCTCAAAATAAGTTCCATCTTTCCTCCTCCGGGAAGTTCCATGCCGAGAAGCTCCAGTAAATCCACGGTAGAAGTGCCACCTTTGGCATATTTGGAGGCAATGTTATGGAGCATTCCCAGAATGAGAGAAAGGTTCTCGGTCTTGACGGTGTTTTGAGCCTTTTCATCGGTGTCCGTCACCCATCCCCGGAGTCGGGCCTCACCTTCGGAGATAATCACGCTATCGGGCTCGAAGGTTCGGATAATATATTTATCCCCCCGTATGAGATGCTGGGGCTTGTCTCTCTGATCCGGAGATCCCTCATAAATGTAGGATTTGTCTTTTCGTAGGATATTCCGAAGGGCCTCCCGAAAATCCTCTTCTTGAACATCCTCCCGCCACTGCTTTACCTGTTGGTATATATCCTCAACCTTGAGGGCCTGGGCATTTTCCAGGATTTCCCGGTTCTTCGTTTCAATCTCTTCCTTTTTGGGACCTTTGGAAACTCCCCATCCTCGTTTACGAACTCCCTCGGGGGTGAGGAGAGCATATTCTTTGGAATCTCTCTTCCAATTCAGAGGAAGAGGCTCTTCAGGGGTATAGAGTTCCGAAGGACGGAGTTCTTCTCTCTCCGGAGGAGAACATACGCACCAGAATCCCCGCTCCACTCCCCGGCGGAGAAGGCCCTCGAAAAGTTGAAGGGATTGCAGAATGGGCCAGCTCCGGCGACTGGAGAAGTATTTACGGATGTTCTCGATCGGTTCGTAATCTCCATTCCTGAAGAAGAGCTCCTTCAAAGACTGGATCTTGGATCCCTCCAAATCTTCCGAAAGGATAATCTTTCCCTCCTTCCGAAGAATCTCCCGTATCTGTTGGAGCACGCTCTGCCCGCCCTCCCCTCCAGCGGTATGCAAGAGACGGAAAGAGCAAACGCCGTTCTCCGAAGGAAAAGCAAAGGTCCCGTAGGTTTGGATTACGCTAGTCTCCAAAGCCTTGAGACGTTCCTTTACCTTTTGAGAGAATTCCTGCTCCTCGAGCTGCTTGCCGGTAATGCCATAATCCTGAGGTTTGTTTGCAAGCTTTTTCATGGCCAGCACCTGCCGGGCAAGAATGTTGAGATCCTGAAGGCGCCCCTGCCGTTTTTCCTCTTCCCCCAGATGCACCTGATCTTTGGGAAGCCTGGAGGGAATGATGGCAGTGGTTGGCATGAGAAGAAAGACATTATTTTGATGCACCCGGGGAGTATTCTTGCCGCTCTGCAAGATGTAATCCTCCGGAATAATCTCTTCTTTACGGAAGGAAAAGATTCCCAGGGTGTTTTTCGGAGTGTCCGGAATATCCTGGGGATGGGTTACATCGGTGCATATCTCAAAATCCGGATTGTTCTGCACCATCTTCCGGGCCAAAGTTTCGATCTCCGAGAGGATCTGTTCCTCGGTGATTCCCCGGCGTATCTGGGAGAGGGAGACGTTGAGGGTAGGGGTAGTGCTGGCGTAGTATCGCCCCTCTTCGAAATGCAGATAGTAGGCCCGGGAAGGAATGGCCTTGAGAGCCTCCCCGATCTGACTGGGAGAGAGGCCAGGAAAGGTGGTCTCCAACATGATATCCATTTCGTTGAGCCCGAAAAGATTGCTTTTCAGCCCTTCGGTGCGTCCCACCAGGCTATGAAGGAAAATGGTCTTCCATACGTACTCGTGAAAGGGGATTTTTTCGGGATGAGGATTCTCCCGATCCGCCATCTGAGCGTTGCTATACTGACTTTCCAGATTGGGGCTGTCCGGGGAGCCAATATCCGCAGTGAGCACCGCAAGAAGAGCATTGTTTCCCGTACGCCCCAGCACTTCATTGGTGGTGCGGGAATCGTGAAAATCCATGTGGCAGGGGTGAATCATGGTAATGTCCTTTTCAGTGTTCCAGATACGGCGCACCGCCAAGGCGAGAAGACGCAGCACCCCCCGGGTTCCCTGAAAGGTCTCCAATGTGGACATTTTATCGTTGAGAAATTTTGTGAGGGCAGGATGGAAGGGGTAAGTTTTGTCCATGAGGTGATAGTAGCTCTCGGTCTGAACTTCCTGAGGGAGCCGAGAGGCATTTCTCTTGTAAAGATCCCTGTAAATTTCCAAAGCCTCCTGAATTCCCCGGGAACTTATGCTGGAGAAGAGACGTTTCGCCATCACAGAAGAGAGCTCGTTAGCCTGAACGGGAATTTCCACCGTGGCATCCCGGGCGATGACGCTGGCAACGCTACGGGTGGACTCTTCGAGAGCACCCAGGCTTCGCTCCTTGTCCATCTCCTCCCCGGAAACCTCCTCAAGACTCTTCTGGAGGCGTTCCGTGTGGTTGGCAAAAGCATCGGTATTGCCTGCCAGGGTGATAATAACTCCGATGCCGGGATGATTCCGCACGTATCCGAAAAGAGCCATGAGAAAACTGCTTACCATATCCCGGGCATCGGGGTAAGCTGCGCTCCACCGGGCAGCGTAAAGAGCAAGCTCATCGATCATTATAAGAGCCTTGCGCCTTCCCAAGACTCTGTCGAAAAAGACTGCATCCGGGGAATCCTTGCGCCCCATCCAGGGCTTCAGTTCCCCGCAAAGGCTTTCTCCCCCTATCTGGCAAGCCAGCTCTTCCCACAACCCATAAGGAAGGCTTTCGGCACCTCGAGTTTTGCGTACCGGAACTTCTTCCCCGGAAAGGGCCACCACGTCTACTTCTCCAGGTTCCGGGAGATCCTGTCCTGGGATAATCTCTTTCACCAGAGAAGCAAGAGCTTTTCCTTCTTTGGCAAGGTGCAGGCAAGCGATAAGGGTATGGGTCTTTCCTCCTCCGAAAGCAGTTTCCAGACGCTGCACCGAAGGAGCGGTAGAATCCCCCTGGATTCGGGCAAAAGTGTTCCGCACTACCCGCACAAGAGCTTCTGTAGGATAGGTCCCTTGGGAAAAGAAAATTTTCGGGTCCGTGTAGAGCGGGTGAATCTGGGTTTTTTCCCCTCCATAGTGCGCAAAAACATCCCCTAGGGAGGCGGTAAAAATCTCAAGGTTGATGTTCCCTTGCAGCAAATCTTCCCGGGGTTGACAGTATTGCAGAACTCCCAAAACAATCCCTTCCTTTCCGGATATATGATGGCCTTTGCTTATGCGAAGTTATCTTTTACGGTATAACGACTACACTATTCCAGAGGATAAAAACCTTGCCTCCAATTTCCCATGAGAAAAGCAGAATCTGCACGGAAAATCAATTTTAAAAATTTATTTTTGGGGAGCACAATTTTGTGCCCCCCAAATCATTATTGTTTTTGAAGGCACTTTCTAACATTACCATCCAAAAGTTTTCATTTATTCCAACATTCTTGAGTGTTTGCAATTTTTTATGCCATATGGGGGATAGAAAACCATATTTTTAAATAATACCATAAGACTGCGTGGAATAAGAAAAAGAATCGAGGGTGGTATGGAATAAATCATTTTAAGTTTATTAAGAACACAGCGATTGATTTATTCTCAAAAATCTTTTATATTGCAAACCATGAGAAGATTGTTTGGAAAAAGGTTTCGGAACTATGTTCCCTGGAATCCGTCAGAAGCATTGACCTGCTACCAACATTTGAACGGCAAAGCCAAGAATAGCCAAACATATAGCTCAAAACCTATGGGATGAATAAAAATAGCCGAATAATTTCGCACTCTGCACTCTTTATTTCAAGAAACAAACTCACAGTAAGGAAAGGGGCTCCCCCATGATTCTCACAGATTTTCATATCCAGGCATTTCGAGG
>DAIPKP010000281.1:0-1206 GCA_036769705.1 Synergistaceae bacterium
CGGCGTGCTCCAATGGGCCTAGAATCCCACTACTTTAGTGGTGGGAGTATGTCAATATAGTGTCGCATGACAACGAGAATCGCTCTAAGTACATTTTTAAGAGAGGAGGATGTTTCATGAGTAATGATATCCGGGGAATGGATCTGCTTTTGCTTTTTACGGAGGAATATCCCTGCTGGAACGAATATACGGCGGAACGTGTGGGGGAAAATCCCGAGGATCTCGCCTACCTGGAAGAATCGGGACTGCTGGTTTCCAAAGAGGGCATCTATCAGCTTACCGAGGCGGGAAGGCAACGCTTTCGGGAGGAGGCCGCCGCATCCTGGTACGAGGCGGAGCCTGCGGAAATTCCGGAGAATCCGAAACGGGCCCTGCGGCGTAACCGGCTGGTGCGCCTTCTGGATCGGGCCTTTCTCGGCCGGTGGGGGCTCAAAAAAGCTCTTCCGGGGAAAAAACTTCCTCTCCTGGCGGAGCTTGCGAAAGAAGAGATCGTTCTTCCAGGGGAAAAAACGCTCTCATGGACCTTCCGGGAACATCCCTTCATAGAGGCCTTTATGGAAAAATATCCTCCCGGCAGAGTGGATACTCCTCCCCGGAATATGGAGGAATTCACGCAGTGGCGCAACTCCCGGGGGCAGCGGGAAGGAACGTGGGAGATGGATCTCCTCATGCTCCATTATTGCGACTTCACGGAATACATGAGTTATCCCGCTCCGAAAAACGATATGCTGGGGCTCTTCTGCGCGGATCGCCTCTTCTGCGCCTTTCTCCCCGAAGAGGAGAAGTACGAGGCCTCTTTGCTGGAAACTCTCGGAAAGTGGTATCTCTTCATGCTAGGCCAAAGACGGCTCTACATGCCCTACTCCTACGACGTGGATCCCGAGGAGCAGAACTCCGTAAGCTGGTTCTTCTGGGTAGCCCGGACGGAGGAAGAAGCCCGGAAAGTCGTTCAGATCCTGAAGAGTTACGGGGATGTGCTTGCGGAACCCGGCATGCCCTGCGACATCTGGGTCATCAGCGAGGAGGCCCTGGAGCGGCAGCCCCGACAGCACGAAAGCTTCTGGGATCTCTTTGCAGAGATTGCCCACCCGGTGTCGAGGTAAAACCAAGGGCCGAAAGAAAATTTTTTCGGCCCCATTTTTTATTAACGCTATTTTTTGGGTTCATTGGAAGAACGCTCATCCAAATATTTCTGTATTTTTCCTC
>DAIPKP010000120.1:0-5491 GCA_036769705.1 Synergistaceae bacterium
CCCCCGCGAGGGGGGCGACCTTGTAATAGTCATAATCCACCGTCACGTCCCCCGTTTCAATCCACGCCCCCGCGAGGGGGGCGACCTTTGTGCAGCGGCTATCTCTGCATTCAAAGTGAGTTTCAATCCACGCCCCCGCGAGGGGGGCGACCGTAATGCGATTTTTCCCTTGCTTTGCAAGGCTTTAGGAGATGTGATTCGCGAACGCCTCTTTTTTTGACGTACTGAGCGAGGCAAGTTTAATCCACGTGGTCGAAGATTACGTTGTTCACTCTATTTTTTGCTTTGCGCGAAAGGCCTGGGAAAATAGCGTGAGCTTAGGGTTCGCGCAAGGTGCTTGGAAGCTTTGTCAGAGAATAAGAGGACCTTCCACGTCGTATCCGGCATTTGCTCCTTGGTGTTCCACGCGCTTTTTCCAGTTTGCTCCCAGAAAGTAAAACCGCAAACTGTCTTTTTCCGCATCATAGGTTTTGAGAAGATGGCCCCGTAGTTCCGCCCATTGTGTGGGGTCTACAAGGCATTCGAAAACGGAATTTTGCACACGCTGGCCATAATTTTGGCATATTTTTGCCACGTGGCGCAGTCTTTTTTTACCTCCCTCGGAAATCGTACTAACGTCGTAGGTTATGAGAACCATCAAAAGTGTTTCACCCCCTATTTCCAGCGGAACGGAGGATAGGCATCCAAATCCCCTCTCAAAAAACGGGCTAAAAGCATTGCCTGGGCGTGAGGGAGGAGCCCTAAGCGGATTTTTTCTCCCAGAAAAGGATGCTCGATTTCCTCTTGCTTCCTTTTCTGCCAGGCGGTGAGAACCTCTTTTCTGGTGGCATCGTCCATTAAAACGGCTCCCGTTTCCGTTATCTCAAATCCCTTTGCCTTTACTTGCTGGCGGTTTATCAGGGTGAGAACGAGCCTATCCGCTAGCATGGGCCGGAATTCTTCCATCAAATCAAGAGCGAGGCTTGGGCGTCCGGGGCGGTCCCGGTGAAGAAAGCCTACCGCAGGGTCAAGCCCAACTCCCTCGAGGGCGGACCGCACATCGTGAACCAGCAGGGTGTAGACGAAAGAGAGCAGGGCATTCACGGGATCCATGGGAGGCCTTCTGTTTCTCCCCTGAAAAGAGAAGCCTTCTTTCTGGGTAACGATAAAATGATCGAAAACGCTGAAATATGATTTTCCCGCATCCCCTTCGATACCCCTTATGGAATCGAGGTTTTTTTGATTTTCCAGAGATCGCAAAAGCTGTGCGAGATGCGTAGCTTCCTGGGAAAATAACTCCGATTTTTCAATGTCTTCTTGTTCTCTTGCCGCCCGAAGAAGGGCGGTTCGGCTGTTGATGATTTTGCCGATTACCACGGAACGCGCAATATCTGCGGATTTTTCCGAACTATCCGCATAGCGGTACTGGGTGCGCCGAAGGAGCACGTTGCCGGAGACGGGACCCTGTACTTTTGCCATAAAACGCCCCTGTTCCGTAAAAAAGGATACCGCCACACCGCGCTCGGCACAGAGGCCAAGCAAGAAAGGGCTGCACGATACCTGGCCGAAGCAGATAATGCCCTCCAGGTTGTGAATGGGAATGCGAAGTTTCGTTTCTTTTTCCTTTCGCAGTAATACGGTTTCTCCTTCCCGTGAAAGGTACGTGCCCTGAGTGCTTACGTAGAGGGTGTTTTGCAGATGTCTCACGGAGATTCTCCCCCTTCGTTTTCCTGGTTTTCGGTGTGCTGACGAAAGATTTGCTGTATATAACGCCGAGCGCTCTTTTGCTGCCCCGCTGTTTGAGGAAGGCAGATGTCGAAAAGAGAGCAGTTTTTACATCGAGGGGAGTATTCTGCAGGAGGCGTTTCTCCTCTTTCCGTAAGTATATGAAGTTCTTCGGCGTATTTTTCCGTCTTTTGACGAAGCTCCTCGGTGAAAAGCACGTGATGTCTGCGGCGATGCTTGCCGTAGAAAAAATCACTTTCGGGTATCGTTACGTTTAACATTTCTTCCAGACAGAGAGCTTGAGCGCAAAGCTGCACTTCGTCGCAAAAATCGATTTTCGGCTTTCCGTGTTTGTACTCGATAATATAGGGCTGTGAAACCCCGCTTTCGTCTTCCGAAAATTCCACCACATCCGCTTGCCCCACGAGGCCAAGGCGAAAAGAGTGAAGCCGGAGGCCGCGGGCAATACGAATATTGCCGCGGCACTCCGAAGCATCGGGATCATGTACCCGGTCATGCATTTGCCTTCCCCCAACGGTGAGGACATTCTCCTGCCACTGCTGCTCCAAATGAATTAAAGCCCATTGGCGTTTGCAGAAGACAAGGTGTTGCAAGGCGGAGATGGGGAGAAGTTCGTCTTCGGTGTACATGGGGAATCGATTTATGCCTCTACGGGAATTACTGTGAAAATTTCCTTAAGGGGTTTTCCATCCAAAAGGATTTTGTAATCTTCAAATTCCCGAGCTGGTCCTTCGGTAGTGCGTTCGCATGTTACCCTCTTGAAAAGTTGTTGCGTCGGGGCATTGCCCAAAGCCGTAGCGTGCTCAAAGGCGATGATATGCCGGGAACTCATGAGGCCCCGGGCAGCGGAATGGTCGTGGTCAAACATGTTTTGCAAGGCGTTCCAAAAAAAATCAAGGTCTTTCTGTGAAAAACTTGTTTGATTGGCAAGGTGAGCGGAAATAAAGCCATGGCAACGATAAAGTCCGTAGGGGACCGTGTATTTTCGTCCCATGGTGCGATTATCTCCTTTTTGTTTTTCCGCTTCCGCTTTTGTGGCTACTGCCATGCGGGTGATGCTGTGCTCAAGAGCTACAATGGGTTCCACGGAGCGAGAAAAAGTTAGTTGTACCGGTCCACGTACCTGGCCCGCGTTTTCTCCTGTAGTAAGAACCGCTCCGAAGGTACGTATGTCAAAATATTTTTTGCACATAAAATCTCGGGCTGCCTCGGTTTTTTTGCCTTTATCTTCAATGTTTTTTACACTTTCATGATTGTGAGCGTCTTCAATTTTATCGTTTAGAATGGCCTTTTCTTTTATGAAAATATCATAACCGTTGTTTCCTTCGGGGTAAAGAATTTGAGCGTAATTGCGAATTTTTCGTTTAAGGCATACATCCGTTACAAGGCCCCGGCCTGTTTCCGCATCGATACGGGGAAGATTTCCTGCATCTGGATCCCCATTGGGGTTTCCATCTTGAACATCAAAATAAAAAACGAAATCGTAACGCTTGTTAATTTCTGTGACCATAAAAAAGACCCCCTTTTAAATGTCTTTCTAGCAAAGTGTTAGACTGAGAGTGGTTTACATGTTTTCGATTTCCGAGGTGCTTATATCGTCTTTTTCTTTTTTAGTGAAAAAGGCTTGCCTTTGATGGTAATAGCCTATGGCGAAAAAACCTTGTTCTTCCATGGTAAGGTGTGCTGGGAATTGAGGAACCTCGCTTAAAATTTCCCCAAGTTTCTTTTCATGATTCACTACAATTCCTTTGTTTTTTATTTTTCCTAAGTGATGATTTTTGAGTTTGAGCAACTGAGAGAAAACTGTAACAGGTGTTGACGAAGCAGCACCGTAAAAGCGGTCCCGAATTGTCACGTTAATATTCCCCTGAGCTTCTTCCTGAATTTTTTCAAGAGCCGCAAAGAGGCGCCCCAAGCGATATCCAACATTTTTGTTGTTTTGATCAAGAGCCACGGAAATAACCTCCTCTTTTAGCCTTCCCGGTCGTCGATTGAGATACCCTTTGATAATGCCTGCTCTGGTTCGGTTGATATGCCGTTCGGCCCGAATACGGCGCATGCACTGCTGAAACAGTGTTACGGGGTAGGGGGTGCCATCCAGAATGGCAGTCATAAAGGCTCCTCCCAATTTGGGCAATACGTTGCTTGCTTTAAACTCGAAAGCTGTAGCCCTAAGCATTTGATGGAGAGTGACGTGTTCTGGTTCTTTAGGGCCATGGCAAACCGCAACGTCATCAAAGTGCTGTAGTATCCGAGCGCTGAAATCTTTTACGGTTCCGGAACGCCAGAAACGTATTGCTATGCGGGCCGCGTTGGGGGAAAGGCTCAGGATATAAAATCTATCGTCGTTTTTTTCGGGGATATTCCCGGTTTTTGCTGCAGAATAGAGCGCTTGGATGGCTTCTACTCCTTTGTTGGGATTGTCTTTGGGGGGATCTATCACAATGCCGGGCCAAAGTTGTTCCATGTCAAATCCTTTTTCAGGAGGTTTTTGAGCCCAGAACACAAGCGTGTCATCTCCGAAAGAAAGTTTGTTTTTCGAGTTTTTGTCGAGCAGTATGTTTAATGCTGTGGTGTAGAAAAAAACGGCTTTTTCGGAAATCGGAGCATTCAGGTTCTGATCCTTGCCGTAGGACTTGAACGCTGCCGCATTAAATGATGAAAGTGACGCTCCCGTAGATTGGGCTCCTCGAACACCTTTAATAGAAGGATGTATTCGTGCAATTTTTTCTTTTTCTCCGGTGATGAGACAGATGGAAGAGGCTGTGTCGTTTGGGGGTTTTCTCGAATCAAGAGCGGTTTTCAAGGCCTCAAAAATTGTTTGATCCGGGGAGCCTGCGATACGAAAAGCGATAAAGCTGTTGCTTTTGCAAAGTTCCTCCCAGGCTTCCCGGCTTTGGGAATCCTTTTGAATTTGCTGCAGGGGATCCTTTTCCAGAAAAGCGAGAACCGAGCGTACCGGAATAGTGCCAACAAGGTCTTGTAGTTCTTTGTAAATACGTTCTTTAAATGCTTTGTGCCGTTTTTGTATGTCCTCCCGCCCTCGAGGATTTGCTCCAAGAACATATTCCGCGTTGTCCCAAAGAAGGTTGGCTTTAATGCCGCTAGCACGTTTTTCCGCTTGGGGAACAAGGAAACGCCGAGAGACGAGTTTTTTCCCCTCTTGTGTGCGGGTGTCTTCGAGATGGCAAAAATTACCCTGTTCGTCAATCACGACAAGAAAGGGCAGTTCCTTCCACTCCCAGCCTTGAGGTGCGGTGGTGCTGCCGGGTTCGGCGGCTTTCCTGGAGTAATAATCACAAAGAGATTGTAAAATCATTGGCGCACCTCCTCGCTTTCCCAGCTGGGAATGTTTAAAATGCCTTCTTGTAATGAAGCTCTGAAAAAAGCTGGCTTAGGATCTTCGGGATTTGAAAAATCGAGGTCGTAAAGCATGAATCCTAAATCCCGGCTTTCCTGAATGGCCGAATCTTCGTTTTTCAGATCATTAACTAATCGGAAATCACAACTAAATTCACGACATCCCAGATAAGGTTGATTAAAACATTGACCTTTACGAGCCCGACGTTCGAAGATGGCATTGTATTTGCCGGGGTTTTCGTTATCGCGAGACTCTCTTTCTTCTTGAGGAACTAACCTTTCTGGGATCTTGCGCATGTTTTTTGCGTGAGGCTTGCGTTTGTGAAGGGGGATAAAGACAAGTTCCCCGTGGAGACGGTATCGTACATCTCGCAGAAAAAGCCCTGCCCGTTGTTGCCGATTGTCT
>DAIPKP010000121.1:0-5487 GCA_036769705.1 Synergistaceae bacterium
CCGTACATTCGGCGAATTACCGCATACCAGGGCGGGGACGGAGCCCCGCCCCTACCAAAACCCCCGGAAATTCATATCTCCCATTGCATACAAAAAATAACCCCCTTCTCCCGAGCGGGGGTTCGTCTCCGCCGGGGAAAGGGGGTTTCTGTAAAAAGGAAATAAGGCCTTATGCCTTGGAATATGATATTTTTTCGTTCAATACCGGGGAGGG
This sequence comes from Synergistaceae bacterium, assembly GCA_036769705.1. Classification (GTDB taxonomy): domain Bacteria; phylum Synergistota; class Synergistia; order Synergistales; family Aminiphilaceae; genus DAIPKP01. The sequence goes on from DAIPKP010000121.1 coordinate 215, forward strand.
ATTTTCAGAGAATCTTCGGAATCCCCGGAAGGGGGTTCCGGCGAGGCGGAAAGTGTGGAAAAAAGCGGTTCCGATGCCTGGGAGACGTCTTCGCTCTCTCCTTCTTCTTCCTGCTCCTCCTCCTGATGATCCAGAAGAGCTTCGAACCGGGCGAGAAAACCTCGGAGTTCTCCGAACATGGTGCCCCGTTTTTCCCGGAGGAGCTTCATCTCCCGGCGGATTCCGTCGGCATCCGCATTGGCCTGCTGAACAAGGCTCTCCGCCTTGGATCGGGCATCCGCTACGATGGTCTGAGCCTGCTGTTCCGCCGCGGCAATGCGATCTTCCGCACTCTTCTGCGCCATAATGAGGGCCTCCTGCATGGAATCCCGCAAATTCTGGTATTCCTGCATCTGTTCCCGGAGTCCCGCGATGGTGCTCTCACACTCCCGAACCTTTTCGGCATAGATATGAATGGTATCCGAAACACCATCCAGAAACTCGTCCACCTCGGCGATATCATACCCCCGAAGAGAACGCCGGAAGACCCTATTGGTTACGTCCAACGCCGAAAGCAACTCTTGCGTCATGAGCTCTGCCCCTTCTCCTCAGCTTCATCTCGATGCCACTCCTCCACCAGGCTCTGATCCGGCATGGCCAAAAAAACTCCCGGAGCGATACGCATCACCGCTCCCTTGGTGGCGTAGGCCACACCGCAGATAAAATCGAGAGCGCTCTGCCCGACTTCCCGGTCCACCTTGCGGAGATCCACGACTATCAGCATTCCCCGGTGAAGAGCCTCGGCGATACGCTCCCGCTGCTCCACGCAGAGATTACCCCGCACGATGGAGAGCACCGCATCCGGCGGAACCGGGTCGAGAACCCGCCGCCGCCGCTCCAGATGAACTTCTTCGTCCTCCACGTCGTATTCTTCGATAATCTCTTCGAGAATGCCCAGCTTTACAAGCAGTTTTTCAAACACCCGTTCTCCGCCCCCTCCGCAGTACCGCCCCCGTTCCAGCTTTCCTTCCCCCCGGGGGGTTGAAGTATCCGTCGGGATAGCTGCGGCACGCCGTTTTATACTATACCAAAGATCATTCCCTATTTCCAAAAATAGCGGTTCCCACCCGCACCAGGGTACTTCCTTCCATCACCGCCCAGGGATAATCGGCACTCATTCCCATGGAAAGCTCCCGCAAATTCAGGGAAAACCGGGAATTAAGATCCTCCCGAAGATTCCGGAGAGAGGCGAAAATACGCCTCGTCTCCTTCTCCCCCGCATCGAAGGGAGCCATGACCATAAGCCCCTCCAGAACGAGGGAAGGACATTCTTCCAGAATGATCTCCGCCACTTGGGGAAGCTCCGCCTCGGAAAAGCCATACTTGGCTTGCTCCTGGGCCAGATTGACCTCCAGAAGCACGGGAAAACTCCGGGATGCTTCGGAACACTGGCGTTCCAACTCCCGGGCAAGACGCAGAGAATCCAGGCTATGGAGACAATCGAACATCTCCAAGGCATGCCGCACCTTATTGCGCTGCAAATGCCCGATGAGATGCCAGGGAAGTTTTTTCTCCCCCTCCCACTGTTCCCACTTGTTCCGGGCTTCCTGAACCCGGCTTTCTCCGAAAGCGAAAAGCCCCGTATCCTCCGCGGCCTTCATACGCTCCAGGGGGTGAAACTTGGAAACTCCCACCAAGCGCACATCTTCGGAGGATCGCCCCGAAACTTCCGCAGCCCGGGCGATTTCCTCCAGAACCCGCTCTACATTACGCCGTATAAATTCTACCATATTCGCAAACGTCCTTCCTCTGCAATCTGCGCGTTTTCCATAACGAGTTCACCCGGGCGCAGTCCCCGGGTAACGAGATAGCGGGAAGCATCCACGGGTTTCCCCCGAATTTCCCGGAAATAAACGGTTCCTCCCGTAACGATATACACTCCCTCCCGGCGATTTCGCAGATCCACCGCGCTTTGAGGAATAAGCACGCCGGGCTCCTCGGGAAAGAAAAGGTACACCTTTTCCACCCGGGAGAGAAGCGCCTCCCGGGGAAAGTTGGGAAACGAAAGCATAACGCAGACATAGCTTCCCTCGTTACGCTCCGCCTGCACCACTCCCTCCACGGGGCGTCCCTCCCTCTCCAGAGCAAGGGAAAGAATTTCGGAACGGAGCATCCGTTCCACCTCGGGAGTTCGGGGAAGCCGGAAAAGAAGCCGGAGATCCTGGGGAATCTTTACCATTCTCCCCCCCGGAGGGGCCTTGGGAAAGCCCACCTTACGCTGCAAAAGATAGGCTCGCTCCATGGCAACTTCATGCCGCCACAGGGAGGAAAAATTCCAAATTTCCTCAAGCCCGTCCCGCCAGGGAACAAAAAATCCCGGAAAAGGAGCTCTCACCTTCGGAGCCAGCACATCTCCCTTCTTCACCCGCCGGATACGGGAAAGATCCCGCTCTTCCGGAGCGATTCCAGGAGTTCCCGGAAGAGGATCCTCCCACCAGAGCTTGAGGGCGGTAACCTCCATTACCGGAGCATACACAAAGGGATGGGCCGCCGCAAGTTTGGGATGAGCCCGCTCGAAGGAGGTGCGCCAAAGAGAGTAGATTCCCATTCCCCCCGCAAGGCAGAGGAACACGAGAATCCAGTAGAGAAGCAGCTTTCCCCGGGAAGGAGGCGGCGAGCTCTCCGGAACCGGAGAAGCTTCCCGTTCCAGGCCGGGAGAATCCGCATTTTTCATGATACGGAGCTGCTCCCGGGTTCCCCGAAAAGGGAAGAGGCGAAATAAAAAGCTCCGAAATTTTCCAGAGAATCCAGAACCTGGCGGGCTCCGGCTTTCCTGAGGATCTCCCCGGAACGCCCTCCGGAAAGCACTCCCACTCCGTAGATCCCAGCGGCATAGGCAGCGGCCATATCCTCCGCGGTATCTCCCACGTAGAGGGCTTTTTCGGGAGGGCAATCCAGCTCTTTCAGGGCATGCAGAAGAGGATCCGGAAAGGGTTTTCCCCGGGACACCTCCTCCAAGCCCACCAGGCAATCCATAAAAGAATCGAGCCCCGCCGCCCCGGCGGCCTTGGAAGCATAGCGGCGGTTCGTGACGATGCCCGTGGATATTCCGAGGGCTCTCAGTTGCTGCAGCAGGGGTACCGCCGAGGGATAGGGGCGAAGATGATCGTACTCCTCCTGCCGGAGTTCGGCGCGGTAATACTCCAGCCAGGCCTCGTCGTAACTCCCCCAATAGTTATGGCAGGCCTCCTCCATGGGAAGCCCGATACCCGCCAGCACCACATCCCGGGAGAGAAGAGCCAGGCCGAAATGTTCCGCCACCAAATTAAGGCACCGGGTAATGGCATAGCTGCTATCCACCAGGGTCATATCGAAATCGAAAAGTACGCATGAAGCCACGAACATCACCTGCTTTGTGTAATGTGGCGGTACGGATTATCGTTATTGGTTGTCGGCCCAAAACATGCGGCGGATTGGCGCATACCAGGGTAGGGACGGGTTTACCCCCGTACATTCGGCGAATTATCGCATACCAGGGCGGGGACGGGGCCCCGCCCCTACCAAAACCGGCGATATGCCCGCCCCTTCAAAATTATAATTCCACGGTAGGGGCAGACCCCCGTGTCTGCCCTGATGGGCCTTATTCGCCAAATCTATTTGCTCCGAGCATATCGGCGCAAGGGTGGGATCACCCCCCGTACATTCGGCGAATTACCGCATACCAGGGCGGGGACGGAGCCCCGCCCCTACAGTCTCTTCGGTGGACAAAAGCTGAGCCCTTTTCTTTTTCCCCTTCTCCGTAAGCCGATATCGCTGCAGAGGGCTCTTTGGTTTCCCCGGTATGGTTCTTGCCAGAAAGCCTTTTTCGAGAGCCGGGAGAAGATATTTCTTTCTAAAATACTCGTCGTTTTTAAGCCCCAAAGCTTTCTGAAGCTCCTTGCGGCTCATCTCTCCGCACAGTACTGAAAGCAACGCAGCTTCCGTGGTAGCTTCCGTGGCAACTTCCGTGGTAGCTTCCGTGGTAGAAGGAAGGTAGATCAGGGTCGTAAAGACATCCCCCTCTATAAGCTCCGGGAGCTTCCCTCCAAATATTTTCCCGTACTTCATCAAATTACGTACCCCGGAACCCAGCTCATCCGCTCTACCAAGCTCCTTAAAAAACCTTGCAATTACAGGATTTTTCGGAAAGGGAGAAAATTTTTCCGGATTTATTCGGCCAAATCCATGAGGTTTATTGCTATTCTCGACAAACACCTGCCCTTCTTCGATAATCAGTTTGGCGGGAAAGGGGTTTACATACTCCCGATGGATCAATATATTTGAGGCAACCTCCCGCAAGATAGCATCCCGCAAACTGATTCTCTGATCTCCCTCCAGAAAAAAGGGATCCGGCAAATGTTTCGCTCCAAAAGCCATAATCCTTTCATAACTTTCGATGAGGTTTGTGCGAACATCATCTCGATCATCATAACGATCCAGATTCTTTTTTCGCAGAATAAGATCCGTTCGATGATGTGGCACAACACTAAGGATAGAAGAATCTTTCCCCAAAAGAAGAATTCCCGCCAGAGTGATACCGCTTTTCCCCGTTTCAAGATCCTTCTGATAAAGCTGAGCGCTTTGTAAAAACTCGAAATACTCCAGATGAAGCCAAGGATGGTTTTTTCGCTGAATACCAGCTATTTTCTGAACTTTAGAGACAAGATCTTCTCGAAGATCTGCGAGAGAAGCGTGAGGATAGATTTTGTTTTCCGAATACGAGCTTTGTTTACGCCGATACATTTCCGCCACAAGGTTCGTATGATCAGTTATATCCAGATCACCGTCTTCGTTGCGATCATAAATTCTTCCGTTACAACGATGGACCTGGGAGCTCTCAGGAACATAGATATAAAGAAGTTTTTTCCCTTCCATCTCAATTTCCTCCAGGGAGAGATAACAAGGAGGATGGATTTTCTGAGAATTATTAAACGTAGTAACCAAATCTTTCTTGATCTGAGGCAACGCTTCCGGAAGAACTCCCACAACTTTACCGGCATCGCTTGCACCAAGCAACAATACGCCCCCCGAACGATTCAAAAAAGCACAGAGAGTTTGAAAAACGCTTTTACTCAATCCTCTCCGAGATTCTTTGAATTCCAGAGTTACACTTTCATTTTGTTGAAGTAGTTTTTCTATTTCTTTCTTGCGCATATTCATGCAATCATTCCCGTACATGTTTTTAATCAGCAATCCCCACCCAGGGCGGGGACGGGGCCCCGCCCCTACCAAAACCGGCGATATGCCCGCCCCTT
>DAIPKP010000021.1:0-30951 GCA_036769705.1 Synergistaceae bacterium
CCGGAAGCTTCCTTTTCTTCCTTCTAGGAAAACCGTTCATCCCTTTCCTTTTCGAGTCGGGAAGCGGCTCCTCCATCGAGAATACAGGTAACATCCGGATGGAGCTGGAGTATGGATGCGGGCAGTTCCGGAATGACTTCCCCCTGCAAGGCTTCGTATATAACATCCGCCTTGGAGGCCCCGCTTGCGAGAAGGAGGATTTTTTTCGCCTTCATGATGGTCTTGATTCCCATGCTGAGAGCAAATCGGGGGACTTCTTCAGGGGATGGAAAGAAACGGGCGTTCGCCTTCAGGGTGCTCTCCTGAAGCTCCACGAGATGCGTTCCTCCTTCGAACTTTTCGTCGGGCTCGTTAAAGCCTATGTGTCCATCCACTCCAAGGCCCAGGATCTGAAGATCGATACCTCCGGCCTTTTCGATAGCCCTGTCGTAACGGCGGCACTCCTCTTCCACATTTTCCGCGGTTCCCCGGGGAATATGCCATTGGTCTTCCCGAATGTTGATATGTTGAAAGAGATTTTTCTTCATGTAAAAACGATAGCTGTAGGGGCTCTCCTCGGAAAGTCCATAGTATTCGTCGAGATTAAACGTGGTGATTCCGGAAAAATCGAGATCCCCCGCCCAATACATACTGATAAGCATGCGATAGAGCCCCAGGGGAGTCTCTCCCGTGGCAAATCCCAGTACACTCCGGGGATTGAGAATGATCTGACTCGCCACAATGTAAGCGGCTTTGCGGCTCATATCCCGATAGGTATCCGAAAGAACGATTCTCATGATTCTCTTTTCCCGCCTTTTCTAAGAAAAACTTCCCGCCCCTCCACAAGGGTTCGCTGTACCTCCAGGGCTCCGTCAAGGAAAAGAAGATCCGCATCGGCTCCCTTGGCAATACGCCCCTTGTGAAAAAGCCCGAGCATATCCGCGGCGTTCGTCGCGGTAAGCCGCGCCATTTGAGGAAGAGAAACTCCTCCCTGATAAAAAACGTTTCGAAAGGCCTTGTCCAGCGTAAGCACGCTTCCCGCCAGGGTTCCGTCCGCAAGGCGGGCTTCTCCCCGGGAGACCCGCACTTTCTGCCCGCCGAAGTCGTATTCTCCCTCCTTCAATCCCGCAGCCCGCATGGAATCGGAAATAAGAATCACCTTTTGTGGCGATTTCATCCGTATCACCAAATCGAAAAAGGCGGGGTGCACATGCACGCCATCCGCAATAAGTTCCGCATAAAGCGAGCTTTTGAGCACCCCTCCCACCACTCCGGGGTCCCGATGATGAATCGGCGGCATGCCGTTGAAGAGATGAGAAGCCGAAAGAGCTCCATACTCCTGGGCCCGGAAAACATCTTCGTAGGAAGCTCCCGTATGCCCCAGGGAAAGCCGTATCCCCTCCTTCGCAAGGGCGGAGCAGAATTCTCCCTGAGGATCTTTCTCGGAAGCGTAGGTAACGATACGGATATCCTCTTTTCTTTCCAAAACCCACTCGGCCATGGGATCTTGTATATCCCGGGAATTCTGAGCTCCCTTGTATCGGGAAGATATAAAGGGTCCTTCGAGATGGATCCCCAGGATAGAGGCTCCCGGAGGGCCCTCCTTCCGGCATTGCCGAACCTTTTCGATGGCTTTTTCGATAGCCTTCAAAGGCATGGTCATGGTGGTGGGGCAAAAAGACGTTACTCCCCGGGAAGCGAGAAAAGAGGAGATTTCTCGTATACCCTGGACATCTCCATCCATTACGTCCCGCCCCACAGCGCCGTGAGTGTGAATATCTATCATGCCGGGGAGGACAAAGGCTCCCTGGGCATCGTAAAGAGGAATCCCCTCGGGCAAATTATTCTCCCGGGTTTCGTAAACTCCACGGATTTTCGCGTCGTGAAGAACCACTCCGGATTCCAGAACGCGATCTTCCAAAACGATGCGGGCATTTACGATGGCCTGCAGCATTATGTCCTCCCCTCAGCTTCCATCCACATCGGATAGAACAGATTCATCCCCTATTTCATAAGGGCCTTCATGGTGTCCGCCAAAATCTCCGCCTTGGTACCCACCACTACCTGCATGGAATTTCCTCCCTTGGAGCGGAGCACGCCGGTACATCCCAGGGCCTTGAGAGAGTCGTCGGAGATGACCGAAGTATCCTTGAGAGTCAACCGGAGCCTTGTAATACAGGCATCGAGCCCCTCAATATTCTCCTTACCTCCCAGGGCCTTTACATAACCCTCCGCCAAACCTTCCATGGAAAGCCCCGTTTCCTGGATAGAAGCTTCCGCAGTTTCCAGCTCCACTCTACCGGGAGTGGCAAGCTTGAACATCCGGATAAACCACACGAAAAGGAAGTAATAGAGCACTCCGAAAAGAAGTCCCAAGGGTAAGAGAAGCCATCCCTTGGTAGCCAATCCCATATTGAGAAAATAGTCGATGGCCCCGGCGGAAAAACCGAAACCGTGGTGAATTCCTAAAACATGGCAGACCGCGAGAGAAACCCCCGTCAGCAGAGAGTGAAGCACGTAAAGTACCGGAGCGAGGAACATAAAGGCAAATTCGATGGGCTCCGTAATCCCCGTAAGAAAGGACGTAAAGGCCACGCTGAAAAGAACGCCGGCAATGGCTTTTTTGTTCTCGCTGCGAGCGGTGGAATACATGGCCAATGCCGCCGCAGGCAGAGCGAACATCATGATGGGGTAGAAACCGGTCATAAAGATGCCCGCGCTGGGATCTCCCGCGAAGAATCTGCTGAGGTCCCCCGTTACGGCCTGCCCCGTGGCAGGATCCGTAAAGGTTCCGAAAACGAACCAGACCATACTGTTCAAAACGTGATGCAATCCCACGGGAATAAGAAGGCGATTCAAGAATCCGAAAACGAAAGCTCCCGAAGTTCCCGCCTGGATAATCCATTCCCCGGCGCTATGAATGGCATTCTGAATAGGAGGCCAGGCATAACCGAAGAGAAGCGCCAAAAGGATACTGGCCCCTGCCGTAGCTATGGGAACGAACCGTTTTCCTCCGAAAAATCCGAGGAAATCCGGAAGCTTCACATTATGGAACTTATTGTACATGGCTCCCCCGAGAAGCCCCGAGATAATGCCTGCCAGAACCCCCATATTGATACTATCGTTAATGGTCACCACCGCATTTGTAAGGGTAAGGTAGCCTATGGCTCCCGCAAGCCCTGCGGCGCCCCCGTTGTCGAAAGCCATACCGATGGCGACGCCGATGGCAAAAATAAGGGCAAGGTTATCAAAAATAGCTCCTCCGGCCTTCATAATAAAGGGAATATCGAAAACATCCGGCGCTCCCAAACGAAGCAACAATGCCGCCGCCGGCAAAACCGCCACGGGAAGCATAAGAGCTTTACCGAGTTTTTGAATTTTTCCGAAAAACTTCATACCTCTGTTCCTCCTCCGAAAAATATGTTTTTGAGTATCATAACTACACTCCGAGAGACATTTCGTACTTGAAACGCTTTCCTCTGTAAAGGCATTTGGTATACTCCACCACCACCTCCTCCTCGACCCAGGTCTGACGCTGAAACAGCAAAATAGGCGTATTCGCTTCCAACAGAAGCGCGGAAGCCTCGAATTCCGAAGCAAGCACGGGCTCTATGGTCTGCTTTGCCCGGGAAAGCCGGTAGCCGTATTCCTGCTGTAAAATGCGGTAATAAGAATCACCCTCCAGGCGTTTCCGGGTAAAACCTGGGAAAAGATGGGCCGGAACCCAGGCATGCTCCAGGGAAAAAGGTTCTTCCCCCACAAAACGGCGACGAAGAAAATAAAAAACCTTGGAATCCTCCGCAGAAAGGCAGAGCCTTTCGGAGATGCCCCGGGTAGCTTCCTCGGTACGAAAATCGATGATTTCGGTCCGAAAAGTAAGCCCCATATCCTGAAGGTTCTCGGAAAACCCCGTAATTTTGGAAAACGTGCAGGGAGGTTTGGGGGTTGCCACGAACGTGCCTCGGCCCTGTTCGCGATAAAGCACCCCTTCGTTTACGAGCGTGCTGATGGCCTTTCGGGCGGTCATACGGCTTATATGGAGTTTCTCACAAAGCTCCCGTTCCGAAGGAATAAGATCTCCCGCCTTGTATACTCCATCGTCCACAAGGGCCAGGATTTTTTCCTTGAGCTGATAATAAAGAGGCAGAGGGCTCTGACGCTGAAGTTGTTTCATCATGCAATCCTCTCTTGTCTGGCTGTTGTCATATGGTATATACCACATGACAACAGGATACCACCAGCTTTTTTAAAGGTCAAGAAAAAGGCCCCTCTTAATAAGAGGAGCCCTTTTCGCGAAAGATATGGTTTGGATCTTCGAAATATTGAAACCCCTGCGGTTTCTCCCCCTATCCCAGGGAAGGAGCAGCTTTTCTGGAAAGCATCATCCGGAAAAGCACATAGACGGTAATCAAAACCAAACCGGTAAGTTTAAGCGTATTGTTCGGGAAAAAAGAAGCGAAGGATACCGTGGCAAGGAGAATCCTTTCGGGAACGCTGATATTGGCGAAGCACCATCCCTGGAATCCCATGGCAAGCCCGAGAATTCCCATAAAACTGGCTCCCACGAGAAGCACCAGGTTGATCACGTTCACGTCCTGAAGAAGTATGGAAGGGGTGTAAATGAACGTATAGGGCAAAAGGTATGCCACAAGGGCAATGGAGGTGGCGGTAATACCGGTTTTCCCCGGGCTTCCTCCCGCGATGCCCGCCCCGGTAAAGGCGGCAAGACAAACTGGAGGCGTAAGATCCGCCATAATGCCGAAGTAGAAAACAAACATGTGTGCCGCCAGGGGAAGCACGTTCATCTTGATGAGCGCCGGAGCGATAATGGTACTCGTAACGATATAATTTGCCGTGGTAGGAAGACCCATTCCGAGCACCAGACAGGCCACCATGGACATGATCAGGGTGGGCAGGAGTTTCCCTCCCGCAAGTTCCACGATATTGTTGGAGATGGTAAGGCCCAAAGCGGTAAGCGAGGAGGTTCCTACCACAAGCCCTACGAGAGCACAGGCCAGAGCCACTCCCAAGGCTCCCCGGGCACCTTCTTCCAGGGCCAGCAGAATTTCTTTCACGCCCATCCGTGTATGGCTTCGCAGCATGCTGACGCCTATGACCGTAAGGATACCCCAGAAAGCTGCGGAAAGAGGAGTATACCTCCGAAGCAGCATGAAGATAATTACGATAAGAGGTACGAGGAGATGACCGTCCTGAAGAAAAACGTTTTTCGCACTGGGCAGTTCCGAAGGATCCAATCCTTCGAGATTTCTCTTTTTTGCCCGGATATGGACATTGATGAAGAGGGCGGAATAATACAGCACCGCCGGGATAATGGCCGCAGCAGCGATGGTGAGATAGGAAATCCCCAGGAATTCGCTCATGATGAAAGCGCCGGCTCCCATAATAGGAGGCATAAGCTGTCCTCCCGTGGAAGCGCAAGCCTCCACGGCTCCGGCATACTCCGGTTTATACCCCACCCGCTTCATGAGGGGAATGGTAAAAGCCCCGGTGGTAGCCACGTTCGCTACGGAAGAGCCGTTAATAGTTCCCAGGAGCCCCGATGCAACGATGGCCACCTTGGCGGGGCCTCCCGGGCTATGTCCCGCGATGGCGAGAGCCAGTTCGTTGAAAAATCGGGCTCCCCCACTTTTGGAAAGAAAAGATCCAAAAAGAATGAACATAAATACGAAGGTGCTGGAAACTCCCAAAGCCACTCCGAAAATACCTTCCGGAGTAAGATACATATGCTGCACTATGCGGGAAATGGAATAGCCCCGATGCATGAAAAGTCCGGGGAAATATCTTCCGAAATAGCAATACACGAGAAAGATTACCGCTAAAAAGGGCAAGACCTTCCCTACGATACGACGCCCCGCTTCGAGCACCAAAAAAATCGTGCCGATTCCCAGAAAGATTTCGTAGGAAAGAGGTCGAGCTCCTCGATGGGCAATGTCACCGAAGAAAAGAGCGATATATGCGACCCCAATTCCTGCAGCACATGCCAGAATCCAATCGTACCAGGGCGTGCTTGTGCGGCTTGCGTTTTTCGAGGCGGGATAGAGTAGAAAAACCGCTACAATGGCAAACATAAGATGTACCGCTCGATGAATAGAGGTCGGCAGAAGGCCGATTCCCGAAGTATAAAGATGAAAGAGAGACATGGCAATAAGCCATCCCGAAACAAAGATACCCTGAAATCCGGAAAGAGTTCGGTATCGGCTTTCGACATCATATTTTTCCACAAGTTTCTGCACATCTTTTTCTGGGATATTCTCTTCTACACTCCCCGCAGCCCCAAAATTCATGGACTTGTCTTCCTTCATGACATAAACCTCCAGACACAAAAATACGGGGGTAGCAAAACACGCCGCCCCCGCGTAAAATCCATAGCGTTCTTACTTGAGAGCGCCAACCTCCCGGTAATATTTTTCTGCTCCGGGATGCAACGGAATAAGAATATGCTTGACGTTTTCCGGGGTCATGGTCTCAAGCTTTTTGGAAACCGCAAGGATATCTTCCTTGTTTTCAAACAGGGCCTTGGTCATTTGATAGACCCTATCTTCTTCCACGCTGTCCTTGATGGCTACGATATTCCAGCTGGCGTAGGTTTTCACGGGATCCGGCTGCCCTTTGTAATATCCCGCAGGAATTTCGAAGGGAACCCAATAAGGGGTTTCTTCTACGACTTTGGCGATAAGCTCGTCCGAGACATCGATAAAATCGACCAGACCGAGAGTGGTAACTTCCACGACTCCGGACATGCCGAGAGAACCAACCATGATAGCCGCATCGATTCTCTTATCTCCGAAAGCCTTGGCGGTATCTCCTACTCCGAGACTTTCCGCCTGGATATCCGCCTCGGGATCGATACCCGCAACCCGAAGAAGCTGCTTGGCGGTTACTTCCGTTCCGCTCGCCACAGCGCCGATGGAAACCCGTTTTCCACGGAAATCTTCAAGGCTCTTGATATCGCTTCCCTTGGCAACCATGAGCTGAATGGGTTCCGGATAAAGAGGAATCAGGGCCCGAAGGAATTTCTGAGGATTTCCTTCATATTTCCCTTTGCCCATATAGGCATAATAATAAAGACCGTCCATAAAGCCAAGTTCCGCCTCGGAATCGGCAAGAAGCTGGATATTGTTGACGGTACCCCCCGTGGACTGCACGCTCATCTTGATACCTTCGATACTGCTGTTACAAACTTTCGCCATGGCGGCTCCCGCAGGATAATACGTTCCTCCGGTGCTCCCGGTACCGATATTCAGAAATTCCACCGCCAGGGCTCCCGTAGCCAGACCAAGAAAGCAGGTTACCGCAACAAAAAGTCCTAACCATTTCCAATTCCGCATAGACAAAACGCCTCCTTCAAACATTTTTAGTACACAATCATGATAATGTCTGCAGGCCACCCGGTCAATAGTCAAAAAGAGATAAAAAAAATATTTTTTTCTATAAAACCATTTTTTGCATGGATTTATGTTATTTTTCTCCTCCTTGAGGTTTGTAAGGGCTCTTTTTCACCCTCTTCAAACATTTTGCACACAAAACGCCCTGAAAAAAAAGAGCCCGGTAGATACTTCTGCGAGAGTATCTACCGGGCCAAAAGGAGAAAAGGGAAGTATTTTCGTCATTGAACTACGTGAGAAGAAAAATAGAAATTAGGCTCCTTCGACGATCTTGAGCCGATCTTTCATCACCTGCATTTGCTCTTCCGGGAAAGGATGCACCTGCCGCCATGTTTTTACAGAAGTTCCCCAAATTTTGATAAACCCTACGGAAGCGCCGTGATCAAAGGAATCCGCATCCGTATAGGTAGCAAGATCTTCGTTATAAACGGACTGGCAGGACTTCAATCCCACCACCGTAGCCTGTCCTTTGTAAAGCCGCACCCGAACGGTACCGCTTACGTCTTGCTGCACATGATCGAAGAAGCTGTCGAGAGCCTCCTTGAGAGGGGAGAACCACATGCCTTCATAGGCAAGTTTGGCATAGGTTTTTTCCAGCTCCGTCTTACCCTGAAGGACATCCTTACTGAGAGTGAGGGTCTCCAAAGCCTTATGCGCATCGATAAGAATCTTTGCTCCCGGACATTCGTAAACCTCCCGGCTCTTGAACCCTACGAGCCGGTCCTCGATCATGTCTATCCGCCCTACGCCATAAGCTCCGCCTATCTGGTTGAGCTTTTCTATGAGTTCCACTCCTTCGAGAGCGACTCCGTCGATCTTTTTGGGAATTCCCTGCTCGAATTCGATTTCCAAATACAGGGGGGTATCCGGCGTATCCCAGGGATCCTTGGTCATTTCGAAAGCGTCTGCGGGAGGTTCGTTCCAGGGATCTTCGAGAAGGCCGCATTCGATGGAGCGTCCCCACATGTTCTCGTCGATGCTGTAAATTTTCGACATATGATTCTGCACGGGGATATTATGCTGTTTCGCGTATTCAACTTCGGCTTCCCGGGAAAAATGCCAGTCCCGCACCGGAGCAAGAACCTGAAGATCCGGATCCAGAGCGTTGACACAAACTTCGATCCGCACCTGGTCCTGGCCTTTGCCGGTACAGCCATGAGCTACCGCTACCGCTCCCTCGAGCTTGGCAATCCATGCGAGATACTTTGCGATAAGAGGCCGGGAAAGAGCGGAATTCAAGGGGTACGTTCCCTGGTACATGGCATTTGCCTTGAGGGAAGGCCACACAAATTTTTCCACAAAATCTTTCCGTAAATCCATAACGTAAATACTGCAGGCCCCAGTCTTTTCGGCTTTTTCCTTTACGCCTTCCAGATCCACTACGCTCTGCCCCACATCGGCAGTAAAGGTAACCACGTCATATCCCTGATCCTGAAGCCACTTGACGGCCACCGAAGTATCCAGCCCACCGCTATACGCCAGCACAACCTTTTTCTTCTCGCTCATATGCATTGTTTTTCCTCCTCCGAGGGGATTTCTATAGATTTTTAATTTTCATAGATACACAAAAAAAGCCCGCCCCTTTCCAGGGACGAGCTATTGCCCGCGGTGCCACCCCGATTGGCGGAATATCCGCCCTCTCTTGATTCGCTCAGGAGAATCACTCCCCCTCCTACTTGGGTAATCCCTTTCTTCGGAGGGAGGCTCGGGGGTTCTATCGTAAATGCGGTTGCCGGAAAACGCTTTCAGCCTAGGGCATTTCCTCTCTGTCGACAACAATGCACATACGACTCCCCGTCATTGCCCCTATAGGTACAATAACACGTCGTCGCAGCTCACATCGTCGTCGAAGACGGATACCCTTCACGCTTTCCAACTCCCTTCAATAAAAGTCAATTCCATGCACATACGCACGTTGGGGGAAATTCTATCACCTATTTCGAGATTGTCAAGATCGGATTTTGAACACAATCTTGGAAGCTACGCCAAAGCCTCTCTTTCTCAGGATTCCGAAGGCTTACGAAAATTTTTCTCGCTTTCCGCCATGCGAACCTGCTCTTCCAGAAGCCTTTTACGGGCCTCCGCCTGAGTCGCAGTCATCTTGGCCTTTCGCGCCCGCTCTTCCGCCTGGCGCTGCCACGCTTCGGCCTTGGCTGCGGCTTCGCTGGCCTTTCGCGCCAAATCTTCCGCATGTTTTCTTTTGTTCAGAGCCAGAACCGCCGTCTCTTCCGCCTGTTCTACCTGACGAAGAAGTTCGTTTCTACGGTTTGTGAATTTTGCAAGCTCCATCTCAGCCTGGTGCATTTTTTCTTCCGCTTTTTTAACTTCTTCCTGGGCCCTGGCACTTGCTCTGGCAGCCCGAGCTTCTTCTTTTTCTACAAGATCCCGGGCTTCCTGGAGAGCATCCTGAGCTTTCGTGAGCTCACTCTGAGTACGGTCATAAGTGCTTTCCGCCTTTTGCACATGATCCATGGTCCGGGCTATGACTTTTTCCGCTTTTTCCTCCGCTATTTCAGCTTTACGAAGAGCTTCGGCCTCTCTCTCCTGGGCCCCCTTGATGGTATGTTCCATCTGGGACAAAATCTGGCGGGAAGTGGTGCTGGCCTCCTCCGCCTCTTTTTCAACACGTTCCAAACGCTCCTCCGCTTCCCGGGCAGCGCTTTCCGCGGCATTCGTCCTGGAGAGAGCCTGGGTGGCATCCTCTTCCGCTCGAGCGGCGAGATTAAGCATATGAGCAAGCCGTTCCTCTGCCTCCCGGGCTTGTTCTTCCGCACGGCGGCTTTTCTTTTCCGCTTCCGCCTGTTCTTTTTCTTTCCGAAGAACGGTTTCTCGCGCGTTTCTTTCCCGATCTTCAAATTCTCGGCACCGCTCCAGAAGCTCCTGGGCCTTTTTTTCCGCATCTCCCCGCCGCTGTTCTAGCTGACGAAGCTGGGTCTGGGCTTGGGCGGCTTCGCTCTCCGCTTTTTCCTTCATGAGCTGGGCCTGTTCCCGCAAAGTCTCGGATCGGGCAAAAAGTTCCTCGGAATTCCGTAAAGATTGCCGGGCTTCCCGCATACGCCGCTCCGCTTCGGCTTCGATTTCCGCCACCGCTTTTTCGGCGGAAAGCCGGGCACTATCAATTTGCGAAATGACTTTTTGCAGGGATTCCATACGTTCCCAGATTCTTATCATTACCGCAGGAGCCATATTGGTGTTTTCCGCTGGGTTTTCAGGTTTTTTCGTCATGCCATCCATAATAGTTTAAACCACTCCCAATAATGGTACGCCCCAGGGGGCAAGGAGAAACATTTTACCTTCCTGTGCGTTATGCTTCCAAAGAGGCTTTGAATTTTTCCAGACTCGGATAATGCGTAAGATCCATATGTACCGGCGTTATGGAGACATAACCTTGAGCTACTGCCCATACGTCGGTCCCTTCCACGAGATCGTCCTCGGGATTCCCCGCAACCCAATAATAGGCATTTCCCTTGGGATCCTTAAGACGATGGATTTTATCCTCGTAAAAACGGACTCCCTTTCGGGTAACCTTGATGCCCTTAAGATCTCCAAAAGGACGGTTCGGCACGTTGATGTTAAGAAGCACTCCGGGAGAGAGATCCCGGGGAGAAAAATCCCGGTGCCCCAAAAGGTCTCCCACTATCATGGCGGCGGTTTCATAGTAATGTTTCTCTTCCTCCGGAGCGATGGCGAGAGATACCGCTACCGCGGGCAAACCGAGAAGAGCGCCTTCCATGGCGGCGGAAACGGTTCCGGAGTAGGTAAGATCATCCCCCAGATTGGGCCCCCGGTTGATGCCGGAGACAACCATCTCCCTTTTTTCACCCTCTTCGATAACTTCGAGGCCCAGGGCCACACAATCCGAAGGGGTACCGTCACAGGCATAAATTCCCGAGGAGAATTCGTAGGGCCCCGCATCTACCGGCCATACCCGAAGAGGTCGCGATAAAGTTATGGCATGTCCTACGCTGCTCCGCTCCCTATCGGGAGCACAAACTCGAATATCATGTTTTCTTAGGGTGAGAAGGTTCGCCAAAGCTGCAATCCCCGGGGCAAAAATCCCGTCATCGTTGGTAAGTAATATACGCATAAATTTCCTCCTCCACTATACCCGAACCGTTCGGGAGATTCCGCCCTAAAGCGGGGGGAACAAAGGCAAGACTCCCGAAAAAGGCTACATCCACCCAGGAAGAAAGAGGTTGGAGAAAAAGAAGATGAAGGGGCGCATGATAGCGGGAAGGACGTTCAGAAGAATCAGCCCGAAAATGATGAACATACCGTATCGCTCCAGCCAGAAATAGACCCGCAACATGGAGGGAGGCAGCAGAACGTAAAGAACTCTCGATCCGTCCAGAGGAGGCAAGGGAAGAAGATTGAACACCGCCAGACCGATATTGATGTAAACCATCAAAATCATCAGCGTGAAAAGGGCCTGGTTCATAAGGAAAACGGAGGGAAGGAGCCGGAGCAGCAATCCTACGACAAAAGCGGTAAGCAAATTTCCTCCCGCCCCCGCCAGGGAGACCAGAACCATGTCGCGCCGGGGATTGGAAAAATAACGGGTGTTGATAGGCACGGGCCGGGCCCATCCAAAACGGAAGATAAGAAGCATGATGGCTCCTATGGGATCGAGATGTTTGAGAGGATTCAAGGTAAGCCTTCCCTGACTTGCCGCAGTGGGATCTCCGAGTTTATACGCTACCCAGCCATGACAGAACTCGTGAAACGTAATGGCCCAGAGAACTGCCGGAAGGCTCAACAGGAGCTCAGTTATTTGGGGAAAATGCATGATTTTTCCTACCTTTCGGAAGAGTATGATGTTGCTTGAGGACCCAGGCGATTTCGTCCTCCCGGGTTTCCACGTCTCCATCCAGACGAGCCACAAGAAGTCCTCGAAGAACAAACCCTACGGTACGCCCCGGAGTGACACCGAGATCTATGACGTCTTTTCCTCCCAACATGGGGCACATTTTCTGCAATCTCGTAAGATAAAGAAGGATACGGCGCCTTACCCGCCATCGGGAAGTTGCGGAAGCCCAGAAAAGAGAAGCCAGAAGCTCCTCCTCGGAAAGGAACTCGTATATGGCGGAATGTGCAAGATGGCCGCTTCCTCCGAGTTCATTCTCCACTCGTCCTGTCTCTTCGATCATCTTCCGTAACAGGCGAGATTCTCTATCGTTCAAGCTTAATCTTCGGCAGACTGAAAGACATGTCTCAGGAGGAGAATCATATAAAAATGCCGCAAAAAAGGCAAGCCAAAGCTCCTTTCCAAAATCCGGAAGATCCTTTCCGGCCCACCGTAAAATAGCGGAAATACGCCGCATGGCTTTTCGGGAAGTGGAATCGAAACGTACTCCGGAAAAAAGGATTTTCCAGACTCCGAGATCCCAAAGACGTTCCGCCGGACGAAAGGGCTTATGCTCCCGGAAAATAAGCTCGATCTCGCTTCGGAGACGTACTCCCGAAAGCACCGTAAGAAGCCCTCCCCGCACACAGTTGAGAAGAAGACGCAAGGTGTTCTCCTCGATTCGGAAGCGAAGGCGCTGCTCCAGCCGAACCCCCCGAAGGATGCGGGTGGGATCTTCCACGAAACTCAGATTATGAAGTGCTCGGAGCGTGCGTCTCTGAATATCTCGGCGCCCTCCGAAATAATCTATCAGGGTTCCCCATTTTTTCCCGTTGATACATACCGCCATGGCATTTACCGCATAATCCCGGCGATAGAGATCATGTTTCAGGGAATCCGTGCTAACCGAGGGCTGCGCCACGGGATATTCGTAAAATTCTCTCCGGGAAGCGGCCACATCCACCTTCCGATCTCCCGGAAAGACGATGGTACCCGTGGAAAAACGCGTGTGTATGGCCACCCGGCATCCGTCGGAACGCCAGGATTCGAGAAAAGCCACCGCATCCCCCTCGATCACTATATCCACATCCTCCGAGGGCATCCCGAGGATGATATCCCGGACAAAACCTCCTACAAGATACGCCTTGCTTCCCAAGGCATCCGCCCGGGCTCCGAGACGCTCCAGGAGAGCGGTCATCCAGGGAGCGAGGCGCTCCCGAAGAAGAAGAGAGAGATCCTCTTCCCAGGGCCGCCGATTTTCGAGGGTGCGTTCTTCCTCGGGAAGTGAAGCGGGATAGAGAGCACGAAGCACATCGGTGCGCGTAATAATGCCCCGAAGAAATCCTTTTTCCACCACCGGAAGCCGTCCTATGTTATGAAAAACGAGGAGGCGATGCGCTTCTTCCACGGAAGCCGAAGGGGATACCGCAAGAGGATTCCCTGTCATGAAATCTTCCACCGGCACGCTTCCCAAACCGTGGAGCTTCGCTTTATCCAGGTCTTTCCTGGTAATGATACCCAAAACCACGTCCTTTGACACCAGGGGAATGGCGGAATGTCCGTAACGCAGCATAACCCGATAGGCTTCATCTACCGAAGCCTTGGTGGAAAGTACCATGACCGGACTGCTCATGACATCCTCCACGAGAAGTCTCGGGAGGATTCGTGAAAGGAGTCGGTTTTCGAGATCCCGACAAATTTCTTCCACGGAACCGTCAACTACCGTTGCCGCCGCAGCCTGGGGATGCCCGCCTCCTCCCCAGGGGACCAGAAAATCTCCCATGTGCAGCACTTTTTCCCGGCTTCTTCCCACGATGTAGACCCTACGCTCCATGCGGACCACCGCGATGGCCACGTCCGCATCGAAATAATCCTTGAGGCGATGCACGAAAAGGGAAAGCCCCTCTACATAGGAAGATGTCTCTCCCCGAGCAAAAACGATTCTGGCACCCCGAAGGAAAAATTCCCGGGCACTTTCCATGAGGCGATCCAGCAAAGCCTGTTCAGGACCCTGCAGCACAAACTCCACGTGAGTGGCCACCATGGTAAGGTCCGCTCCATATTCTTCTTTAAGAAGCTTTACGGCATCGAAATCCCGGGAACTGGTGCCTCCAAAGGTAAGCCCTCCGGTATCTTCGTAAATTCCCATGGCGAAAAGCGTGGCTTCCTGAGGGGAAATGGGAATTTTTTTCAGCCGCAAGAGTTCCACGAGAAGAGTGGTTACCGCTCCTACGGGAGCAATAATTTCCTTTTCCGCCGGAATGGCATCTTTCAGAGGAGGGTGATGATCGTAAACATGCACGGGAACATGGCGTTCCTCCACAAGGCGGCGAAAAGGCCCGATTCGGCCAAGGGAACGGACATCCACGCAGACGAGAAGGGTGACATCGGAAAAACATACTTTCTTGGGAGTAAGCACCTTCCAGCGGGTACCGTAACGTTTTACGTACTCTCGTACGTTTCGCGTGGCAGAGCCGGAAAAGGAAAGTTCCGAGGGGCCATAAAGCTTGGAAGCCGCCACCATGGCCGCCAGAGAATCGAAATCCGCCCCGATATGACTCGTAATAAGAATCAATCGCATACCTCCACAATTTTTTCGAGAGCCTCCAGGTTCATTCGGCGGGGAGTCACTGCCCAGAGACGGCAAAAAGAGGAATTTTCTTCTTCTCCGGCTTCTTCAAGGATTTTTTTGATACAAGGAAAATGTTTTTCCAGGGACATCCAGGAAAGGCACGATTCTCCGGGAGAATCTCCCCCTTCGAATCGGAAGAAAATTCCAAACCCCTTATTTTCCAGGACATACCGCCCTTTTCGCATGGCTTCCGAAGAAGAGCAACACCACCGCATTTCCACCACCGAAGACATGTCTCGAAAGTGTTTTCCCAAAGCCCTTCCCTTTTCGGCAAAAATTTCCCGGGAAGCGTTGTTCTCCACAAGCACCCGGGCTCTAGAAGCCCGTTCCTCCGAAGAAAGAAGGCGGGATTCCATCATTTCAAACCACTCCCGGCTCTTTCCCCGTTCCAAGTTCCGTTTGAGCCGTTCTTCAAAGGGCGAAGAAACATATACCGTTGTATCCACCCACCAAGGAACTCCGCCTTCAAAGAGGAGGGGTATTTCCGCTACAAACCATCCCCGGGATTTTCTGTAAGCTTCTTCCAGGATTTCTTTTACCAGGGGATGCACCATGCCGCAAAGCTCCTGGTATTCCCGGACATTCCCAAAAACCCGGCGACAGAGAACATCTCTTCGGAGTAAACCGTGCTTATCGAAAAGATCCTCTCCCCATCGTTCTTTCGCCCGGTTTCGAAGAGGCTCATGATTTTGCCAAAGCTCACTCACCACTTCATCCGCATTGATTATCGAAGCTCCCATAGCATCCCATAGAGAGACGAGAGTGGATTTACCGGCTCCAATATCCCCGGTAAGGGCCACGGCGAAAGCCATGCTCTTCCTTCCTTCCTCGATCCTCGGTGTGGCGAAGATCCTCGGGTATTTCCCATAAAAAGCGGGAAAAACCGTTAAGCTGCATGGATCCAAAAAGAGTGCGCCCCCGGGCTCCGCAAAGATAGAGACGTTCTTCCGCCCGAGTCATGCCGACATAGCAGAGCCTCCGCTCCTCTTCAAGACCTCCCTCTTCTTCGAGAGCCCGGGCATTGGGGAAAATGTTCTCCTCCATACCGAGAAGAAATACCACCGGAAACTCCAAGCCCTTGGCGGCATGAAGCGTAAGAAGGGAAACCGCCTCTTCGTTGTCGTCAAGACGTTCCAGATCCGTGAACAGAGAAATTTCCTGGAGAAATTCCCGAACGCCGCCCTCGGAAGAGTTTACCGAAAGAAGCTCGCGCACGTTTTCCATACGCTCTTCTCCACTTTCCGGCTCCTTTTGCAACAAATACTTTTCGTACCCCATGTCCTGAAGGACATATTCCAAAGCTTCCGGGAGATGATCCTGGCGCAGGGAGAGTTCTTTCATATGTGCCGCAAAATCCCGGCATCCTTTTTCAGCTTTTCCCTTGAGCCCTGCTCCTTTTTCGGAAAGAGTTCCCCAAATACCCTCGGGAGAAAGCTCTCTCATGCTCAAAATGGTTGCGCCCAAAACCTCGAGGCTCTTTTTGCCGAGCCCCCGGGAAGGGATATTCGCCACCCGTTCGAGAGAAGGAATATCCAGGGGGTTGCAGGAAAGGCGAAGATAGGAAAGCACGTCCTTTACCTCGAGGCGTTCGTAAAAAGCGGTGCCCCGCACCACGCGATAGGGAATACCCCGGTAAAGAAGCGCCTGCTCTATCCCCCGGCTCAGGGCATTGATGCGATAGAGAATAGCCATGTCCCGGTATCGAAACCCCTGGGCAAGAAGGTTTTCGATTTCCCGGGCCACGAACTGAGATTCTTCGTTCCCCGAGGGAGCCAGAAAAGCGTGAATAAGCTCTCCTCTCTCCTGAAGGGTCCAGAGGTTTTTTTCTTTTCTCTCCAGGTTGTTCCGAATCACCGCATTGGCTCCCTCCAGAATGATTCCGGTGGAACGATAATTCTGATCCAGGGTTATCACTCTGGCCCGGGGGAAATCTCTTTCGAAGTTGAGAATCATCCGCATATCCGCCCCGCGCCATCCATAAATAGATTGGTCCGGATCTCCTACCACCATAAGGGAACAGCTCTTTCCCACAAGTTTTTTGAGGAGGGCGTACTGAATAAGGTTGACATCCTGGTATTCATCCACGAGAACCCAGGACAAGCGGCTTCGTTCATACTCGAGGATCTCCCTGGAGGATGCAAGCAAATAAAGAGGAAGCACCAGAAGATCGTCAAAATCCAAAGCCGAGTGGCGTTTCATCTCCCGATCGTAGGCCCGGTAAACTTCGAAAAGAGTTTCCTCTCCTTCCTGAAGAGCCACGACTTCTTCCCCGGGGAGCGTGTTCGTCTTTATCCGGGAAATATATTCCGCCATTTTCCGGAGATCTCCCCGCTCGATGTCGAAGCCCTTTTCCTCCATGATTTTTTTGAGAAGGCTCCGGATGTCTCCGGGATCGAAAATGGTAGTGTTCGAAGAATATCCAAGAGGAAGAAGCGCCTCTTCATGACGCCGGAGAAAACGGAGTCCCCAGGAATGGAAGGTGCTTATCTGAAGCCCCTGGGAAGCCCGGGGAAGCAGTTTTTCCACCCGAAGCTGCATTTCCCGAGCTGCCTTGTTGGTAAAGGTTACCGCCAAAATCTTTCGGGGATCTTCTCCCTGCCCCACAAGCCAGGCTATTTTATGTGTAAGAACCCTGGTTTTGCCGCTCCCCGCTCCCGCCAGAACCAAAAGAGGTCCTTCAGGGCAGCGTACCGCTTCGCACTGGGCGGGGTTGAGCTTTTCGAGCAAAGAAGCGTTCATGAAATACCCGCCTTATTTTTTTTCACGCACCACTCTTTGAGAAGCTCGATCCAGGAATCCATCCCCTCTCCCGAAGGGGCACAGACTTCAAGGCATACCGCGCCGGGATTGAGAGAATGCACATCCTCCCAAAAGCGCTCCCGATCAAAGGCGATATAGGGGAGAAGATCCGTCTTGGTAAGCAATACCACTTCGGAGATGGTAAAAAGATGAGGATATTTCAAAGGCTTGTCGTCTCCCTCGGGAACACTCGAAATCGCTATCTTGCGATCCTCCCCGAGATAGAATTCCGCAGGACAGACCAAATTCCCCACATTTTCCACCACCACGAGGTCCAGCTCATCCAAAGGGAGCTCCGCCAAAGCCCGCTGCACTAGTTGGGCCTCCAAATGACAAAGCCCCTTGGTATTAATTTGTACCGCCGGAACTCCGGAACGCCGGATACGTTCCGCATCTCTCTCGGTGGCGATATCTCCTTCCACGACTGCGGCCCGGAAAGGCAATCGGGAAAAAGTGTGCTCCAAAAGGGTGGTCTTCCCCGCTCCGGGAGATCCGATACAGTTCAGCATCACCACTCCCCGGTGGGCAAAATCATTCCGTGTCTTCTCGGCCACAAGCTGGTCCTTCTCCATCACGGACCGCCTTACATTAACAATTTTCGGCATAATCCCGCACCTCCACCGATGCAATTTCCAGCTCTTCTCCTCCGGTTAGGATGTTCTTCAAAGATCCGCAAAGAGGGCAGGAGCGTTTCCCCGGTTCCCCTTCCCAGATATGGCCGCATTCCTCACACTGCCACATAACGGGAAGTATTTCCAGCTCCAGGGTACTCCCTTCAAAAAAAGTTCCTTCCACTGAAGAAGCATAGCAGGAGTACATGATTTCCGGAACTACTTGACGAAGAGCTCCCACTCTAAGGCGCACTTTGACGGGAGGCGGCCACTTTCCCTCCTCCGCCAAATCCTCAAGAAGCTCCAAAAGGTGAGAGATCAGGGAATATTCGTGCATAAAAGCTCACTCCTTTGTCAAGCGCACAAAATTTTCGGAAAAAGGGACTCCGTATCCGGGGCTTACCATGGGAACGGTCAAGGTGTTGACCAAGGGGATTCCCTGGGGCATGGCACAGTATCCGGAACGCATTTTTGGATCGATCTCCGCCATGGCCACAAAACCTTCGGAGTTCCCGGAGCTTCGAAGGCGTACCATATCGCCGGACACAAGCCCTATCTTACGGGCATCTTCGGAGGAAAGATACACAGGGGGGTATGGCTCCTCGGGAAGATCCCAATTCTGGCCGTTGATATATTGTTGCACATGATATGTTATAAGGCGAAATTCAAAAAGCCCTCTACCTTCTCCGGTAAAGTGGAGCCGAGGAAGTGTTACGGGCAGTTTTGCCGAAGAGGAGGATTGGCTCCAGAAATTCGGTTCCTCCCAAAAGTATAGTGAGTTTTCCCGCTCCTCCAACTTTTCATCCTCCAAAAGCATGGAATCCATTCGATGCAGCAACTCCCGGGGACTCAAAGATAACCCCAGGGTTGTTGCAAGCCCTTCAAGAATTTCCAAATCCCCCAGGCTTTTTTCGGGAGGCGGTAACAACGTTTCGGTACGGCAAAGAAAGGAATGGCTGTAGGAACCCCGCCAATCCGGGCCCTCCTCAAAGAAAAAAAGAGAGGGCAGCACCAGAGAGCAACACCGGGCGGTTTCGGTAAGCGTAAAATCAGAACATACGGAAAAGGAAAGGTTCTGGATAATCCGGGCTATCTCTTTTCCTCGGGGAGCCTGTTTTACCGGATTCCCGCAAAAAATAGCAAGCGTATGGACCGAAGGATTCGCCTTTTCCAGGGATTGCCAGAAACACCCCTCCGGAAAGGAACGCATGGAAGAGGGCTCGGAAAGAAGAGAAGCGGGAAAGCGGGCCATTTCGTTTTTCCCGAAAACCACCCCCGCTCCAGGAACCTGAAAAGCTCCCGAAAGTACCGCCAAAGCTCCTATCCACCAGGCCTGCAGCTCGCCATGAAGATACCGCTGCATTCCATATCCCAAATAGTGAGTAACCGGAGCCGAATCGAGAAGCCATTGATAAAGTGACACGGCTTCTTTCCGGGAGATACCTCCCCGTACGAGAAGCTGCTCTTCCTCCAGGCTTTCGAGAAAAGAGGCGAATTCCTCGGGATTTTCCACTCTTTCGGACCACGAGGCAGAAGCCCGACGCTCTTCAAGAAGACGTTTGCAAAGCCACGCCGCAAGAAAACAATCTCCTCCCGGAGCCAGAAACCATTGATCATCGCACCAGGAAACGGTAGGGGTATTGCGGATTTCCACGACTCCCATCTTTCCTCCCCGGTTCCGCAATTTCCGCGCAAGGGGAAGAAGTGGGAGATGGTTTTCCCGAACGTTTCTCCCCCAAAAGAGGAGTGATTTTCCTTCACGCTCCAAAACGTCGAGAGGTTGTACCGGAACCTGGCCGAAACAATTGCGCAATCCCTGGTTTCCTGCGGAGGAACAAAGGTTTCCCTTGGAAGTGGTATATCCCCCCAAAGCTCCGTGAAGGGAGGAAAGGAAATTCTTCGAAAAATAAAGAGATCCTGCGCTTTGATACAGAGCGTTTCCCAAAGGTCCGCTTCGCCGAAGCCCCTCCTCCAGGGCTCGAGCCCAAAGATCCCAGGCTTTCTGCCAGGAAATCGGATAGAAACTGCTTTCGCCTCGAAGAAGAGGCGTAGAAATACGAAGAGGATGCCGACGCCTTTCAAACCAGCGCAACCCCTTGGAACAAAATCCGTTTATTCCGTATTTTTTTTCGATGTTGCGAAACTCCAAGCTACCCGAAGGAACATCATATCGGGCTTCCATAATACATCCACCGGGGCAATCGTGAGGACAGGCAATTTTTTTCCATTTCCCCAACATACGAACCTCCGAATCAAATGCTACGCTTCAAAAAGAAAAAAGGGAGCTTGCGCTCCCCTCAAAAAACAATTCCGGTCTTTCGGCCTGCTGGATTTCCTAAAACTTCCGGGGCAAAAATACGGATTACTTCTCCGGATGAAGAAGCCCGTATCCACCCTCATGACGGCGGTATACCACGTTGAACTCACCATCATCGGCATTTCGAAAAGCGAAGAAAGAATGTCCCAGGAGATCCATCTGCATGGTAGCTTCTTCTACGGACATGGGACGCACGGGAAAGGATTTTACTTTGACGACTTCTTCCTTTTCCATCCGCTCCTCTTCGGAAAGAATTACCGAATCGAGATCGAAGGAAATATCCATATCCTGCGCGAGAGAGCGCATATGCGACCGATCCTTGAGAAATTCTTTATGTTTTTTAACCTGGCGCTCTATGTTCTTGAGAGATTTTTCAAAAGCCTTCCGCATATCCGGAGCATAATCTTCGCCCCGCATAATAACACCATTTACGTTCGACGTAATTTCAACTACGAACATACCCCGCTTGTGCATAATCTCAACCTGGGTGTCAAGAATCTTTTGAAAAAACTTTTCCAGCTTTCCAAGCTTCTTCTCCATGAGATCACGAATATCGTCGGGAATTTCCACACCCTTCGCAACGTAACGAATATCCATAGCATCTCCTCCCATCCTTACTTAACTGAACTCTCGGAATCATTGTACCATCTGAGTCAGTTTTCCACAACATACACTTCATCACTCTAGCGCAGAGAACAACGCCGGCGCATCTTCGCATATTCTTTTGAAGCAATTTGCTCTATACTCTTTAGAAGAAACACCTCCCGCCATCTCCGGAAAGGGGAGTATAGCAAAAATTCTTCATTTTTGAAAGGAGCGAACCAAGTATGAAGCTCTCCTCAAGAGCCCTTCAGCTTCAGCCTTCAGCAACTCTGGGGGTGGTCAACGCCGCAAAAGCCCTGGAAAAACAAGGTAAAAACGTCATTTCTTTTGGAGCAGGCGAACCGGACTTTACCTCCCCTCCGAGAGCGCTTCAGGAAGCCCACAATGCCATAGATCAGGGGAAAACCCATTACACCCCTGCCACAGGGATTCCGGAGCTTCGCGAAGCGGTACGGCAATACTATGCCAAGCGTTTTTCTCTGGAATACGCACCGGGATCCATCGTAATCGGAGCGGGGGCCAAACCCTGCCTTCTCGAAGCCCTGGCCTGCGTTATGGACCCGGGAGACGAAGCCATACTTCTTGCGCCGGCCTGGGTAAGCTACGTAGAACAGATTCGCTTTCTAGGAGGAGTTCCCGTGGTAGTGGATACAGGAACCACCAACTTTCTTCCGGACATGACGGTTCTCGAAAAAAAAGTGACCCCAAAAACGAAGGTGCTTATGCTCAATTCCCCCTGCAACCCCACGGGAATTGTTTATTCGGAAGAAGTTCTCCGTAACCTGGGCTCTTTTGCGCAAAAACACGATCTATGGATTCTCTGGGACGAAATTTACGAACGCCTGGTATACGGCAAGGCTAAATACTGGAACATCCTCCAGATTCTTCCGGAACTGAGGGAACGCACGATACTCATCAATGGAGTAAGCAAGGCTTACGCCATGACGGGATGGCGCATCGGATACGCTTTAGGCCCCGAAGAGCTCATGAAAAAAGTGGCTTCCCTCCAAGGACATTTTACATCCAACCCCTGCTCCATAGCCCAGTGGGCGGCCCTGGGAGCCATTCTTCATGCGGAAGAAGACGTTCTTCGCATGCACGACGCTTTCGAAAAACGGCGGAACAGGACCGTGGAACTTCTTTCGGATATGCCTCATATCAGCTTTCCCGCACCGGAAGGAGCCTTTTACGTCATGGTAAACATTCAGCAGTGCCTCGGGAAAAAGCATAAAGAAACCGTGCTGGAGGACGACAATTCTTTCTGCACGAAACTCTTGGAGGAAGAACTCCTTGCCACAGTTCCGGGAACCGCTTTCCTCGCACCAGGACATTTACGTATATCCTACGCAAACGCCATGGAGGAAATCGAAGAGGGAATGCGGCGGTTTAGAAAATTTCTCTCGGAAATACATTAACGATTCTTACTTTGCCAAAGGACAAAACATGGAGGAAGGCAAAAAACACTTTGCCTTCCTCCTGATTTTTATTTCCGGTATCTCCGGAACGTTCTCCTTCCGGGAGAAAACCTGAAAAAAGATTATTTTTTGATGATTCTCGTTCCCGCTTTCCCCTGAAGGGCATCGAGAGCCTGCTCCAAATTGGCGATAAGAGCACATTCGCCTCCGTTGCGAACGAAACGAAGCGTGGCCTCTACCTTGGGTCCCATGCTTCCGGCCTTGAAATGCCCTTCTTTTTGGTAGGATTCCATCTCTTCTACGGAAACTTCTCCCAGACGGACCTCATTTTCGGTATTGTAGTGCAAGGCCACGTTAGGAACGTCCGTAAGAATCATGAAAAGATGCGCTCCTACTTCCTGGGCGAGGCGCTGTCCCGCAAGGTCCTTGTCGATAACAGC
Organism: Synergistaceae bacterium; assembly: GCA_036769705.1. Classification (GTDB taxonomy): domain Bacteria; phylum Synergistota; class Synergistia; order Synergistales; family Aminiphilaceae; genus DAIPKP01. Next base: position 23,046 of record DAIPKP010000021.1, read on the forward strand.
TTCGACTCCGGAAAGAAGGCCTTTCTCGCTGGAAACCACGGGAATCCCCCCGCCTCCGGAAGCTACTACCACGGAGCCAGCTTCCACAAGCTGTCGAATGATCGGAATTTCCACAATATGCTTGGGATTGGGAGAAGGAACCACTCGCCGCCATCCTCTGCCGGAGTCCTCGATCCAATGCTCCCCTTTTTCCTGTATACGCCGCTGAGCTTCTTCTTCGGTAAAGAAAGGTCCCACGGGTTTGGAGGGGTTTTCGAAAGCGGGATCGTGAGAATCCACCTCTACTTGGGTTACCACGCATACCGGCTCATGCCCTTTGAGACCTTTTTCGGTCATAATGTTTCGAAGGCTTTGGCAAAACATATACCCGATGAATCCCTGGGTTTCGGAACCGCAAACATCCATGGGCATGGCAGGCACCTGCCGGCTGCCAAGCTCGTTCTGGATCAGAATGGCTCCCACCTGGGGACCGTTTCCGTGGGTAAGAATAACTTCATACCCCGCCTCGATCATACGAACGATCTGTACTGCTGTATTATATACGCTTGCCATCTGGTCTTCCGCGGTACCCTTCTGACCTCTCTGCAAGATGGCATTTCCTCCAAGAGCGACAACAACTCGTTTTGACATACTTTCCTCTCCTCCCGACTGTATTCACGAAACCATGCAAATTATACTGTTTATGCCCAAAAAGTCCATTTAAAAAGAATTAAATATAAACATCTTCCGGAAAAAAGTTTATTTTAACGGCCCCTGAAAAACGAAAAAAGCCCCATATGGGGCTTTTTCCTACCTTGTATCGATGACGCCACAAAAATTTTTAGAAACTAGTCTTCGAGAATTTCTTTTTCCTTTTTCTCCAGAACCTCGTCTACGTTTTTGATCCACTCATCCGTAAGCTCCTGGATTTCCTTCTGATAGAGCTGAAGGTCATCTTCGGTAATCTCACTGGTTTTTTCCATCTTCTTGAAGGCCTCGTTCCCCTCCCGCCGGACATTCCGCACCGCCACCCGAGCTTCCTCGGCATATTTCTTCACCAGTTTGGTAAGCTCCATACGACGCTCCCCCGTAAGCTCGGGAAGATTGATGCGTACGTTTTCACCATCCGTTTGCGGAGTTACGCCAAGGGAAGAAGCCATGATAGCCTTCTCAATAGCCTTCAAGGACGTTTTATCCCAAGGGGAAATTAAAATCTGCCTGGGCTCAGGAATGCTGACGGTCCCCATCTGCTTGAGAGGTGTCATGGTTCCGTAATAATCCACCTTAAGATCCTCTACCAAGGCTGGATGGGCTCGCCCGGTGCGCACTCCGAGGCATTCTTTTTTGAGATGCTCCACGGCCTTCGACATACGCTCCTTAAGATTTTGCATTTCGTTTTTTGGCATAAAAATTCACTCCTTCTTCTGAATTTTGTCAACCACGAGAGTCCCTATTTTTTCTCCGTGCACTAGAAGGCGCCGCAAATTTCCCGGTTTCAAGATGTTAAAAACCACCGAGGGGATTTTGTTCTCCATGCAAAGAGAAAAAGCCGCCGCATCCATCACCTTTATCTGGCGTTCCAACGCTTCTTGATACGTAAGAATTTCGAAAAAATGGGCATCCGGGTTTTTCATGGGATCTCTATCATATATACCATCCACTTTGGTTGCCTTCAACAGGCAATCCGCACCAATTTCGGCAGCCCGAAGAGCAGCGGCGGTATCCGTGGAAAAATAAGGGGAGCCCGTGCCTGCAGCAAAAATAACAACCCGACCTTTTTCAAGATGGCTGATAGCTCTTCTTCTTATGAAGGGCTCCGCAATTTCCCGCATTTCAATGGCGGTAAGCACTCGGGTAGGAACACCGATTTGCTCCAAGGCATCCTGAAGAGCAAGGGCATTGATAACCGTGGCAAGCATTCCCATGTTATCCGCCTGAGCCCGTTCAATTCCTTTAACCGCCGCCTGAACTCCCCGGAAGATGTTGCCTCCTCCCACAACCATGGCAAGTTGCGTTCCTTCGCTCATGGCATCCTGAATCTCTCTCGCCATGCCGTGAACGGTATCGAACTCCAGGCCAAATCCCTGATCTCCCGCCAGAACTTCTCCTGAAAGCTTAAGGAGCACTCGGTTATAGCACTTCAAAAGATAATTCCTCCCTTTTCTCGCAGAAAGAATACCGCTTTTGGGCATATCGGGGCTTCCCCAAAAGTATAACAAAAATTGAGCACATACCCCGCATAAAGATTGTCTTTATATATAAAAAGAGCGAGGGAATTCCCTCGCTCTTCGTTTTATTGTCGGCTACGATTCGATAGAAAAACGGCTAAACCTTCGAACTACGATGTTTTCTCCGAGTTTCGCGATTTCATCGGTAACAAGATCTTTGATTTTTTTATCGGGATTTCTCACGTAAGCCTGCTCCAGAAGGCAGCTTTCTTCGTAAAACTTCTGCACCCTTCCTTCGGCGATTTTTTCCACGATGTGCTCCGGCTTGCCCTGCTCAAGAGCCTGTTTCTTGTAAATCTCTTTTTCTCGCTCAAGATCCTCCCCGGGAACTTCCTCGGGAGAGACGTAGGAAGGAGAAGCTGCAGCGATGTGCATGGCAATCTCTTTTCCCAGAGTCTTGAACTCATCCGTCCGAGCCACGAAATCGGTTTCGCAGTTCAGCTCCAGAAGGGTTCCTACTTTGCTGTTGGTATGAATATAGCTGAAAATACTTCCTTCGGAAGCTTCACGCCCCGCTTTTTTCGCAGCTTTGGCAAGGCCTTTCTCCCGGAGAAAATCTACTGCTTTTTCGATATCTTCTCCCACTTCCGCAAGGGCCTTTTTACAATCCAAAATCCCTGCCCCCGTGCGGGCACGGAGGTTTTTAATCAGTTCCATCGACATGATCTATTACTCCTCCTTCCAGCCTTTGCGCTCTTCAAGGCCGCGTACAGCCAGTTTTTCTCCCGTATCTCCGTAGGCATCGTGAAGCTTCTCCCGGACTTCGATGTTCGGATCTATCACGACACCATCCGCATCGACCTCGCCAGAACCCTCAGGTCCGAATCCGTCTTCTCCCTGGCGTCCTTCCATCATGGCATTCGCCATAATGCTCACCATCAAGCGGATTGCACGAATGGCATCGTCGTTTCCGGGAATGGGGAAATCGATAACCTCGGGATCGCAGTTGGTGTCAACGATGGCAATAACGGGAATATCCAGTTTCCGGGCTTCCAGAACAGCGTTGACTTCCCGGCGGGGATCCACCACGAAAAGAGCCTGGGGCAAATCTTTCATATCCTTGATACCGATAAGATATTTTTCGAGTTTCGCCAGCTGCTTACGCAACTTGACCGCTTCCTTCTTGGGAAGCATATCGAGATCGCCTTCTTCATCCATACGCTGCAGTTCCAGCATACGGTTGACCCGGCGACGAATGGTCTGGAAATTGGTCAAAAGACCTCCGAGCCATCTCTGGTTGATGTAATGCCCCCGGCAGCGCAGAGCTTCTTCTCGAATGGTTTCCTGAGCCTGACGCTTGGTTCCCACAAAGAGGATATTTCCTCCGTTCTGTGCCATTTCCCGAAGATGGGAAGTAGCTCTCTCCAGCCCCTTGACGGTTTTCTGAAGATCGATAATGTAAACCCCGTTCCGTTCCGTAAAGATATAGGGTTTCATCTTGGGGTTCCAGCGCCGGGTCTGATGCCCGAAATGGACACCGCATTCCAGCAACTGCTTCATGGATACAACTGCCATAACACATTCCTCCTGTACGTTTGGTTTTTGGATCCCTCTGCGGAAATCCTCTGTCCGAAGAACCCCTGGTCGAGAGGCACCCCTTCGAACATCCTTCCGCATGTGTGATCAGCGTTGGAGAGTATATCATACCATTGTATTGACCCGCAAGAAAGATTACAGATACAATGGAAGGTGTTTTGCGGTACATTTCAAAGGAGGCTCAAAGGGATGACGAAAAAATCCTTGATTCATCAAATCGATACGCTCCCTCCGGATCGAAAGGCTATGCTCAACCGCCTCAAAAGAGTGGAAGGCCAGCTTCGGGGAATTCAGCGTATGATTATCGAAGGCGATCAATGCCAATCCATACTCGTACAGCTTTCCGCAGCCCGCAGAGCCATGCAGCAGGCCTGTGTGGAAGTGGTAAAGGGATATATGAAGCATTGTATCGAAGAGGGAGAAAAATCTCCGGAAGAAGAGCTGGAAAGGCTTGTCCGTGCTTTAGTAGATATGGCCCCCCCGCCGCCGGAGGAAACTTCCTGATTTTTTCAAAAAGTTTTCTCTCCAAAAATGATCGCCTGAAATTGGCATCAAAGCTCATGAAAGAGGGGACCGCCAGGCTTTTCAGCGGTTCCCTCTAATTTTCCCGAGATCCCGCAAGATGCTGTATAAAATCCAGTTCCGGGCGCTCCTTTCCGGTAAAACAATCCCGGAAAAACCCGCCTTCCCTGGCGTAAATTCTCCAACAACCGGCAATTTTATCGATCTGCAGATATGGCAATATGCCCCGGAAACGGCCCATAATGCCCCGGGTCACGTTTTCTTCCAAAACGTTTCTGGCGATTTCCAAAAGCTTCTCAAGGGGGAAGCGGCTTTCGTAACGTTTTTCCGGCACTTTTTCCGAAAAAACCGGAAAAGGAGCATTCCAGAGAACTTCTCCGTACCCGATAAAGGCATCCACCGCTATAATCCCCTTGCGATATTCTCCTCGGTTCAAGATACCTCTTACGAGCGCCTCTCCGGGAACGAGAAGTACCGGAAAGGCCACGGCTTCACTCCAATCTTCCGGAGGAAACTCAAGAGGCAGGGCTCCGCAAAAAGGCCCCTTCCAAAGATCCATAATCCCATCCCTCCCAGTAGAATCTTCTTAACGAACCGGCCCCTTGAGGGGGCTTCAGCACTCCCGTGGCACCCGAAACATTCTGCTTACCGTTGCTCCCTTCCGGGCCTGGCGGAGTTCGCAGCATTTCGCCGCACGGGACTGAAACCCCCTCAAGGGGCCGCATACTCGGAGCAGTATAACACAGCTCTCCCTATCCAAGCAAGGCAGCCCCTGGGCTGTGTGTGACGGGACAGTGATAATGTCACCCCTAAACGGGACAGGGAAAATGTCATCCCCCATGTCAGAATAGTGGAATGAGGAGAGATATTTTCTTGAGCATCCAGGAAGCGAAAAAAGCGATGGTTATGGACAGGGTGGTAAGGGGGGAAATGACGGCAGCGGAGGGAGCAGCCCGGCTCGGGATGAGCACGAGGCAGATCTTTCGGCTGAAGGCAAGAGTTGTACGGAAGGATATTTCATCCCTGTCCCACGGAAACCGGAATCGGAAACCCGCAAACGCCATTCCGGAAACAGTTCGGGAGTTGGTTTGTTCCAAGGCCCGGGAAGATTATTGCGGCACGAGCCTTGCCCATATGGCAGAGCTTCTGGAACGTTTCGAGGGAGTTCGTATAAGTTCCAAGAGCATCGGAAGAATTTTGAAAGAGCGAGGTATTCCTCTTTCCCGTCATCATCGGTCTCCCCGGAAATATAAGAGTCGGGGGAGAAGAAAGCGTCTCGGAGAATTGATTCAGATAGACGCTTCCCCCTTCGATTGGCTGGGAACCGGGAAAATGATTTCTCTTCACGGAGGTATCGACGATGCTACGGGCCAAATCGTGGGACTTCATTTCGAGAAACACGAATGTTTGCGGGGTTACGTCAGAGTTCTTGAGGAGGTGCTTCTTCAATGGGGCGTTCCCGGGGAGATCTACTCGGATCGGCACACCATATTCCTCTCCCCCAAGACGGACAAGCTCTCGGAAGAAGACGAAATCGAGGGGAGAAAGGCCCCTCTCACCCAATTCGGGAACATGCTCTATCTTCTCGGAATAGGACACATCGGAGCTCGAACGCCCCAGGCCAAAGGACGTATTGAAAGACTTTGGGAAACATGCCAGCACCGTCTGGTGGTGGAGATACGGCTTCGGGGCATACGTACCCTGGAAGAGGCAAATGCCTTTCTTCCGGAATACATGGAACTCCACAATAAAGCTTTTTCGGTAGAGGCCAATGAAAAGGAATCGGCTTTTCTTCCCTGTCCGGTACCGGAGAAGCTCCGGCTTGTTCTGGGAGTGCGAGACACGAGAAAGGCCTCAGGAGGATCTGACATCTCCTGGAAGGGAAATGCATACCAGCTTGAGGATCCGAAGGGCAGAAAAGTACTCTTGAGAAGGGGGGAAAACATTACGGTAGTCTCTTCTTTCGATGGTTCTCTATGGGGAATTCGTGCAAACCAGGAGGAATACCACCTGGTTCCTTCTCCCCTTCAGGGAAAAAATACATGCTCCCCTTCCCCGAAACGGGAAAAGAAAACTACAGGCCACAAACCTTCTCCGGATCATCCCTGGAGAAAAAGCTACAAAACGAATCTTGGCAATGAACCCTTTGGAAAAGAGACGGAAAACGATCTTTGCGGAAGTTTGACATGATGCAATGGTAAAGGACAGGGGTGACATTTTCCCTGTCCCATTTTCGCCAAATAGGGGTGACATTTTCCCTGTCTCTTGACAGGCAGCCCCTGGGCCCCTTCAAAAAAGGCTTCCTCAAAAGCATATACCCCCACAAAAATAGCATAGCGTTTTTACCCTCGAAACATTCTGGAGCAACGCAAATACACGCTATCGCTTTATCTCGCATTCATGTAAAAGAAAAAAAGAATTGTCTTGGCAAAATGCAGATATCTTGATACGATACCGCGAACATCTTTTTGCCGGAGAAAGAAGATTCCAGTTCTTTTCCAAAAAGGCGCAACACCTACCATATTATAAGGAGGTATTTTTATGACAATCTGCAAAAAAACGGTAAGAACAACTGGCTTTGTGGGGATTTTCCTCCTTCTGTTCGTTCTTTGTCTCTCGGGGCAAGTAACAGCAGGAGAACGCCTCGATAGAGTGCTGGAAACAAAGGCTCTGCGAGTAGCGACACCGGGAGACTACCGTCCCTTCTCCATGCTCGACAAATCCACGGGGATCTACGAGGGGCACGATATCGACCTCATAAAGCTTCTCGCTTCGGAGCTCGGAGTACAGGTGGAATTCGTTCCCACCTCCTGGTCAAACCTTATGGGAGATTACGAAAGCGATAAATACGATCTCGCCGTGGGAGGAATTACCCGCAGCCTGGCTCGAATGCTCAAGGCCGACTTTCTGCCTCCCTATGCCCCCAACGGAAAGGTAGCTCTTATCCGGAAAGAGGATAAAGATCTCCTTACATCGCTGGAAGCCATGGATGTTCCCGAAGAAACGGTGATCGTCAATCCCGGAGGAACAAACGAAAAATTCGTGAAGGCCAACTTCAAAAAGGCGAACGTAGTGGTACACCCCAATAATGCTGAAATTCCCGGGCTTATCGCGGAAGGCGAAGGGGACATCATGATTACCGAGGTCTACGAGGCGGTACTTTATTCTCGTAAGGACACCAGGCTTTATGCGGCCTTTACGGAGAAACCCCTTACGAAAATCAGTTTTATGGGCTTTCTGATCCAGAAGGATGACCCGGATTTTCTGCGTGTCATGAACTACCTCTGGAACGACGCAAAACTACGGGGAGATCTGGAAATGCTCTCCGGAAAATGGTTGAAATAAAAAAGTAAGCGATACAAGATCACGAAATCCTACGAAAAGCGTATGAATCTCAAAATTGAGATTCATACGCTTTTCCAACTTCGGCGAAAGTTATCCACAAACCCTTTAATTCCAAGGCTTTAGAGAAAAGCCAAGGCACTACAACTCCCTTTTGGGAATCTGCAGAGCCTCGGCTTTTTATCTTTCCAGGATATTGTGAGCTTTCCTAGGTTTCTCCGGAAATTTCCTTTTGCCTCCTCGAAACTTCCTTTACGAAAACGACGCAGGAAACGCCTGAGAGAGGGAATCTCCTTCGG
>DAIPKP010000282.1:0-1184 GCA_036769705.1 Synergistaceae bacterium
CATCGCTGTAGACGTACCCCTCTTCGAGATTCCCCTGGACCGCTACGTAGCGTTCCCGGTTCCGCCGGGAAATCGCAGAAGGATGCCAGGCAATTTTCATGGGAGCCAGGCTCTGAAGAGGAACCGCTCCTCCCGAGGAATCCGCTATGCGTACCGAAGGAATCCGATCCGCCTCGAAAAAAGTCCCCTCCCCGGAACGAAGCACCAGAGGAACCGGCTCCTCTTCCTGACGATATTCTCCCGCCGAAAGCCCCAGGGTTCGTTCCGAAAGGGCCCGGGCCACCTTTTCCCGGTAGAGGCCATATCGAAAAGCGGCTGCGGATTCCACCTCGAATTCCAATGAAGGATTGCCGTTTCCCAGGGAATGCCGCAGATCCGTCACGCCAGGAACCTTTCTCATAAGGGAGAGCACTTTTTCCGCGCTTTTGCGAAGGTCTTCCAGGGATTCCCCGTAAAGGCGAATTTCCACGGGAGCATCCACGGGAGTTCCCAGAACGAGTTCCTGTACCACCCCGCTTACATGAGGAAGAGATTCTCGAAGATAGGAGCGAAGCCCACGTACCACCTCGGGATTTTCTCCCTGAGACCGAGTGAAGAGAATGAGCTGTGCCCGATGAGGATTTCGGGGAGCCGGCACGATATTGGTGTAAAACCGGGGACATCCCCGGCCAATGAAGGAAGCCACTCGAATTACCCGAGGATTTTCCCGAAGATGTTTTTCCACATCCCGCACGATATCGTCTATGGCATGCACATCCGCCCCTTCCGGAAGAAAAAGGTCCATCATTACCACGTTGCGATCCGCTCCGGGGAAAAAATTCTTCCGAATATGTTTACCGTAGGTCCCTACCACCAGGAGAAGAGAGCATGCCACGAAGAGAATCGCTACCGCATGACGGGAGGAAAATCCCCCGATACGCCTTCCCGCTCGTTGCATATAAGAAAGGCTCTCTTCCCCCTCCTTCTTTCGCAGGGATTTCCGAAAAGCCCAGGCTGCAAGAGTGGGAGTGAGGAGAAGGGCCGCCAGCAAACTGAGAAAAAGCGTTAGCGTTACCACCTGGGGAATGGCCCGAATAAATTCCGCCGCCTGCCCCGTGGCCATCCAGAGAGGAAGAAAAGCCGCCATGGTAGTACCCGTAGCCGCAAGAAGGGGCACTCCGAGCTCCCGTACGGCATGGGCGGCG
>DAIPKP010000122.1:0-5397 GCA_036769705.1 Synergistaceae bacterium
TATGCCGTTGTGAAGAGGTCACCCTGGGCGAGATCCGGGAATGGATCGCCAAGGGATACGACAGCTTCGAGGAGCTGAAAAGAGTTTTGCGGGTAGGCATGGGTCCCTGTCAGGGACGGGGATGCCGGGATATTATTCTTCGGGAAATATCCAAAATGACCGGAACTCCCTATGCAAAGGTTCCCCAGGGAGTGGTTCGCCCTCCCGTAAAGCCCATCAAGTTGGGAACCATTTACAAGTCCTTATCCGAGAAGGAGTAGCTTTTCGGAAGAAAAGAAAAAAGGAAAGCCGGGGTTTTTCGCGTTTCTGATTTTGCTTCATGGCGGACCCGGGAAATAAAAGCGGCGGGGCACTTCCTCCTGCAAAGAAAGTGCCCCGTAAGGCTAGGTGGTATAGGTGGTTCTGTGTGTGTTGGTATAAAACCTTCCCGGCAAAGAAGGTTTTCTGAAGAGGTTGCTGATTTTCTTTTTTAACGGTTTAGTTGACCGCCAGCATTACAAGCACGAAACCCATAGCGAAAATCATGGTGCCCATAAGAATAATTCTGTCCCAATACTTTGCCATAATCTTCAGCCTCCCTTGGTGAGCAATTCGAGGAATCTGGATCTCCTCGTCTTTTCTGTTGAGTTAAGCATACGGGAGAATCCTGAAGAAGTCATTAGAAGAAAGCTCTGAAAAAGCCCCGTCAACAACCCCGGTTTTTTGTGCTTTGTGCATAAAAACCGGGGTTGTTCTTGTGCCTGGAAGAGAGCGGAGGCTCTTCCAGGCCGGGAACCGTAAGAGTTTTCGGATATGCTTCTTTTCGGGAAGAGAAGGGCTTTGTGTGATGCTCTATATTTTTGTGGTGCTCTTGACAGGTTTTTTCTCCCGGTTTTTCAGGAGCAATCTTTTTCTTCTTCCCCCGCAGAGCGGTACATCTCTTCCATAAGAGAAAGAAAGGGTTCGGAAGAGCGCCAGAGAGGAAGAGCTCCGAGCCTTCGGGGGAGAGTGCCGTGAAATTGCGAGGCCGGAACGCTTTCTTCCGGAGAAGGCGGGTTCTTCGATCCCCAGAAGGCTTCTTTTTCCAGGGGAAGAGGCTCCGGAGGGAAAGAGGGTTTTTCCGAAAGGCTCTCTTCCGGGGAGAGCCCGAAAAGATCTTCCCGTTCCAGCCCCCGAAGAGTGAGAAGAAAGAAGGGGTCCGCATCGAAGGCCTCTCCCATGAGGTAGAATACTGCCGCTATGTGTTTGCAGGGGTTGGACCAGTCCGGGCAGGAGCATTCCGTTTGCAGATCCTTTTCGGGGGAGGGAAAGAGGGGGAGCTCCGCTTCCGCAAAGAGTTGCTCCAGCTCCTTGGGGAGGTCCTTCTCCAGAAGCCGGGCTGCGAGAAAAGGCTGTTCTTCCAGGGCATTCAGGAGTTTGGCCTTGCTTTCCTCGGGAAGAGTTTCACACTCCAGCAGAACCAGATATTTTCCCGACCGGGATCCCTGAACCCGGGCGGTAACTCTTCCCGGAGAGATGGTGAGCTCCGTCACCTGTCCCTTCCGGGCGTAGCTTTTTCCCCGGGAGAGCCGGGCTCCGATCCGGGAAGATTCGAGAATCCGGATCCACTCCTTGCCCCACCAGGTGGAAGCGAAGGCTCCTCTCCGGCTTGCGGCGCGGATGCCTCCCTCTACCTGGCGCGGTGTGCTTGGTTCGTACCGCATGAAGTCGTATCGTCGCTTTTTCGCCATAGTTTATTCCTCCAGGGCCTCGGGATCCAGGCGCAGCAAATCCTGGAGCTCCCGATCCGAAAGATTCCCCAGCCAGAGGTTGTCGGTGCCTACGATTTTTTCCGCGAGATTTCTCTTCCGTTCCAGCAAGATTTCGATGCGTTCCTCCAGGGTTCCCGGCACGAGAAAGGTGTGAACCTGGACGTTCTTCTTCTGCCCGATCCGGAAGGCTCGATCCGTGGCCTGGTTTTCTACTGCGGGGTTCCACCAGCGGTCGTAATGGATGACGTGATTTGCCCGGGTAAGAGTGAGCCCCGTTCCCCCCGCTTTGAGAGAGAGAATAAAGATTTGGGGAGCCTCCGGGGAGTTCTGGAAGATATCCACCATTTCATCCCGCTTTTTCCGGGGGACCCCCCCGTGAAGCAGAAAGATTTCCCGGGCGAAGTATTGCTGTAGCCAGGATTGCAACATTTCCCCCATTTCCCGGTATTGGGTGAAAATCAGACAGTATTCCCGGGCTTCCTGGATTTCTTCCAGAAGATCCACCAGGCGCCGCAGCTTGCCCGAGCGATTTTCCAGAGGCGAGTTGTCCCGTAGAAACTGTACCGGATGATTGCAGATCTGTTTGAGTTTCGTCAGGGTGGCGAGCACCAGCCCCTGGCGTTCTTTCTCTCCTCCCTTTTCAAGCCCCTGCTTCATTTCCTCCAGTACCGACTGGTAGAGGGAGGCTTGTTCCTTGGTGAGGGAGCAGTATTCCCGGGTGATAATCTTTTCCGGAAGATCCTGGATAATACTGCGATCTGTTTTAAGGCGCCGCAGCACGAAGGGAGATGTGAGGTTCTTGAGTTTTTCCAGGGCCTTCTCTTTTTGAGGATTCTCCCTGGATTTGTGAAAGGTTTTTGTGAAAAATCCCTGGCTTCCGAGAAGTCCGGGATTGAGAAAATCCATGAGGCTCCACAAATCCAGGGGACGATTTTCCACGGGAGTTCCCGTAAGGGCTATGCGGTGCTTCGCTGGAATGCTCCGGGCAGCCCGGGATTGCTTTGTTTCGGGATTTTTGATGTTCTGGGCCTCGTCGAGAATGAAGCTGCTCCAGGAAACTTCTTGAAAGAGGGGCAGATCGCGCTGAAGAAGGCCGAAGGTAGAAATTACCAGCCCCTGATTTTCCGCGGCGGAGAGGAAGTTTTTTTTGCGGTGCCGGGAGGAACCGTGATGTACGAGTACCGGAAGCCCGGGGGTGAAGCGCTCCGCTTCCTTGCGCCAATTGTTTGCCACCGAGGTAGGGCAGATAAGCAGGGCCGGCCGGGTCTCTCCCTTTTCCCGTTCTCTCTGGAGATGTGCCAGGGTTTGCACGGTCTTTCCCAGCCCCATGTCGTCCGCCAGGCAGGCTCCGAGGTTCCACCGGCGAAGCGAGGCGAGCCAGGCAAATCCTTCCTCCTGATAGTGCCGCAGAGTTCCCGAAAAATTTCGGGGGAGCTCCTCCGGAAGAGGAGCCTTCTTTTCCTTCAGGTCTTCCAGTATCTTGGCGAACCAGCCTTCAACCTGCACCTTTTCCACGGGAAAATCTTCATTGCCCAGTCCCTCGTCCTTCAGGGCAGGAGCCAGGAGCTCCCGGGCGACAACTTGGCGGGAGCCCTGTTTTTTCAGAAAATCCAGGGCTTTTCGAAGATGATCCGGGCTCGTTTCGATCCATTGCCCTCGAAAGCGTACCAAGGGAGCTTTCATTGTTGCCAGCATGTGCATCTCCTCGGGGGTGAGCTCCTCTCCTCCCAAAGAGAGGACGTACCGAAAGTCCAGAAGCGTCTCCAGGCTCATTCCAGAATCCTCCGAAGGCGGGCTGGAGATCCTGGCGGTAAGGCTCACCTGTTTAAGCCCCTCTCCGCGTACCCACCAGGAGGGAAGTTGCAGCGTAAAGCCCGAGGCCTGGAGAGCCGGAGCTTCTTCCTTGAGAAAATGAAGGGCCTCCGAAGCGTCCAGGAAAAATCCCCAGGGGTTTTTTCGCTCCAGGCTCGCCGCCATGCGGGGAGAGAGCCGAGCTCCCTGGGCCAGGGCGGCCAGAAGAAATTCCCGAAGGACCTTTCCGGAGGAGCATCCCGGAAGAGAGATGCCTTTTTCGTCTTTCCAAAAATGTTCCAGAGGAACGAGCAGGCTGGGATCCTCCTTGGGTTGCAGGAGGTACTGGACTTTCCAGTCCTGGAAGTTTTCCCCGGCGTCCCGGGGTTCTTCCAGGCGCAGGCAGAAGCGAAGAGGCGAATCTCCGTGAAGCCGGGCGGGGCGGCTCCACGAGGCCAGGGTGCGGGCGAACCCCTTGAGATCCTCCTCGTTTTTCCATCGAACCCGGGGAGAGGAGGATTGGAGTGCTTCTATCCAGGCGTCATGAAGGCTTGCGAACTGCGGAGAGCTCCCTTTCCGGGCCTCTTTTTCCCGAAGACGGAAACGGAGGATACCGTCCAGAAGAGCTGCAAGCATCTCTTCCACATGCTGCCGGGGAGAAATTTCCGGAGTTTTTTCTTCCCCGAGGGTCATGCAGCGGAGAACCCCCGGCAGGGATTCCCGGAGACGTTCCGCCTCTCTTTCCGCTTCTTCCGAAAGTACCGGAATCCATAAGGCTTCCCACTGGGATTTCCTGAAACGGAGGGAAGGAAGATAGTTCTCCCGGGCCGCGATATTCTGCGCAAGTCCGAAGAGCCGGGCTCCCCAGAGGAGAGAGTTTCCCAGGATGAGGCGGCTTCCCGGAGGGCTTTGGAGAGTTTCTTTTTCGAAAAGCTCCAGGAGATCCTCGATTTTCAGGGGAAGGGCGGAAATGGAGTGAGGAGCGGCGACGATCTTTCTTCGTCGGTCCGGCTCGTTTCCCAAAAGCGGGGACGAGGGGAGAAAGGCCTTTCCCCGGGAGGGAAGCCAGAAGGTGCCTCGCACGAGCGGGGCCTTTCGAGGCGAGGCGATAAGCCCCGCTTCGTGGAGGTGTTTCGAAAGGGAGGGGAGAGGCGGCGCATTCCCCTGTCGGAATTCTTCCGCCCAGAGATAAAAAATTCCCTCCGTAAAAGAAAGATGGATTCCCCGCATGAATATCATCAACTCCGCAAGATCGAGATGAGCCTGGTTGCGCTCCTGAGCCTTTTCATTCTATCGTTTTCAACGGAAAGATGCCACGGAGGATTTGCGGAATCAGGGCTTGAAGTGTCCCAAACAATGGCTATGCTGGAATGCACGGCGCCGTAAATAAATCTCAGAAGGAGGTTTTGTTTATGGAAAAATTCGAAGTTGTGACTATCGGAAAAATTCGGACGGATTCAGAAGGAGCGAGGATAGAGCTGAAGAAGAAATATCTTTCCGCCTTGAAAGGCCTGGAGGGATTCAGCCATCTCCAGATTCTGTGGTGGTTTTCCGAGAGCGATTCCCCCCGGGAAAGAGGACGGCTCGAAGAGGCATCTCCCTACAGGGAGGGGCCGGAAGTGATGGGAATTTTTGCTACCCGTTCGCCCAACCGCCCCAATCCCGTGGCCCTCTCATGCGTGGAAGTGCTGCATGTGGATTGCCGGAAAGGCGTGATTCATCTCGCCTACATGGATGCTCTGGAGGGCTCTCCGGTTCTGGACATCAAGCCTTATACTCCGAGCCTCGACAGGGTGGAAACTCCTTCGGTTCCCGATTGGTGTTCGGATTGGCCCAAGAGCCTGGAGGAATCCGGAGATTTCGACTGGGAAAAGGT
>DAIPKP010000283.1:0-1170 GCA_036769705.1 Synergistaceae bacterium
TTCCCGCCTTCGCCAATGGCGGAAGGGATCTTCTCTGGGGAATTCCCTATGTGGCTCTCTTCGTAACGGTGATTCCCTTTCTCATCCAGACCGTGGCCCAGCGGTACAGCCCCGAGGTGCATGCGGCGATTCTCCTTTCCATGGAGAGCCTCTTCGGGTATATTATCGCTGTTCTTATGGGGCAGGAGGCGCTCAATCTCCAGGTGGCCCTGGGAGGAGCCCTTATTTTGGGCGGAGTTTTTACGGCGGAACTGGAAACGTATCTTGCCAGAAGGCATGTCCGGAAGGTTGCCCGGGAGCAGACTGCAAAGGCAGTTGAAAAATAGAGGGAACTTTCCTCGTAATGTATGTAATGTATATGCCGTGCTGTTCCTCGTAAGGATCGGACCGAGGATGTACAATATCTTGCGGGAGGTGGAACATTTATGAAGCGAATTCTCGTTACCGGTGCGGGAGGGCAGATAGGAACGGAACTCACCCTTTTGCTGCGCCGGGAGTTCGGTGCCGAAAACGTGATTGCCTCGGATGCCAGGGATCTTGCGGAGATCCTCGAGGGGCCCCGGGAAATTCTGGACGTTCTCGACCGGGAGAGGCTTTGGGAAATTGCGGAGCGATACCAGGTGGATACGGTCTTTCATCTTGCGGCCATTCTTTCCGCCACGGGAGAAAAAAACCCTCAGCTCTGTCACAGAGTGAATACCGAGGGTTTTTTTCATGTCCTGGAACTTGCCCGGGAAAAGAAATTGGACCGGGTGATATGCCCCAGCTCCATCGCAGCATTCAGCCCCGAGACGGGGGATAATCCTGCGGAGGTGGCGGTGCTGCGCCCCAAAACCATGTACGGCATTACCAAGGTCTGGGGAGAGCTCATGGCGGAATATTACTGGGAAAAATTCGGCGTGGACGTTCGGGGAGTGCGCTATCCGGGGATCATAAGCTGGCGGACCGAGCCCGGAGGAGGAACCACGGATTACGCAGTGGCCTCCTATTACGACGCGCTGCGCCGGGGAAGCTACGAATGCTTCGTTTCCGAGGATACGGTGCTTCCCATGATGTATATGCCCGATGCCCTGAAGGCCCTGGTGGATCTCGCCAAGGTGGAGCGAAGCTCCCTCCGTTACTGTACCTACAACGTGGGGTCCCTCAGTTTTTCCGCCGGAGAGATGACCG
>DAIPKP010000284.1:0-1169 GCA_036769705.1 Synergistaceae bacterium
CTCCTCGGAGCCCTTCTTTCTGGCCCTTCTCTCATTCCTCCCTCCGGTACGCAAGCGGAGAGAGGCCCGGGATAGGGTTTTTCTGCTGGAGCACGCTCTGGAGTTCCCCCCGGAAGGACGGGAAGGGGTACGCCAGGCTCTCGGGGAGAAAAGGAGCCACCAGGAGCACTGTGTGGCCCAGTGGGAGCAGAGCTTAAAAAATCTTCAGGAATCTCTCTCCCAGCTTGAGCAGAGATGGCAAACCCTCCAGAGGGCCGCAGAAGAAGCGGGGCTCTCTCTGAAGGGGGATGCTCTCTCCCAAAACGGGGTGATCCAGAAGCTGGATACGGTGCTGCGGGCCAGGGCCTTCCGTCTGGCGAGCCACTACTGGGAAGGCATGTATCTTGAGGAGCTTCGAAAAAAGCTTTACGATTCCACGTATTGGGACAGTGCCAGCCCGGAGAAAAAAGCCCGGATGTACCGACGCTTTGCGAAACTTCTCCCCTGCCAGATCGCTACGTTCTACATGCTTCCCCACTACTACTGCGGCTACCAAAAGGAGATTAAGAAGGAGATTTTCATGTTCAACGAGATCGATCTGCTCATCGTGGATGAGGCGGGTCAGGTCTCTCCGGAGATCGGCACCCCCTCCTTTGCTCTTGCTAAAAAGGCTCTGGTGGTGGGAGATACCTTTCAGATTGAACCAGTGTGGTCTGTGGCGTCTGGAACGGATTCCGCCAACGCCCTGGAGAGCGGCGTAATATCCTCTCTGAAGAAGTACGAAGAGGAGGAGCCCCGGGGGTATTATGCCGCCTCGGGAAACCTCATGAGAATGGCCCAGCTCGCCTGCAACTATACCCAGTACGAGGAACTCTGCCCCGGCATGATGCTGGTGGAGCATCGCAGATGCCTGCCGGAGATCATCGCCTACTGCAACGATCTGGTCTATCACGGCAAGCTGGAGCCCCACCGGAGGCAGAGCCCCGAAGATGCCCGGAAGCGCCCGGCATTTCTCCCCATGATGGGGGAAATTCCCGTTCTGGGTGCGGCGGATGAGCGCTCTTCCGGAAGCCGTCGGAATCGCACCGAGGCGGAGGCCATCGCCGGATGGGTGAAAGAGCATCGGAAGGAGCTTGAAGAAGCCTACGGAAAAGAGATTGCAGAGATTCTGGGGATAGTCACCCCCTTCA
>DAIPKP010000123.1:0-5219 GCA_036769705.1 Synergistaceae bacterium
CTTCTGGCTCCCTCCCATGATTTCCCGAAATCTGGAGCAATCTTCCCGGCGGGAGACTCTTCTGGAAGAATTGGAGTCCGCCATGCTGGAGAAGGCGAAAAAGCTTGGGCGAAAGGAGCTCGTTGCCCTGGTTCCCAACAACGATCCTGAAATCCTGAAACGCTGCGAGGACCTCGGCTTCCGCGAGTCCGGCCGGGTGGAGGCGTACTTCGACCGCATTGACCCCCAGGGGATTCTTCTCTTCAAAGCCCTGGAAAACATGGAAGAACAGGATCTCTATCCTCCCCGGGACTATGCCGCGGAAATACGCCGAATCTGCGATTATTTGGGGCTGAAGGTTCGTTTCCCCGAGTTTTCCGGGGAATCCGCCTCCTTTTCCCTGCGCCAGAGCATGGTAACCCTGGATGTGGACCATTCCCGGCACCGGGCTTTTCTTACGGTACTTCACTACGATGCGGATCTGCTGGTGCAGATTCACAGACATCTCGAAAAGCTCTCGGGGGAGGGGATCCGCTGCATGCTCATCCGGCTTCCCCTGGAATCGCCGGGAACCTCCTTCCTGGAGGGAGTGGAAAAGCTGAATTTCCGTTTCAGCGGCATTCTTCCGGGAGTTGCGGGAGGAACCGAGCTCCTTCTTCAATGGGAAGGCGAACCTTCGGAGAGATGATGTTTCCTCGAAGGGCTCTTTTTTTGTTGGCCCAAGGAATTTCTTTTGTTATGCTTTCTTCGGATCGAAGCAACCTTTTTTTGCGAGGAGATTGCGCAAAACGTGGCGGCCCGACCTTTCTTTTTTACGAAAAAACTACGCCATGCCACCATGAAAAAACGGAAAGATCTCTCTTCCGGAAAGCTCCGGAGGAGAAGAACAGGGGGGAAGAACACCTATGCAATTTTTCGGGAATAACGTTTTTACCGGGCTTTTTCTCGGTCTCTGCATCGCTTTTTACGTCTTTTTGAGCGGCTATCTCAAGCGCCGGGCCCAGAAAAAATATTGGGAAACCCATCTTGCGGTGATTTCCCGGGGGGAAGAGGCGCTCAAAAAACAGATCGACCTTCTGGAGAAGGAGAACCGCACTCTTCAGAAAAATATGGATGCCCTCTATCGAAAGCCGGATCGGGCGGATCGGCGCTCTCTTTACATCTACGAAAAGGCCATTGCCATTCTCATGGAAGAATATCCCGGCTTTGCCGGAGTATGGGGACGGGCTACCCGCCGGGCGGAAGAGGAGATGGAACAGGCCGAGGGAGGGCGCTCGCGTCTCGCCCCCCGGTTGAAGAAATTCCTGGGGCTCATGCCTTCCAACTCCGGTACCGCGCCGGGAAAGAACCTTTTTGAGGAGGAAGCGGCGGAGTTCCCTCAGATCACTGCGGGAAAGGCTCCTTCCCGAGAGACGAAAGATTCCAGGGAAGGCGGAACGTATACCGAGGGAGAGTTCGAGGAGGAACATGCGAAATCTCCGGGAGCGGGCTCCGTAGCATCCCCGAGGGCAGGAGAGAAAGCCGGCTCTTCCGAGGAGGAAGAGCGGGAGCCTTCATGATGTTTCTGTAGGGGCTCGTTTTTTTGTTCCCCTCCCCGGTCGGGAGAGAGGGGCAGCCCGTGAACGGCCCCGAGATGCCCGGAAATTGCCGCCCCCTTCGGAAGAACTTCCATGTACTCCCCCGAAGAAAGCGGCATAACGGGAGAAATCGAGAGGAGTGAGCCCTATGCATAGGGAATCCCCAGGGGGAAAATCCCTGCCCGGACTGGTCTACCTTGGATTGGGTTCCAATTTGGGGAATCCCCGGGAAAACCTTCTTCAGGCCTTGCAATATTTGGAAATTCGCGGAAAGGTGCGCCGCCTTTCCTCCTTTTACGAAACGGATCCCGTGGGATACGAAAACCAGCCCCCCTTCTGCAACGCAGTCTGTGCGTACCGTACCGGGGATTCTCCCCGGAGGCTCCTGGAGTTTCTCAAATGGATCGAGAAACGCATGGGCCGGACTCCCACCTTTCGTAACGGCCCCCGGGTGGTGGATCTGGACATTCTTCTCTGGGAAGGACGTACCCTGAAGGAGGAGAATCTGGAAATTCCCCATCCCCGTATGCATCAACGGGCCTTCGTGCTGGTGCCTTTCAAGGAAATCGCTCCCCGGGCGTGGCATCCGGGGGAGCAAAAGACCATAGCGGATCTCCAAGCTTCCGTGGATTCCCGGGGAGTTCGCCTTCTCCCCCGGGAACTTTCTTTTCCCCTCGCCAAGGACGTGCAGCAGGAGGCCCCGGAAATCCCCCTGGCCCTCAGCCGGGTGGGGGTCAAGGGCATTCGTCGGCTTATCCGGCTGGAATCTCCGGGATGTTCCCTCTTCGACGCCTCCATGGATCTCTTCGTGCATCTTCCTTCGTGCCGCTCCGGGGTGCACATGTCCCGGTTTACCCAGGATCTGGAGGAATTCGCCCAGGAGATCGCCTCGGAAAGAGTGCCGGACTTGGAAACCTTGGCAGAGCACATGGCTCTTCGGATCGCCCAAAGCCAGAAGAGCGCTCTTTCGGAGGTGCGGCTTCGGGTGAACTATCCCTTTCACAAGAGAACCCCCATTTCGGGAAAAGATGTGGAAGAGCTCTATGCCTTTCTCGGTTATGCCGCCAGCGACGGCACCTCGGTGCGCCGGGCGGTGGGGGTGGAGGTGGATGGCTTTACCGCCTGTCCCTGTGCCCGGAGCATGATCGAGGACTATGCCCGGTACCTCCTTGAAAAAGAGGGGTATTCCCCGGAGGAATCCGCCCGGATAGCGGGGATTCTTCCTCTGGCCTCCCATAATCAGCGAGGCCGGGGAACCCTGCTGGTGGGAACCCGGACGAAGATCGGGGCGGAGCAGATGGTGCATCTTGTGGAAGCTTCCATGAGTTCCGAAATTTACGGCCTCCTCAAGAGGCCGGACGAATTTTTCGTGGTCCGCAAGGGGCATGAGCGTCCCCGGTTCGTGGAGGATGTGGTGCGGGAAATGGCGGGCAATCTTCTGGAGCTCTTTCCGGAGTTGGAGGAGGAGGATTTCGTTCTCTTCCGGCAGGAAAACTTCGAATCCATTCACAAGCATAACGCCTTTGCGGAGCGAAGCGCCCTGGTGGGGGATTTGCGGCAAGAGCTCTCCTCCGGAATTTCCGGAGGCCTTTCCCGTTCCCTGGAAGCCTGGCTTCTGGACTTTTCCGGAAAGGAAAGAGCATGAAAACCGTGGCCTGGGGAATTTCCGGAGCGGGGCACTTTCTCCGGGAAATTCTCCCCCTGGTGGCATCTTTGGAAGAGGTGGACCTCTTCTATTCCCGGGCGGCCTCCGAGGTGACCCGCATGTACCGATGCCGGGATTTTCTCGATGGGGTAGCCCGAAAAAGCACCGACGAGAGCGATTACAGCTCTTTCGCCTCCTGCCGTTTCGCCGCGGGAGCTTACGATCTCTGCATTATCGCTCCCGCCACCTCCAATACCGTGGCCAAATGTTCCCTGGGTATTGCGGATACCCTGCTCACCAATCTCTTCGCCCAGGGGGGGAAGTTCGGAGTGCCCCTGGTGGTGCTCCCCACGGACGTGGAGGAAGAAGTGCTCTCCCTTTCCATTTCGGGGAAACCTCTCTCCCTGCGGCCGCGCCCGGTGGATCTGGAGCACGTGAAAAAACTGGAAACCTTTTCCGGGGTCCGGGTAGTCCGGAGCCCCGAGGAACTCGCCCTTCTGCTCCGGCGGGAGGGATGCTGCAAGAGAGAGGAGGATTGAAAACATGCTGCTGCAGAAGGAATTCACCTTCGATGCCGCTCACCGGCTGATACAGTATCACGGGAAATGCGAGGCCCTTCACGGGCACACCTACCGGCTTGCGGTAGTGCTGAAAGGCTTTCCCGATGAGGAGGGAATGGTGCTGGACTTCGTGGAGCTCAAGAAGCTGGTGAAGGACACCATTCTATCCCGCCTGGATCATGCCTATCTGAACGATCTCTTCGAACAGCCCACGGCGGAATATATCGCCCGCTGGATATGGCAGGAGCTGGAAGAGCTCGTACGCCGCCCAAACTGTACTCTCTGGGAGGTGCGCCTCTGGGAAACCGCCTCCTCCTCGGTAACCGTCACCCGGGAGGACATGGAATCATGAGGCCTTTATCCTTCTCTCTCTCTCTTCCCCGGAGGAGAAGGCTTTCCCTCGGTGGAGGGCGTACCCGGATCATGGGTATCCTCAACCGTACGGAAGATTCCTTTTACGGTGCCAGCCGGGTACATTCGGAAGAGGCCTGCCTTGCCCGGGCGGAGGAGATGCTTGCCCAGGGAGCGGATATTCTCGACATCGGGGCGGAATCCACCCGCCCGGGATCGGAGCCCGTGCCGGAAGCCCTGGAAAAAGAGAGACTGGTGCCGGTCATTCGGGAAATACGGCGGCGCCATCCCGAAGCGGTGATCTCCGTGGATACCACCAAAGCTGCCGTGGGAGAGGCCTGCCTGGAGGCAGGGGCGGATATGCTGAACGACATCTCCGGCCTCGGTTTCGATTCCGATCTCGCGGCGGTGGCCGCCCGGTGGCAAGCTCCGCTGGTGCTCATGCATATGAAGGGTATTCCCCGGACCATGCAGGAAAATCCGGAATATCCCAACCTTATGGAAGAGCTCTCGGAATATTTCGAAGAGCGCCTGAGCCTGGCGGAATCCAAAGGATGTCCCCGGAGCCAGGTCATTCTCGACCCCGGCCTGGGGTTCGGCAAAAAAGACTGCCATAACCTCCGGATTCTGCGGGAAATAGCCCGGTTTCGTTCCTTCGGATTGCCTCTCCTCATGGGGTACTCCCGAAAGAGCACCATCGGCCGGGTGCTGGATCTTCCCCGCCCGGAGGATCGGCTGGAGGGGACCCTCGCTCTTTCCGCGTGGTGCGCCGCCCAGGGAGTGGAGATCCTTCGGGTGCACGACGTTCGGGAAAATCTGCGGGCGGTGCGGATGATCCAGGCGGTGATGGAAAGCTAGGGCCTTCTGCGGAGGGCCATTTTCTATCATCAAGCCCAGTAGAGGAGAGGACACAAAAAACCCAAAGCCCCGGAATTTCCGGAGGATTCGGGTTTTTTATGGCTAGATGTAAACTACAAGTGCAACGGGGCTAAGATTTCCAAGATTTAATGATAAAAAATAGCCCACGGCAGGAGCTTCCTATCTCCGTGCCTACCATATACCGGGCAATCCGTAAGGACATTATCTCTCGGAAGGTTCCGGCCCCAT
>DAIPKP010000022.1:0-30087 GCA_036769705.1 Synergistaceae bacterium
TTTCTGCAGGGTCCTCCGGGGAGGCAAAGTGCTTCCGGGGGATTCCGCGGAATGGATTCCTTCGGCGGCGGAGGGCGGAAAAAAGTAGATTTTTCTCCGGACAAAAAACATCCTTGGCACACGTAGCTGTTATTCGGCGGCAAAAAGTTTGCAGCTCTCGAGAGGCGGGTTCCAACCCCGCCTCTTTTTGCGGTTTGCCGAGAAGGCCTTTTTCTGGATATGGTATTTTGCGTTTTTTTTCTCATTTGTCTGTGTTAAAATGACAAATAGTTTTGCATAAGCACAATTTTTTGCTATGTAATCGTGTCGTGTTTTCGTGTCAGCATGGCGCTGCGGTAAAGAAGGCGTTTTTTGAGATCTCTTTACCGGGAAGAGCCGGTTGCCATGGTATGATTTCCTGAGTTTGCCGCATTCGGGGAGGAAAGCCGTTTATGACAAAGGAAATGCCTCGGGTTTTGAAGCCTGACGAATGGGAGATCTCTCTTCGGGTTCGCTACAGTGAAACCGACAAGATGGGTATCGTTTATCATGCCAACTACCTTCCCTGGTTCGAGATGGGAAGGACCGAGTTTTGCCGACAGCTTGGCGTTGCCTACTCGGACTGGGAAAAACAGGGGGTTTTTCTGCCTTGCGTGGAGGCTCATTGCCGTTATAAAAGGCCTGCCCGGTATGACGATCTTCTCGTGGTGAGGACGGTTATCCGGGAGCTGAAACGATGCAGCGTGACCTTCGGGTACAAGATTTTCCGGGAGGAGGTTCTTCTCACCGAAGGATATACCAAGCATGCTTTTACGAACCCCCAGGGAGAATTGTTGAGCAAGCCCGAGCCATTTTACGGGATGCTCGAAAGGCGTATGTCATTTTCCAAATAAAAGGAGTGGTAGAACATGGGTAAAAGGGCCATTCTTCTTGGCAATGAAGCCATTGCCAGGGGAATTGTGGAGGCGGGATGCGAAGTCGCCGTGGCCTATCCGGGAACTCCGTCCTCGGAGATCCTTCCGGCGGTGGCCAAGTATGCGGACGAGCTGGAAACCAAGACCGCCGTGGAGTGGTGCACCAACGAAAAAGTGGCTTTCGAGGTGGCTGCTGCGGCATCCTTCTCGGGAAAACGCTCCTGTGCGATCATGAAGCAGGTGGGGCTCAACGTGGCGGCGGACGCTCTCATGAGCGTGGCTCATTTCGAGCTTGAAGGTGGGTTTTTGCTTGCGGTGGCGGACGATCCGGGGCCGCATAGCTCGCAGACCGAGCAGGACAGCCGTTATTTTGCCATGTATGCCAAGATTCCCTGTCTCGATCCCTCCACGGCGGAGGAGGCGAAGAGCATGGTTTTCGATGCGTATACTCTTTCGGAAACCTACCATATTCCCGTAATGTTGCGCCCCACGGGCCGGGTGGATCACTGCAGGCAGGATGTGGAGCTCGGAGAGGTCCTCTCCCTGGACCGGCCGGCGAATTTCAAAAAAGATATCCGGCGCTGGGTCTGCCTTCCCGCCAACGTTCGGGTGAATCATCCCAAATTGAACCAGAAAAACGATGCCATCCGGGAGGATTTCGAAAAGGATTTCGGAGCGTACAACTACGAAGTCCCCGCCACAAAGGAGCCCAAGCTGGGGATCATTGCCGGAGGTATTTCCTTTGCGGTGATCATGGATCTTCTCAAAACCCTGGGACGGGAAGACGTGGCGGTGCTGAAAATTGGCACTCCCGTACCTCTTCCGGTGAAAATGGTGGAAAACTTCGTGGCCAGACACGAAAAGGTTCTGGTGCTCGAGGAGACCTATCCGGTCATCGAGATGCAGCTTCCGGATAGAACGAAAATCATGGGGCGCTGGAACGGCATGGTTCCCCGGGCGGGAGAGCTTCTTCCCGAGGTGGTGGAAGAAATACTTTTCTCCGCGCTCGGAGAGGAACGTCCTCAGAAGAGCGCTTCGGAGCTTAAACAGGCCCTGGAGGAGCTTGCGGTAACCCCCAAGCCCCCCATGCTCTGTCCCGGATGTCCTCATAGAGCAAGCTTTTTTGCCATTCGCAAAGCCTATCCCAAGGGAATTTACCCCTCCGATATTGGTTGCTACACCCTGGGAGTCAATCAGAAAGCCGTGGATTCCGTTATTTGCATGGGAGCCTCGGTAACCCAGCCCTCGGGTTTCTATTTGGCTCATAAAGTGGACGATAAGGATCAGCCCATCATCGCTACCATCGGGGATTCCACCTTTTTCCACATGGGACTTCCCGGCCTGGTGAATGCGGTGTACAACCGGCATGCTTTCGTTCTGGCCATCCTGGATAACAGCATCACCGCCATGACCGGGGGGCAGCCCAACCCTGCGGTGGGTACCAAGCTCCGCAAGGGGGATACGGGGCGGAAGGTGGATATCCGGAAGGCCTGTGAGGGCTGCGGTATTTCTCTCGTGAAGGAAGTGGCGAGCTACGATGTTTCTGCGGGGGTGGCGGCGGTAAAGGAAGCCTGGGAGCATGCCAAGGCCAACCAGGAACCTGCGGTGGTGATTTTCAAACATCCCTGTATGCTTCTCAAGTGCGAGCAGGAAAAAATCCCCGTAAAGGTGGATCAGGAAAAGTGCATCGGCTGTAAGTTCTGCATCGATTTCTTCAACTGCCCGGGACTCCGGTTTGATGAAGAAAAGAAAAAGGCTTACATCGACGAACGTTTTTGCGTAAGCTGCGGGGTCTGTATCCAGGTCTGCCCTCATGGGGCCATCGTAAAAGCCGGGGAGGAGGCGTAGATTATGCAGTATGTCGTGGTAGGCCTCGGGGGCCAGGGAATTCTCTTCTCCAGCAAGGTGCTGGGACATATCGCCCTTTCCAGGGGAGCCCATGTCATGGGGAGCGAAGTGCACGGCATGGCTCAGCGGGGAGGCTCCGTGGTGAGCCATTTCAAAATAGGGGAGTATGCAAGCCCCCTCGTTCGGACGGGGGATGCGGATCTGCTTCTGGCCTTCGATCAGAACGAGGGCTTCCGGAATCTCCAGTTCCTCCGCTCCGGCGGGCATGCGCTGATCAACCTCCATCAGCCCGAAGCGGTGGAAAACGAACATCTTCAGAAATTTGCCCGGGAACGGGAGATTTCCCTCCATACGATTCCGGGGTATAATCTCCTCCGGCAGCATATGGGAGGGCGTTTCCTCTTTCTCAACGTTCTTCTTTTGGGGGCCATGGGAGGCGCCGGGGTAACGGATATAACTTCCGAAGAACTGCGAAAAGCCATCGAGGCTCTTTCACCGGAGCGTTTCCGCAAAGCCAATCTCGATGTGCTGGAGCTGGGGCGGGCATTTTTCGCATCCTAGAAACAGAAATGTCCATGCCCCGAAGAAGAAAAAGAATTGGTGTCGTGGGGGGAGCCTGGGAGAAACTGCTCCCCCCTTTTCGTGACTTTTCCGCAAAAAAACCCGGCCTTTCCCTTGTGGAAGTTCTGGTAGTACTGGTTATACTGGGAATTATGGCGGCTACCCTCGGGGTGCTTTTCTCTTCCTCCTGGATCGTTTCGACCTCTCCCGAGGGAGCGGTGCGGCATGCGGAGAAGCTGGCGTCTTGGCTGGATGGAAAAATTTTGGAATCCCGTTTGCAAGGAGAGGGATTTCGGCTTATTCTCCCCTCCACCTATCTTGGAGAATCCCTGAGACTTTTCTGGAATTCCCGGTCTCTTGTGGATACCTGGAAGGGGGAAGGCTATTTCATTCGGGTTCCCGAAGTCCCGGAGTCGCGTTTCTCTCTTCCTCTGGGGACGTTCACTCCTACCTTTACCCTTGGAGTCTACCGGGAAGAGGATCTTTCCTCTCTTCCGGATGCTACGGTGACGGTTTCTCTTTACGGAAAGATTACGGTTTTGGACATGGTGCCTTGAAATATGAAAGCGATACGGTTATAACAGAGAGCGTTTCCACGCTCTTTCGGGAGTGAACATGACAGGAGGGATTGTGAATGGCTTCCAAACCATGGTGGCGCGAAACCCTGGAGACTGTGCTTTGGGCACTTGTTTTAGCCTTGATTTTGCGCACCTTCGTGGTTCAGGCTTTCTGGATTCCCAGCGGATCCATGATTCCCACGCTGGAGATCAAGGATCGGGTTCTGGTCTGTAAGTTCTGGTACTATGTGCAGGAACCCAAGCGGGGGCAGGTAATAGTTTTCAAATATCCCGTGGATCCCAAGCGGGATTTCGTCAAGCGTGTCGTGGGGCTTCCGGGGGATACGATTCATATGGAGGACGGCATTGTCTATGTAAACGGAGAAGCCCTTGAAGAACCCTATGTCCGCCATCACGATTCCTATGACATGAGAGAGATCGTGGTGCCCCGGGATCAATTCTTCGTTTTGGGGGATAACCGCCCCAACTCTCAGGATGGGCGCTTCTGGCCCGAGGGGACCAAGTTCGTTCCGAAGGCCTATATCAAGGGCCCCGCTTTTTTCCGGTACTGGCCTCTGGATCGTTTGGGGCTGCTGGAATGAATTCATGATGAGAGGATAGGGCCGTGGCAGGAAGAACCGTATGGTACCCGGGACACATGGCAAAGGGGTCCCGGGAGCTTCGGGAGCTTATAAAACAGCTCGACGTGCTTATCGAGGTCCGGGATGCCCGGGCTCCGGAGCTCACGGCGTCTCCCCAGGCGGAGGGGCTCGAAAAAATACGCCCTCTCTGGACCGTGCTTTCCCGCAGGGATCTTGCGGACGAAGAGATTACCCAGGCATGGATTGCCCATTATAAGAGCGAGGGACGAAAGATCTGGGCTTTCTCTTTGCTCCAGGATCCTCTGGGATCTCTCAAAAAGGAGCTTGCTTCCCTGGCTCCACAACATCGGGGAGTGCGTTTGGCTGTTATGGGGATTCCCAACGTGGGAAAATCCCAGCTTTTGAACCGTATCATGGGAAAACACGCCGCCAAGGTAGGAGCTCTTCCGGGGGTGACCCGGGGAGTTTCCTGGTTTTCCAACAAAGAGGGCATGGTGGTGGTGGATTCCCCGGGTATTCTCGATCCCAAGTCGGATCCCCGGGTGCATCGTATGCTTGCCTGGCTCGGCAGCAGCAAAAGCGAGGTGGTGGGAAGCCACGAGGTCCTTGGTGCGGAATTTCTCGCCTTTCTCCGGGCCCGGGATCTGTGGTACTTGGTGGAAGAAGTCTGGGGCGAACTTCCGGATCCTCTGGATTCCGAGGAGGATGATCTTTCCCGGCTCGGACGGCGCTTGGGATGTCTCCGCAAGGGAGGCGTGGTGGATCGGGGAAATGCCGGGAAAAGGCTCCTGGATGCTTTCTCCCGGGGTAAACTCGGGCGTATTTCCTTGGAATCCCCGGATTTGCCGGTGTTGTCATGAGAGTTCTCGGAGTGGATGAAGCCGGGCGCGGCCCCCTGGCAGGCCCCGTGGTGGCGGCGGCGGTATGGCTTGAACCGGCACAGATGCGGGAACTTTGGAAAATGGGGCTCCGGGATTCGAAAAAGCTTTCTCCCGCAAAAAGGGAGAAAATTTTTCGGGAAATACTTGGTTTGAAAGTTCTCTGGCGTGCCCAGGCAGCTTCGGCGGGCCGGATAGATCACATCAACATTCTCCAGGCATCTCTTTGGGCCATGAAACGTTCGGTGGAGCAATTCCCCTTTGTGCCGGATTTGGTGGCAGTGGACGGGAATTGCCCGATTCCCGGGCTTTTCTGCCCTCAGAAAACAGTCATCAAGGGAGACAACCGCATCCTTTCGGTGGCGGCGGCTTCGGTGGTGGCCAAGGTGCTTCGTGACCGGGTTATGATAACTCTCGATGCTTTCTATCCCGAATACGGTTTTGCCCGGCACAAGGGATATCCCACCAAAATGCACCGGGAAGCTCTGAAGTGTTTCGGACCTACTCCCTGGCACCGAAGGAGCTTTTCCTGCTAGCGTTATAACTCGAAACTTTATTGGGAGGTGAGCCATGAGTCCTCTGGATCCGCTTCACGGGAACACTATTCGAACTCCTTCGGGACTTCCCCAGCCTCAGCAACAGGGACAGGAAGTACAGCGAACCGGAGGGCGTCTTCCGAACATCCCCGAAGGAACTCTGGTACGGGGAGTCGTTCTCAGCGCCGAAGGGGACGGCACGTATCTCGTACGGGTTCTCGGGCAACAGCTTAAAGCTCTGGCAAACCTTCCTCTCGTTCCGGGTCAGCGATTTCAGGCTGTCTGGGAAAAATCGCAGGGCATGCCGGTGCTTCGGCTCACACCATCGGATCTCTCTCTGCTGCGTACCGTGCCTCTCCGGGAGCAGCCTCTTGCTCTGGCCCTTCTTTCCAGGGGGCTTCCTCTTTCGGAGGAAGTGCTTTCCTCGCTTCGTGCCGCATGGTCTCAAATGGGAGGAGGCGAACAGACTCCGGCCCCCTTGGCGGAGCTCTGGGCCCGGGGATTGCCTCTTACCTCGGAAAACGTGCAGATCCTTCTCTGGTATTTGAATCTCCAGGATGAACAGATAAATAAGTATTGGAAACGACTCAAGGAAAATGTGCGCCGCCTGGGAAAAGAAAAGGATTTTTCTTCCTGGACCTTGAAGGACCTTGCCGAAGAGGACCCGGAACTCCTTAGATTTTTGCGGGCTCACGGCATGCTTTCCGCTCCTGCCCGGGAAGGAGTGGATCCCTCGCTGTTGGCTCCGGCTTTCTGGCCTCTGGGGGAATCCGAATCTTCCCTGGCCCGGGTGAATGTAAAAAAGGAAAAACGGGGAGAGCGCACTCTGTGGCGTGTGCATTTTGACATGGAAGGAACCGCTCTGGGAGCTATACGGGGGCATCTCGCCAGCGACGAAAAGGCCCTGGCGGTAGCTCTGGGAGCGGAGGAGAAAAAAGCCCTCCGCTTTCTTCGAAGCCATCAGAAGGAGCTTGAGGCGGAACTTCGGGAATTACCTCTATCCCTGGCATCCCTGGTGATGTTTTTTGCGGAAGAAGAACCCGAAGCCTCCTACCGGGCCATCGATATGGAGGCGTGAGGATGAAAGAAGAGCGCATGGCGCATAAAAGGGCCGCCGCCCTGGGATATGATCGGGCGAGAGACGAGGCCCCCCGGCTTTTGGCGGCTGGAAAGGGGCGCATGGCGGAACGCATCGTGGAGATTGCCCGGGATGCGGACATTCCCGTGGTGGAAGATGTTGCCCTGGTGAGCGCTCTTATGGTGCTGGAGTTGGGTGAGGAAATCCCCACGGAACTTTATCAAGCGGTGGCGAAAATCCTTGCCTTCATCTACCGCATGGATCAGCAGCAGAAACCTCCTCAGAAAAGATGAAGCCCCAGGAACTCGGGAAAAAAGGTGAAGATGTCGCTAAAAAATATCTGGAGAAAAAGGGATGGCGCTACGTGGATCAAAACGTGCGCTTTCCCCGGGGAGAGATCGATCTCGTTTTTTTCGACTCCTCGAAAGAACTCGTTTTCGTGGAAGTACGCACCCGCTCGGTGGGAACCTTGCAGCCTCCGGAAAGCACTTTGGGGCCCCGGAAACTCCGGAGCCTTCTCCATGCGGCTCGGTGTTACGTAAATCGCAAAGATTGGAGCGGGTACTGGAGAATCGACCTGGTGGCCTTTACGGTGACACCTAAAGGAGAATGGCAAGTTGCGCATTTTGAAGATATAGCGGGAGGGATGCTTTCTTGAGCGCTGTGTGGGGCATGACCCTCCGGGGAGTGGAGGCTCTTCGGGTGGAGGTGGAAGTGGAGATGACCGGGGGGCTTTTTGTCATGACCCTGGTGGGTTTGCCGGACGTGGCGGTTCGAGAGGCTCGGGAACGGGTTCGGGCGGCTTTGCGCAGTTTGGATATCCCTCTCCGGGGGCGCATTGCCATCAATTTGGCCCCTGCGGACGTTCCCAAGGAAGGAGCTCTCCTGGATCTTCCCATAGCGGTGGGATTGGCGGTGCAGGGAGGCGTGGTACCCCCGCCGGAGGGAGCTCTCTTTCTCGGAGAACTCGCTTTGGACGGAAGGCTTCGGAGAGTGCGGGGAGCCGTTTCCGGGGCCATCCTTGCAAGAGATCTCGGGGTACCTCTGTACGTTCCCCGGGAGAACGGAAAAGAAGTCTCTCTCGTAGATGGCGTGGAGGCCTACGGCGTACCGGATCTGGCCTCGCTTTTCCGGCATCTTCGTAAGGAAGCTCCCTTACTTCCTCTGGAGCGGGAAAATCCTGCCCTGGAAGTCCCTTTCGTGCCGGAAGTGGATTTGCAGGAGATCAAAGGTCAGGCCCAGGCGAAACGGGCTTTGGAGATCGCCGCAGCCGGGCACCACAATCTTTTCCTTGTAGGAGCTCCCGGATCGGGGAAATCTATGCTTGCCAAGGCTTTGCGGGGAATTCTTCCTTCTCTTTCCCGGGAGGAGCTTCTTGAAGTACATCGCATTCGGAGTACTCTGGGACTTCCCTTCGATGGGAGTACCCTTCCTCCTTTCCGGTGCGTTCATCACACCGCAACTACCCCTGCAGTCTGTGGCGGGGGGTCTCGAATGCAGCCCGGAGAGATAAGCCTGGCGCATCGGGGTGTTCTTTTTCTCGATGAAATGCCAGAATTCCGGCGAGAGCTTTTGGAGGCCATGCGGCAGCCTCTGGAAGATGGAAGCATTGCGGTGAACAGAGCCTCCGGAAGCGTTACCTATCCCTCACGAGTTCTTCTCGTCTGTGCCGCCAACCCTTGCGCTTGCGGTTACTACGGTGATCCTAAAATCCCTTGCCGCTGTTCCGCCTCGGAGCGCCGGCGCTATGCCAAACGCCTTTCCGGTCCTATTTTGGATCGGGTGGATCTTCACGTGGCGGTGCCCCGGCTTACTCCGGAAGAACTCCTTTCGGATGAAGAAAGCTCCAGGGAAAACAGCCGGGCCGTTCGGGAACGTGTTCTGGAAGCTCGGGATCGCCAGCGTGCCCGATGGCGGCCCTTTGGATATTCCTGCAACGCCGAAGTGCCGGAAAGGCTCCTTCGGAAAAACATACGGATTGGCACAAGGGAACGGAATTTTCTTCGGGAGGCCGCTCGAAAACATGTGCTTACCGGGCGGGGCATGACCCGGCTTCTCCGGGTGGTTCGAACCATCGGAGACCTCCGAGGAGAGGAAGAGCTTTCCCTCGACATGTTCGCCGAGGCCCTGGGATATCGAAAGGATGGCAATTCATGGATGAACGTTTAGGCTCCCTGCTTCTTCTCAACGGAGCCCAGTGTCTGGACGCGAGAACGATCATGGATCTCCAGGAAAACGGCCTTTCTCCCGAGGCATTTCTCGAAGGAGGAGAGAAACTGTGGAAAGAGCGGAAGCTTTCTCCCGGAGGCATCCGGTTTCTCTCGGAGGGAATTTCCCGGAAATGGCATCTCCAGGAATATGAGAGGTGTCTTTCCCGGGAAATTTCTCTTTTGTCCTTCGAAGATCCGGATTATCCCGGGGGATTGTGGGATCTTCCGGATCCTCCGGTTGTTCTGTACTGCCGGGGTCTTTTTCCTCCCCCCTGCGGCCTTGTGGGTGTGGTGGGAACCCGGCGCTGTTCGAGTTATGCCTGGGACGTGGCGGGATCTTTGGGAAGGGCTCTTGCCCGGATTTCCCTGGGAGTGGTGAGCGGCGGTGCCCTGGGAATAGACGGAGCCGCCCACGGAGGATGCCTCGAAGAAGGAGGATATTCCGCAGCGGTTTTCGGTACCGGGGTGGATCAGATTTTCCCCATGGAGCACGAGGACCTTTTCGAAAATCTCTTGAGGGGAGGAGGAGCTCTTCTTTCGGAATATCCCTTGGGAACTGCGGGTAAGGCCTGGCGTTTCCCCCGGCGAAATCGAATCATCGCGGGACTTGCTGAAAAAATCGTGGTGGTGGAGGCTCCCCAAAAGAGTGGTGCCATCATAACCGCCCGGCTGGGCGGGGAGATCGGGCGGGAGATTTGGGCCGTACCGGGGCGTATCAACGAAAAGGTCTGTGCGGGATCCAACGCGCTTCTTGCGGAAGGGGGGTATCCCCTGGTTTCCGTTCCGGATTTTATCGATCTTCTCGGCTCTCCGGGAGAACAAAAACTCCTCTTTTCCGAAGATGTATGCGAAAAAACTCCCGTTTCTCCCCCGGGAGAGAAAATTCTGGCTTTTTTACGACTTGAGGGAGATCGGACGGTTGACAACATTGCTCAAGAGGTTACAATGAGCGCCGCTTCCGTAACGGGAGAACTAGCTCTTCTCGAAGCCCTGGGATATATTCGGCAGACCGGTCCGGGGCGGTGGGGCGCTGCATTGTGAGCTTTTTTTCGAATTCTCGAAAAACCTGGAAAGGGATTTCCCCCGATGGG
This sequence comes from Synergistaceae bacterium, assembly GCA_036769705.1. GTDB lineage: Bacteria > Synergistota > Synergistia > Synergistales > Aminiphilaceae > DAIPKP01. Next base: position 10,255 of record DAIPKP010000022.1, read on the forward strand.
GGAATCTGATGATCGAGAAAAGAAAAAATCCGAAATAGAGCCTTTTCGGAAATCGGAAAATTGCAGAATTCCCGGAAGAGGTTTCCGGTCTTACATGTATTCCCTTTGCGGGCCTCGGCAAATTGACTACAGAGGCCCCTTTTATCTTTCGCAAATCACGGTGGAGGTGCAAGATTTTGCCGGTACGGATATTTTCATCCCTAGAATTACAATACCTTGATACTGCAGCTTTGCGGGCGGCGCTGGAACTGCTTGCCTATGAAAAGGATCCCGATAACGCAGTGGAACGCGCGCTTTGTCACGCCGTTCTTTTGGGTTGCATGACGAAAAGTATCCTTTCGGAACAAGCTTTTCGGGAGCTTGTGGAAATGTTCTGGGAATTGCCCAGCTTTGCCATAGAAGGAGAAGATCTCTCTTCCATGCAGGGTTTTTCCGGAACTCGGTGGATCGTATAGGAGGGGCCTATGCCATCGAAGAAAACGCTTGTTATTGTGGAATCTCCCGCAAAGGCGAAAACCTTGGGAAAGATTCTGGGAAAAAATTATGCTATCGCTGCGAGTATGGGGCATGTGCGGGATCTGCCCAAAAGTAAAATCGGCGTCGATATCGACAACGATTTCGAACCCCAATACATTCAGGTTCGGGGAAAGGCCAAGATAGTCAAGGAGCTTAAAAGCGCCGCTGCCAAGGCTGGAAAAGTACTTCTCGCGGCGGACCCTGATCGCGAGGGCGAGGCTATTGCCTGGCATCTTGCACATATTCTTTCCGTGAATACTGAAGAGCCTTGCCGGGTGCGGATGTATGAAATCACCCCCAAGGGAGTGAAAGAGGCGGTAAAAAATCCGGAGCCTCTTTCCATGGATAAAGTATATGCCCAACAGGCCCGAAGAATTCTGGACAGGGTCATGGGCTATTCTTTGAGCCCTCTTCTGTGGAAAAAGATCCAGCCCCGGCTCTCTGCGGGAAGAGTGCAATCCGTGGCACTTCGCCTCATCGCCGAGCGGGAACGGGAAATCCTGGCCTTTGTTCCGGAGGAATACTGGCTTGTGGATTTGGATCTCGCTTCGGAGGACGGCCGCACCTACCAGGCCCGGCTTTCCAAAAAAAAGGGAAAGAACTATACCGTAAAAACCGAGGAAGAAGCCCGGGAAATCGAAGCTCTTCTCAAGGGAGGAAGCGTTACGGTAACCTCCTTCAAAGAAAAGGACGGCTACCGCTCTCCCCTCCCTCCTTTCCGTACGAGTACTTTGCAGCAAGAGGCTTCCCGCCGTTTGGGATACGCTCCCCGGAAAACCATGCGCGTGGCTCAGCAGCTTTATGAGGGTGTGGATCTTCCCGGCCGGGGCCCCGTAGGGCTTATTACCTACATGCGTACGGATTCCCTTCGTCTCAGCGGCGACGCTCTCGGCATGGCCAGAAGTTTTATCGAAGAAAACTGGAAAAAGGAATACCTTCCGAAGTCTCCCAACGTATATGCTTCCAAGGGAAAAAGCCAGGATGCCCACGAAGCCATTCGGCCTACGGACGTCACTCTGGAACCTAAAAAAATAAAAGCTAGCCTCACTTCGGAGCAGTTCAAGCTCTACGATCTTATCTGGCGCCGTTTCGTGGCTTGCCAGATGAACAAAGCCCATGTGAAGAACAGCACCCTGGAGGTGGAGGGAGGAATATACCTCTTCAAACAGTCCGGTTCCCGCCTTATTTTCGAGGGATGGGGCGCTGTCTGGCCTCTGGAATTGAAAGAAGGAATTATCGCTCCCGCCGAAGAAGGAGAGAGTCTCGATGTCGCGAAGGTGCTCTCCCAGCAGCGTTTTACCAATCCCCCTGCGCGGTACGGAGAGTCCGCCCTCATCAAGGCCCTGGAGGATAACGGCATTGGCCGTCCCTCTACCTATGCCTCCATTATCCAGACCCTTTACGATCGGGGATATGTGGATAGAAACGAAGAAAAACGTATGCAGCCCTCGGAGCTCGGGCTTATCGTAAACGACTTTCTGGTAGAGCATTTCCCCCGTATCGTAAACGTGGATTTTACCGCCACCATGGAAGAAGATCTGGACGACATCGAAGAAGGGACCCGGGGATGGAAAGAAGTTGTCCGGGAGTTCTGGAGTCCCTTTTCCAGCAATCTCGCCAAAGCGGAGGAAAATGCCAAAAAGGTTACGGTACCTCCTCGGGAAATCGGGGAAAACTGCCCCGAATGCGGTTCCCCCCTGGTTATCAAACGGGGGCGTTTCGGAGAGTTTATAGCTTGCTCGGGATATCCGGACTGCAAGTACAGCAGGCCCATACTCAAAACCATAGGCGTTTCCTGCCCCAAGTGCGGTATCGGAGAGGTCGTTCGGCGGCGTAGCAAAAAGGGAGGGCGTTTCTTCTACGGTTGTTCCCGGTTCCCCGAATGCGATTTCGCTTCCTGGGCCATGCCTACGGGAGAAAAATGTCCCGTTTGCGGAGGTCCCATGGTTACGAAAGGCAAAAACAAAACACCTTTCTGTATGGAATGTTCCGAGAGCGGCAAAAACTTGAAAAAGGAAAAATCCCGTGAAAAAAAATCCTGACGCTCTTTCCGGGGAAACTCCAGAAATTACGATAATAGGAGGCGGCTTGGCGGGATCCGAAGCCTCCTGGCAGCTCGCGAAACGGGGCTACCGGGTCTATCTCAAGGAAATGCGTCCTCAAAAACAGACTCCCGCTCATAACACGGCCTTTCTTGGAGAGCTGGTTTGCAGCAATTCCCTGGGGGCGGATGTCCTTGCCAGCCCCGGAGGAATCCTCAAGGAAGAGCTTCGCCTCGGGGGATCTCTTATCATCGCGGCGGCGGAAGCGACGAAAGTGCCTGCGGGGAAAGCTCTTGCCGTGGGCCGGGAGGGATTTGCCCGTTACATTACCCAATCCATCGACGATCATCCCGGAATAATCCGAATTACCGAAGAAGTTACGGATATCCCCGAGGGGCCCGTTATCGTAGCTACGGGGCCTCTTACTTCTCCCTCCCTGGCTGAAAAAATACGAGAAAAAGCGGGAGGTCTTCTGGCCTTTTACGATGCGGTAGCTCCCGTAATAACCCGGGAAAGCATCGATTTTTCCATGGCCTATCGGGGAAACCGCTGGGAAGAAAAGGGAGAGGATTATATCAACTGTCCCATGAACGAAGAAGAGTATTATCGCTTCTGGGAGGCTTTACAGGAGGCTCGGAAAGCTCCTCTTCGGGAGTTCGAAAGCAATCCTGCTTATTTCGAAGGCTGTTTGCCCGTGGAAATTATCGCCTCCCGAGGAAAGGATACCCTCCGTTTCGGCCCTCTTCGTCCCGTGGGGCTTCGAGACCCCCGAACGGGGCAGGAGCCCTATGCGGTGGTGCAGCTACGGCAGGATAACCTGGAAGGAAGCCTTTTCAACCTCGTGGGATTTCAAACCAATCTTTTATGGGGCGAACAGGAACGGATTTTCCGAATGATCCCGGGATTGGAAAAAGCGGAATTCGTGCGTTTCGGCGTCATGCATCGCAATAGCTTCGTCAACGCTCCCAAGGTCTTGGATCCCTGGCTCCGTTTTCGGGGGGAACCTCTTCTCTTTGTGGCGGGGCAGCTTTCCGGTGTGGAAGGGTACATGGAAAGCACCGCTGCGGGATATGCTGCAGCCCTGTACCTTCACGCTCTTCTCTCTCGGGGAGAGGCGCCTCTCTGGCCTCGTGAAACTGCCCTGGGGGCCTTGCTCCATTATCTGCAGGATGCGTTGCCCGAATCTTTCCAGCCCATGAACTGCAATTTGGGCCTCTTCCCTCCTTTGGAAAAACGTATAAAAAAACGCCAGGAACGATGCCTCGAAGTGGCTCGAAGAGCCCTGGAGGCTCGAAATGCTTTTCTTGCCGGGCAAGGAAGGGTGTACCAGGAGGATTTTTGCGGAAACATTCTGAACTCTTGATCTCCTGAAGCCCGTATCTTTCGGGATTTTACGGCTTATGGGCGAACAATCCCGATTTTTCGGGATTTTTTGTTGAAGAAAAAATACACCTAAGTTGTCGATAATTGTGTAGATTCCAAAGAAAAAGTGGTACAATACTTCCATGGAACTGTTATTATCCTCAGTATTGGATGCATTTTTGCATCATATGGAATATGGGCTTGGGCGAGGACATCATACGGTGGTGAATTATAGCGTAGACCTCGGTCAGTTCTTGGAGTTTTTGGAACAGGAAGGAGTGCTGACTCCCCGCCATATAACCTCGGGGCATGTCCGTTCCTTTCTTCGGGAAATGTTGGGCTTCGGTTATGCCAAAACTAGCGCTGCCCGAAAGCTTTCGGCCCTACGGAGTTTTTTCGAATATATGTGCGAACAGCATATGCTTTCCCAAAACCCCGCTGCTTCGGTGCGGACTCCGAAACTCCCGAAACATCTTCCCCTGGCCCTTTCGGGAGAGGATGCCCGGCGCCTTGTAGAAGAGGGGCCCCGGGGAGAGGGAGCTTGCCGGGATAGGGCTATTCTGGAGATTCTTTACGGAAGTGGTCTGCGCGTGGCGGAGCTGGTATCTCTCGACTGGGAACATGTGGATCTCGAAGAGCGCTGGATTCGTGTTCTTGGAAAGGGAAACAAAGAACGTTACGTTCCCTTGAGCATTCCAGCTCAGGAGGCCTTGGAAACCTGGAAGGTCCTTCTGGGAAAGAAGTTCGCTTTGGAAGCTCCGATTTTTCCTGGGAGCCGGGGAGCTTCACGAATAACCGTGCGCACCGTACACCGTATCGTCACGAATATCGCCCGGGAACTTGGGTTTTATAACGTCACTCCCCATACTTTGCGCCATACCTTTGCAACCCATATGTTGGAGGGCAACGCTCCTCTTCGGGTGGTACAGGAGCTTCTGGGGCATGAGAATTTGGGGACCACGCAAAAATATCTGCAGATCACTCCAGGACAGATGGTTCGGAGTTATTGTGCTGCCCATCCAAGGGCAGGAGGTGAATCTGATGTTTAAAGGGACCACGGTTCTTTGCGTTCGCAAAGACGGAAAGGTCGCTCTCGGAGCGGACGGACAGGTAACTCTGGGCCAGCAGATTATCAAGGGAAACGCCCGGAAGGTTCGGCGTTTGGGAAAAAATAAAGTTCTGGCGGGCTTCGCGGGAAGCACCGCCGATGCCATGACATTGCTCGAGCGTTTTGAGAAGCGCCTGGAAGAGCACTCGGGAAATCTCATGAGAGCTTCGGTTTCTCTCGTCCGGGAATGGCGTTCCGATAAGGCCCTCCGAAGACTAGAGGCTCTCATGCTCGTGGCGGATGAGGAGCAGACTCTTCTTCTTTCCGGATCCGGAGATGTATTGCAGCCCGAAGGGGATGCTGCGGCCATCGGGTCCGGTGCGGGGTTTGCCCTTGCGGCGGCTCGGGCGTTTCTGGAGGAATCTTCGGGGTCTGCAGAGGAAATCGTACGAAAAAGCCTGCACATCGCGTCGGAAATTTGTATTTACACGAATTCCTGTATAACCGTGGAGGTGCTTTAGCATGACTCTCTCCTCTCAAAAAGGGCTCTTTCCCGAAGAGATCGTGGCCTATCTCGACCGTTACGTTATCGGCCAGCAGAAGGCCAAGCGAGCGGTGGCGGTAGCGCTGAGGAATCGAATGCGCCGGCGCTGTCTCCCCGAAGAAATCGCCAAGGAAATATCTCCCCGGAACATCATCATGGTGGGCCCCACGGGGGTGGGGAAAACCGAAATAGCCCGAAGGCTTGCCCGGCTTGTGGACGCTCCTTTTGCCAAGGTGGAGGCTACGAAATTTACCGAGGTGGGTTACGTAGGACGGGATGTGGAATCCATGATCCGGGATCTCGTGGAATCTTCCGTGCAGATCGTAAAGGCCCGCAAGGTAGAGGGTGTTCAGGAGGAGGCAAACCAGGCTGCGGAGGAACGTATTCTCGAGGCTCTTCTTCCCATGCCGAAAAAGCGGAAAATGCCTTCTTTTTTCTCCTTCGAAAACGAACGGGAAGAGCCTGAAATGGATCCTTCCTTTGAGAATGACGAAAAATTTGCTTCCACCCGGGCCCGGCTCAAAGAAATGCTTGCCGCAGGGCGCCTGGAAGATCGGGAAATCGAAGTGCAGCTTACCGAAAGCTCTCGCATGGGAATTCCCCTTATCGGCGGGGGGGGCATGGATGAAATGGGTATCAACATAAACGAAATGCTTGGAGACATCCTTCCCAAAAAGACAAAAAAGAAAAAAATGAAAATTCGGGAAGCCCGCAGAATTCTTCAGGCCGAAGAGGCGGAGCGTTTGGTGGACATGGATGCGGTAACTTCCGAAGCTCTTGAAAAGGCCCAGGAAGAGGGCATCGTTTTTCTCGATGAGTTGGATAAGGTGGCTTCTTCGGAAGGCCGCGGAAGCGGCCCCGACGTAAGCCGGGAAGGGGTTCAGCGGGATCTTCTCCCCATTGTGGAAGGCACCTCGGTGCAAACTAAATACGGGGCGGTTCAGACGGATCACATTCTTTTTATCGCTGCCGGAGCTTTTCACAAGGTCAAGCCTTCGGATCTCGTGCCGGAACTTCAAGGCCGTTTTCCTATTCGGGTGGAGCTCTCTTCTCTTGGAGAAGAGGATCTTTTCCGTATTCTCAAAGAGCCGGAACACAGTTTGGTCAAGCAGTACAAAGCATTGCTGGAAACCGAGGATGTGGAGGTGAACTTCGAAGAGGAAGCTCTTCGGGAAATAGCCCGGTATGCGGCCTCCATGAACCGGGAAATGGAGAACATCGGTGCCCGCAGGCTCCATACCATGATGGAACTTTTACTGGAGGATCTCAATTTTCGGGCTCCCCGGGTAGATCCGGAGGATCTTAGAATTACCTCCGAAAAGGTGCGGTGTACCTTTGCGGACATTACGGAGAACGAGGATATTCGTAAATATCTGTTATAAAAAGAGTTTTCTGACAAAAGTTTTCTGGGATTTATGTGAAAAATGAAAATTATTATTCCCTCAGGGAATAAGAGGAGGTACATCAACTGCTATGAACACCCCGAAAGAGCTTATCGAATCACGCCCAAAAATACTCAACCCCTCTGCCATGGAAGATCTTCTTGAGAAAACCCGTCTTGTGGGAAGGGCGCTGCAAAGCCGAAAGGATCAAACTCACCCGGATTATCAGAAACTTTCCAAACTTCTTTGTGATCTTGCGGCGGCCAACGTCTATCTTATCAACCGGGACGGGAAAATCCTCGGATATGCCTGGGTCAACAAATATGATTGCCCCATCATGGTAGATCTTCTCAAGGAAAACCGGATGCCCGAATCGTACGTGGAAAAACTCAATCAATATCACGAATCCGTACTTAACCACACGGATCATGGGCTTTGTGCCTACTCGGATCAGCCCTGCACATACTCCAACAAGCATGTGCTTTACGTCCCCGTTTACGGTGGGGCGGAACGTTTGGGAACGCTTATACTCGCACGGTTCGGACAACCCTTCGACACGAGGGATCTCGTGCTGGCGGAATACCTCTCTACGGTGGTGGGTATGGAGATCCTTCACGAACGTACCCGTTCCATCGAGGAGCGTGCCCGGGAGCGCCTGGTGGTACAGATGGCCATGCGGGCTCTTTCCTACTCCGAAGTGGAGTCCGTACGGCATATCGTCCGGGAACTCGGAGGCTCCGAAGGCGTCGTGGTGGCCAGCAGGGTGGCGGATAGAGTGGGCGTTACCCGGAGCGTTATCGTCAATGCCCTTCGGAAGCTTGAAAGTGCGGGAATTATCGAAAGCCGGAGTCTTGGCATGAAGGGAACCTACATCCGGGTGCTGAGCCCTCTCTTTATGGAAGAACTGGGGCTCGGGGAAGAATAAATAGCCTGAAGAAGAAAAGCGGAATACCCCGGAGAGTGAAATTCGCTTCCCGGGGTTTACTTTTTGCCAAAGCTGTCCGATACTTATAGGGAATCGAAGGGAGGTGGGGTTGTGCGAGGAGATTTTACATGGAAAGTCATAACCAAGGATTTGGAAGGGCTTTCCCGGCGTTTCGAATCTGTGGCGGAAAACATGTCCAATGGCAACACCCCCCGCTATGCCCGCAAGCAGACTTCTTTCGAGGACCAGCTGCGAGAGCTGGTGGATGGGCCGAGCAAATTGCCTCTTATGGTAACGCACGAAAGTCATATCCCTCTGAGGCCTCTCGACGTCAACGATGTGGAGCCTGAGACGCTTCGCCTGTACGATGAAGTGTATCGCCTCGACGGCAACAACGTGGATCCCGAGCGGGAAGAAGCTCTCATGGCTCAGACGCGCATGGTCTATGAGGCCATGAACACTCTTATGTCGAGGAAATCCCGGGGTTACAAAACCGTTATGGGAGGGTAAAAGGTATGCGTGTCTTTCACTCTATGAACGTAGCAGGAAGCTCTCTTACGGCGCATCGCCTCTGGATGGATGTTATTTCCGAGAACTTGGCGAACGTCAACACCACTCGTACCGCCGAAGGAGGGCCTTATCAGCGCAGAGTACCTGTTTTCGCGGAGCGTCTCGCCCGGGAGCTGGATCCTCACTCCGCTTCGGGGGGAGTCAAGGTAACTGCCATCGAGCGCGATTCTCTTCCTCCGCGGCTTGAGTACATGCCGGAGCATCCCGATGCCAACGAAGAGGGGTACGTGGCTTATCCCAATGTCAATGTGGTGAGGGAAATGGCGGATATGCTGGTGGCGAGCCGGGCTTACGAGGCGAACCTTTCTGTGGTAACCTCTGCGGAAGGCATGTGGAGTAGTGCTTTGGAGGTACTGCGCGGGTAAAAAACCCGAAAAATATGATTATTAAGTCCCTTTTCGAAGGGAGCAAATTACAAGAAAATGATTGCGGGAAGAAATTCCCGCATTTTTTTGTTTTTTCGTTCTGTGGTATAAGTAATTATGGTAAATAAGGTGGATTTCCAACAAGCGCTGCGGAGCATAGGGTATAATAAAAACATGCTCTGAGTGCGTTCGTGCTTTTTATAGAATTTTTCAGAGGGAGGCCTTTTCGTGAGCCAGGATATGCGAATCGATTTGAACCAGCGAACCATGCCTTTTATAGGAAATCGCGAGAACGACGTTGCCTCCGGGGCTCCTGTCCCCGGCGAGGTTTCCTCCTTTGACGAACTCCTTCAGGAGAGTCTCGTCACGGTAAATGGCCTCCAGAAAACCGCAGACCGGCAAATTCAAAGACTTGCTTTGGGCGATGTGGAGGATATCTCCCAGGTGGTTACTGCGGCTTCCCAGGCGGAGCTTGCTTTGCGCCTGGTGGTGGAGATTCGGAACAAGCTCGTGGATGCGTACCAGGAAATATCCCGAATAGCTTTGTAATCTTCATGTTCAGGGGAAAAGAAAAACTTTATGGATAAACTCAAGGAAATCCTGGGGAAAATACGGTCCTTTTTCGGGAGCCTTGCACTATGGCAGAAGCTTTCTCTTTTTGGAGCGGCGATCCTTGTGCTGGGGGCTCTTTTTCTGCTTGTCTTCTGGGCGGGGAAAACCACCTACGAACCTCTCTTTGCGGGGCTTGATGTGGAAGATCAGGCCTCCATCGTGGATGTCTTGAAAGAACAAAAGATTCCCTATCGTCTGGATCCTGCTGCAAACGCCATTCTGGTGCCTCGGGAAACAGTCTATGAAACGAGATTGTCCCTTGCCAAGGATGGTCTTCCCCGGGGAGGGAACGTGGGGTTTGAGCTCTTTGATGACTCCAAAATGGGGATGAGCGATTTTCAGCAGAAAATTGCCTATCTCCGAGCCCTTGAGGGGGAGCTCTCCCGGACTGTTCAGGAGATCGAAGCTGTAGATTACGCGAAGGTGAATATCGTCATCCCAGAGCAGCGGCTTTTCCTCGAACAACAGCAACCCTCCACGGCATCTGTTCTGGTGCGCCTGAAATCCGGAAAAACCGTGGGCCCCGAACAGGTGAAATCCATCGTACACCTTGTAGCTCGCAGCGTGGAAGGGCTCTCGATGGATAATATAACCGTGGTAGATACTTCTGGAACCGTGCTTTCCGATATGATCGGGGACGAGAATTTCATCTATGGTGCGGGAGAGGATGGAAGAAGCGTCTCTTCGGTTCAGCGTGAGCTTGAGCGCCAGCATGAAGCGGAGTTCGAACGCAAGGTCCGGATTATGCTGGAGCGGGTTTTCGGACCCGGCAAAGCGGTGGTTCGGGTGCGGGTGGAGCTGGACTTTGACAAGAGGCGAAGCAGTTTCAAGGAATTTATCCCTACGGAGACTGGAAAGGGCATCATCCGAAGCGAGCAGAACATGGAGGAAACCTATGAAGGCCCGGGGGGGTATCCCGGAGCTCCTCCGGGAACGACCACCAACATTCCGGGGTACGTGGTGCCTCCGGGCAATCAGGGAGACAGCGAATACAACAAGACGGAGAGTGTTACCAATTACGATATTACCACCCGGGAGCAGGAACAGGTGGATACTCCGGGAGGAGTGCGCCGGGTAAGTGCGTCGGTTCTGGTGGATGCAGAGCTGGAAGAGCCGGAGCTTCAAGGGCTTCGGGATGCGGTATCCGCTGCCATAGGGCTTGACCCGAGCCGGGGAGACAAACTTGTCATCCACCCCATGCGTTTTTCCACCACCTTCATGGATGCCATGCTGGCCCAGCTCCAGGCCGAACGCCGACAGCAGCTTATCGTAATTCTCGTTATTTCGGCTCTGGCTCTTCTTGCGGCAGTACTTGCCGCGATCTGGTGGCTTCGTCGCCGTCGCCGGCTTCAGGCTCTTTCCGGTTCCGAGGAAGCGCCTCTTCCCTCGCTTCAGGATCTCATGGAGAACCCCGAGCTTTTGGGAGACAACGAAATCGTCGTTCTGGAAGAACAGCTGAAGGCTTACGCCATGAGACATCCCGAGGAAGTGGCTTTGCTTGTCAATAATTGGCTGGATGAGGAATAAGGGGGGTGCGGCATGGCAAAATCCGGCGGAAAAAAAGATCTTGATGGACGAACCAAGGCGGCCATCCTTCTCGTAACCCTTGGGCCGGATGTTTCTTCCGGGGTATATAAACACCTGGAGGAAAGCGTTATCGAGCTTCTCACCCTGGAAATCGCGAATTTACGCAAAATAGACTCCGAAACCAAAGCGGCGGTTCTCAAGGAAGCCCAGGAAATCCTGATGGCCAAGGAATTTCTTACCCAGGGAGGCGTGGATTACGCACGGAACCTCCTGGAAAGCGCTCTCGGTCCCGAGCGGGCCCAGGAGATTCTGCGGCGTATCACCGCCAGCCTTCAGGTGCGTCCTTTCGACTTTATGCGGCATACCGATGCTTCACAGCTCCTGAGCTTTATTCAGGGAGAGCACCCTCAGACCATCGCTCTGATTCTTTCTTACCTTTCTCCGGAACAATCGGCGGCGATAATGGGCGGTCTTGGAGCCAATGTTCAGTGGGAAGTGGTGCGGCGTATCGCTACCATGGATCGGGTTACCCCAGAAGTCCTTCGGGAGGTGGAGCGTGTGCTCGAACGAAAGCTAAGCAGCGTTTTGGGCCAGGACTTTACCGCCGCTGGCGGCATCGATGCGGTGGTGGAGATCATCAATCGCGTGGATCGCGGAACCGAACGGAATATCATGGAGTCCCTGGAGGAAAAAGATCCGGATCTTGCGGAGGAAATCAAGCGGCGTCTCTTCGTTTTCGAAGATATCATGAGTCTGGACGATCGTTCTCTCCAACGGGTGCTCCGGGAAGTGGACGTCAAGGATCTCTCCCTGGCCCTCAAAGGAGCTACTGAAGATTTGCGCCAGAAATTTTTCCGGAACATGTCCCGGCGGGCGGCGGAAATGCTGGAGGAAGACATGCAGTTTATGGGCCCCGTTCGCGTTCGCGATGTGGAGGAGTGCCAGCAGAAAATCGTCAGCGTGGTCCGGCAGCTCGAAGACGCGGGAGAGATCGTTATAGCCCGGGGTGGAGAGGAAGAGTTGGTTGTCTGATCTGGAACGCCGGAGGCGCCTCTATCGGGCGGTGCGCCTGATTCCTGGGGCGGTCTCCATTCCGGTGGGGCAGAAGAACGCTTCGGAAGCTCCTGAAAAAAACCCGGAGGAAGAGCCTGGCCAGGAAGAGGCACCTTCTCTGGAGAAGGAAGAGCTGGAAGGCCTTCGAGAAGAGAAGGAAGAGCTGGAGAAAAAAATCCAGTCTCTTCTTTCCAAGGTGGAGTCTTCCCGCCAGAGGGTTCTTGATGTGGAAGAGATGATGCGCAAGCGGGAAGAGGACTTTCAGCGTAAAGAAAAAGCTCTTCACGAAGAGCTTGAACAGAAGCTTGAAGAGGAGCGTCAGGGTGCCCGAAACGAGGGGCTCGAGGAAGGGCGTGCCAAGGGATATGACCAAGGGCGCGAAAAAGCCTTGGAAGAAGCCCGGGGGCTTTATGCAGAACGTTTTGACGGTTTGGTCTCTCTCCTCGAAGGGATTTACCGAAAAATAGAAGAACAGCTCGAGGTTTTGGCTGAGGGAAATCAGCGTCGTCTTGTGCGTATGTGGGAAACGGTACTCCGTAATTTGCTTCGCCGGGAGGTTCATCTCAATGAGGCTACGGCCATGGAGGTGCTCCGCTCCGTGTTGCAGCGTCTTACCGATAGGGATCATATCATGGTATATCTCCACCCTTCGGATTTCGACATGATTACGAACCGACAGGAGGAGTTTGCCGATATCCTGAGAGGAATCCAGCACGTGGAATTTCTTCAGGATCCTCACGTAGATCCCGGAAGCTGTCTTGTGGAGAGCAACATGGGGATATACGATGCCCGGTGGAGAACCCAACTGGAACAGGTATCCGAAGAGATAAACCAGTTGCTTTTGGAAGAAGGCCTTCATGAACGTCCCGAATGAACCCACCGATCTTTTGGAGGTTCTCGAAGGACGGCTTCGGGATTTCGATGGAGTGCGCATAAACGGAAAAGTCTCCAAGGTCGTGGGGCTTGTGGTGGAATCCCGGGGGCCGGACGTTCAGGTGGGAGATCTTTGTGAAATCCGGTACCGGAAAAAGGATAAGATCCTCCGGGCTGAAGTGGTGGGTTTCCGGGACGAACGGGTTTTGCTCATGCCTCTTGGGGATCTGCAGGAAATTGGTCCGGGGTGTGATGTGGTGGCCATGGGGAAACCTCTGGGAGTTCACGTGGGTCCCGCTCTCCTCGGAAGAATTCTGGACGGCATAGGAAAACCCATGGATGGCGGCGGGCCTGCTGTTACATCTGCTTATTATCCTCTCTATGCGGCACCGCCTCATCCTCTTCGACGCAAGCTTATCCGTACTCCCCTTTCGGTGGGAGTGAAATCTCTCGATGGGCTTCTCACTCTCGGCCAAGGACAGCGAGTGGGGATTTTCTCGGGGTCCGGAGTGGGAAAGAGCACCCTTCTCGGCATGATGGCCCGGAATACCGTGGCGGATATTAACGTTATCGCCCTTATCGGTGAACGGGGCCGGGAAGTTCGGGAATTTGTGGACCGGGACCTCGGGGAAGAGGGGCTCAAACGATCCGTGGTAGTGGTGGCCACCTCCGATCAGCCTCCTTTGGTGCGGCTCAAAGCCTCCCTCACCGCTACGGCCATTGCGGAATATTTTCGGGATCAGGGAGCGGCGGTGCTCCTGATGATGGATTCCGTTACCCGTATCGCCCTTGCCCAGAGGGACGTGGGGCTTGCGGTGGGAGAGCCTCCTGCCACGAGAGGGTACACCCCTTCGGTGTTCGCCTTTTTGCCCCGGCTCCTGGAACGTTCCGGAGCGGGAGAGACCGGAAGCATCACCGGGCTTTATACGGTTCTCGTGGAAGGGGACGACATGAACGAACCCGTGGCGGATGCGGTGCGGGGGATCCTGGATGGTCACGTAGTCCTCTCCCGGGATCTTGCAGCTCGAAACCATTACCCCGCAGTGGATGTGCTTCGGAGCATCAGCCGGGTTATGCCCTTTATCGCCGAGGAATCCCAGATGGAAGCGGCTCGCAAGGTTCGGGAAGTGCTCTCCGTTTATGAGGATGCGCGGGATCTCGTCAACATAGGAGCCTACAAGGAAGGATCGAATCCGAGAATAGACTGGGCCCTCCGATGGCTGGAGCCGGTAAACGATTTTTTGCGTCAGGGCGTAAGCGAACATTTCCCTTTTGAAAAAACTCTTGAACTTCTTCATGGACTTATGAACGAAGAAAAGATCGAAGAAAAGATCGAAGGACAGCTCGAAGGAGGCGGAAAATGAATCCCATTACGCGATACCAACGCATTCTCCGTACTCGGGAGCAGCAGCGCGAGGTGGTGCAGAAAGAGCTCCGGACCTGCCTGGAGTCGGAACAGCAAGTCCGGGGAACTCTCGTGGAGCTCGAGGAGGAGCATCTCTCGGCTCTCGAACGTTTCGAAGGTACCGCCGCCGGGCAGGGTATCTCTGTGCAGGAGCTTTGGATGAGTCGCCAGATGGTACAGACTCTGGAAGGAAAAATAGAGCATTCCGAGGGAGAGCTTGCCAAGATACAGGAAGATATCGAGGAGACCCAATCCCGCCTTTTCGAATGCCACAAAGAAGTGCGGGTTATGGAGACCTATATGGGGAAACTCCAGGTTCGGGAAAAGACGCTCCGGGAATCCCTGGAACAGAGGGCTTTGGATGATTTTGCCAACAGCGCTTTTTTAAGGAGGCGGTCTCATGAGACCGAATCTTTCTAGTCTTAACCAGGCTTTGCAGCGCATCGAAGAAATTCAGGGGCGTTTTGCGGTGCCCCGGAATCCGGAAGCAGAAGTTTCCCGAAAGAGTTTTGCCCGGGAACTTGCGTCCCTTCTTGACCCTTCTTCTTCCCCGGCTTCTCGGAATGCGGAAAAAGACGTGCTTCTTTCCCCGAATCTTCAGGGGCATCTCGAATCGTTGCAGGGCCAGAAAAAACGGGAAAAAGAGAGCCCTGGTTTTGCCTGGGAAGAAGAAATCCTTCAGGCTTCCCGGGAGTCCGGAGTGCCTCCGGAAATGCTTCGGGCCATGGTGCAGGTGGAATCCGCAGGAAATCCCCGAGCCACATCTCCCAAGGGAGCCATGGGACTTATGCAGCTCATGCCTGGTACCGCCCGGCTTATGGGCGTGAAAGATCCCTATGATCCCGAGGAAAGCCTGCAAGGAGGAGCGGCTTATATGGCCCGGATGATGAAAAAATATGCGAACCGGGAAGATCTCGCTCTTGCGGCATATAATGCGGGCCCCGGCAGAGTGGATGCTTGCGGCGGCATCCCTCCTTTTCCGGAAACTCAAAAGTACGTCGAAAAAGTGCTTTCCCTCTACCAGGGATTCCTGAAGGATGGTGACGCTCCATGCCCATGATGGATGACGACCTTTACGAGCAGGAGCAAGAACGCAAGCAGGCTGAGGTGCCTCGGAAAAAAAAGAAAAAGTCCCGTAAAAAAACGTGGTTTCTCCTTTTTTTCCTGGCTCTTTTCGGTATCCTCGGAGGATTGCATCTTACGGGAGCTTGGGATGCCCGGCCCTTCGTTTACGGAACGGTTCCCTCCATCCCCTTTGTAGGTCCCCGGCTGGCGAAGTGGCTCGATGTACCGGGGGAATATTCTCTTACCGTGGAGGAGCGCCGGGAGCGGGATCTCCGGAAGCGCGAAGAGATGCTCCGGGATTGGGAAGAGGAGCTCCGGGAAAAAGAGGATTTTCTGGAAGTTCATTCAAAGGATTTGGGAATCCGGGAAAATCGTTTGGTCCTGGAGGAGCGCCGGTTGGCGGCATCCCTGGAAAATGAAAAAAAGGAAACTCCCGAGGACCTTTCCGAGGAAAACATAAAAAATCTGCTCCGGGTTTACAGCGAAATGTCCGCTCGAAGTGCTGCGGAAATTATGCAGAATCTTTCGGCGGAACTTGCGGTAACCCTTCTTCACAAAATGCCCCAGGATCAGGCGGCGAAAATTCTCGCCAAGATGGAGCCTCCCCGGGCGGCGTATCTTACGAAGCAGTTGGCGAATCGCACGGAGTCCCCCTGAGAAAACAGAGAGCCTTTTCTTTTTCGAGAAGAGCCTTTTCGCCGGAAAAACCCGGAGAAAGGGTTCTCTTTTTTTTGAAATTCCTGTTTTTTCCATAAAGTTACGGGGCATAATGCCGATACTTACCTAAGAAAAGGCGTTATGCCTTTTCCTCTATGCCGCCAGGGACCGGTGGGCAGGACTGCAAGGGAATGCAAATCCAAACCGCAAAAGCAAGAAGGAGGGTCCCCCCATGATTCGGTCTCTTTGGACTGGAAGCAATGGTTTGCTCGGACATCAAACCTATCTCGACGTGATAGGAAACAATATCGCCAACACCGATACCCTCGGGTATCGCAAATCCGTTCTCCGGTTTCAGGATCTCCTTTCCGATACGGTACAAGGTGCTTCTTTTCCCGAAAACGGCTCTCCTTCGGTGGGCCCTCTTCAAGTGGGCAACGGCCCCCTCGTGGGCTCCATCGGCGTGAGCTTTCTCCAGGGGCCTCTGGAAATTACGGATAATCCCACGGACCTCGCCATTACGGGAAACGGCTTCTTCTGCGTGGAGCAGGGAGGGAACACCTATCTTACCCGGGCGGGGCGGTTCGTTCTGGATGATCAGGGATATCTCGTGCAGGCCGGTACGGGAGCCCGTTTCCTGGGGGTTCCCTATGGCGCGGAAGGAACTGTTCCCGAGGCTTCCGAGGGAAGCCCCATGAAATTGCCCGTTATCGGAGATCCCTCGTATACCATGGAATCCAAGGCCACTTCCATGGTGGCGTATCGCTGCAACCTCGATAGCCGCCTGGAAGAGGGCGAATCCTATACCACTCCCTGTACCGTGTATGACGGGCAGGGAGAAGCGCATACCCTGGTGCTTACCTGGACGAAAAATGCAGAAGAGCCCAATCTGTGGAATTGGTCCGCCGCCCTCGAAGAGAGCCCGGACGAAGAGATCGGAAGCGGAAGCGTCAGTTTTTACAACCATGACGACCCCGCCCAGGGCATTGTCAACGGTACTATCGTGCGGGACGGTTCGGAAACCGCCACGCTCTCCTTCGCCTATCCCTCCGAGGAGGGGGGCGACGCCTCCATAACCCTCGATTTCACGGGAGGTGGAGGTCCCCTGGAGGGGGTTACCCAGTTCGCTTCTGCCTCCACCACCAGGGCGGTATTCCAGAACGGTTACGCCGAGGGAACCTATACGGGAGTCGTGGTTGGAAATGATGGCACCGTGTACGGATCTTATTCCAACGATATCGGGGTGCCTCTGTATAAAATCGCCCTGGGAACCGTCCGGAACCCCGGCGGGCTTTTGCAGGAGGGGGAAAACCTCTTCCGGGTTTCCGCCAACACCGGAGATCTGCAGTTCGTCTATGCGGGAGAGATGGGAGCCGGAGGCATCATGTCCGGAGCTCTGGAGATGAGCAACGTGGATACCTCCGAAACCTTTTCGGAGCTTATCGTGGCTCAGCGGGGATATCAGGCGAGTGCCCGGATCGTGACCACCAGCGACCGATTCCTCGATGTGGCTATTCAGACGAAACGATAAGAACCTTCCGGAAGGGCGGTGGTGACGCATATGAATATTTTTTCTCTGCTTTCCCAGGCTTCTTCTCCCGGAACGGAGGGGAACGGGTTTCTCAAGAGCAAAATCGCAACCCTGGAGCAATCCGGAGAGCTTACGGAAGAAATGCTCCAGGATCCTCGGAAACTTTTCGGAGCCCTTCTTGCCGCAGGGCTTCTGGAGGAGGAGCAACCTCTTCCCGGAGAGTCCGGAGAAGAGGGGGAGATCCTTCTTCCCGGCCAGGAAGACAATAGCGACGAGCCTCGAGGGGAGGGCGTTCTTTTTTCTCTCTTCGAGATTGCGGCAAAGGAGGGACTCCGGGAAGAGATTCCGGCGCTGCAAATCACAACGGCGGATTCCGGAGAACCTGCCCGGCCCGGAGACGAGGAAAAGCTTCTGAATCTTCTCGCTTCGCTTGAAAGAATTCGAACTGCGGAAGGAAACGTTCCCGGATCTGAAAAAAACGGGTCGGATAACGCGAAGACCCTTTTGAACCTTGATACAGCCACAACTGGCGGAGAATCGGCTCCTTCCTCCGAAGAAAAGGCGGCAAAGCTTCTCTTGGAAGCGGAAAGTTCCCGCCTTCCGGAAGAGCTTACGCAAAGGGAAAATCTTGGAGAACCGGTTCCCGAAGAGGACTTCGGCAACGAGATGGGGGCCCATGAGGAAGAGCTTTCCCGGAGAAATCCTTTAACGGCGGGAAAGGACGCAAATGTGGCAGCCCTTGTCTCGCCTTCCCCGGCGGAAGCTGCGGGAGTTCTTGAGGAGAACGCCGGAGCCGCTTCCGCGGAGCCTTCGGTTTCGGAGAACGTGAATCCGAAAGAACCGGTATCTCCAAGCCTGGATCTCCTTTCCCGGGAAACCCCTTCGGAACAGCTCAAATCGGGAGGAGAGGGAAAGCTCGATTACGGATTGCTGACCCAGGCCTTGGAGAGGGGAGAAAAAGATCGTCTTGCCTCGGATTTGCGGGGGATTTCGAAGGATCTTCCGAAAGAGGCCGCTTCCGTAAATGCCCAGGCGGATCTTTCCCGTGAAAACTCCCGGGGGGATCTGTCGGACAAGAAAGGCTCCCTTCTGGGGGATCTCCGGTCTTTCGGAGAGAAAAATCCGGATACGTCGGTTTCTTCCAGATCCGGAGAAAACCCCTTTGACGAACTTGTTGCCGCATCCCAACGTTACGGTGTTTCGGACAATGCGGAATCCCGAACGAATCTTGAAAAAATGCCCTCTCCCTCGGGGACGCTGCTTCTGAACCAGAGCGGCCCGGGCCTTCTTACGGAAGGCCTTGCCCGGACCGTGAGAATTGTACGGACTTCCGAGGGAAATCGCGCTCAGATCATCGTGGATCCTCCGGCGCTGGGGAGAGTGGAAGTCTCTCTTCAGGCCACGTCCCAGGGAGTGAGCGCCCTGCTTCGGGTGGATAACGAGGCCCTGCGCCAGCTTTTGCAAGGACAGATGGATCTTCTTCGTTCCTCCTTGCAGCAACAGGGCATAGCGGTAACGGATCTTTCCGTGGATGTTCGCCAGGATGGAGGAGGAACTTTTTCCGGAGATGAAAATGACGGTTCTTCCGGGAAAAAGGGAACCGCATCCGTTGCCGGATACGATTTGGAGGAAGAAGAAGGAGTTCCCGTATTTCAGCTCGATATGGAACAGGGACTTCTTCACTGGTTCGCTTAAGTGATTTGTATGGAAGAGGAAATATGCTTCATAGGGAAGTGAAGCTCTGTCCGCGCAAGGGATTGCGCAAATGGAAAACCCAGCTTGAAAACATAAAAACGCTGATATAAACCAAGGAGGTATGTGCCATGCTGCGATCCCTTATGTCCGGAGTATCCGGAGTAAAATCACACCAGACCATGCTCGATGTTACGGGTAATAACATAGCCAACGTCAACACCACGGGTTTCAAGAAATCCGTTACCATCTTTCAGGATCTTCTCTACCAGGATGCCCGGGGAGCCACTGCGCCGGACGGCGATAACGGCTACGGAGGAACCAACGCCATGCAGATCGGCTCCGGCGTCAAGGTAGGAGCCGTGGAAACCATCCACTCCCAGGGAAATCTTCAGTACACGGGCAACCGGAACGACATGATGATCCAGGGAGACGGATATTTCGTCATGAAGGAAGGTACTTCCAGTATCTATTCCCGGGCTGGCAATTTCGGATTGGACGGTGCTTCCAATCTGGTGCAGTCCGGCACGGGCTACATGGTGCAGGGCTATTCCATGGAGCAGGACCCTAACGACCCCACCCGGTTCATTCGGGGAACCACGCTGCAGGATATCAACATACCCGTGGGGCAGAAGCTCCCCGCCAGGGAGACCTCCATCGTGGG
>DAIPKP010000124.1:0-5182 GCA_036769705.1 Synergistaceae bacterium
GCGGTATCCTCCAGATGTTCCCGCATGGTTTCCTGGGCCTCCTGGGCGTTTTGGTCCAGGATATGCTGCACGATCTTGCGGTGTTGGGAAAGAATATGCCGCGACCAGATGCGGGGTTTCTGAGCCGCCCTTCGGCTTCGCAGAAGAATGACCGATTTTTCCATCACCGAGGCCAACCCCTCGTGGAATCGTATAAGCACCCGGTTGTGAGTGGCCCGGATGATGGCGTGGTGCAGAAAGGAGTTCCATCGGGCTCCCGTGGCGGCGTCCTGTCCCTGGCAGGTGACGGCGAGCTCTTCCAAGGTATCCATGCATCGCTGTATCTCCACAAGATCCTCCCGGGTTCGTCGCGCCGCAGCGAATCCCGCCGCAGGGATTTCCACGAGATAGCGCATTTCCATAATTTCCGGAAGCATCTCTCCCGGAGAGGGCATCATGTGCTCCAAGCCCGAGGAAAAATTCGGCACCTCCGAGGAGGCCAGAAAGATCCCCTGCCGATCCCGCACATCGAGAATGCCCCAGGCCTCGAGAATCAGAATGGCCTCCCGCACCTGGGGGCGTTTTTCTCCCAGCATGGCGGCGAGCGTTCTTTCGGGAGGCAGTTTCCCCTGTTCCACGATATTTCCCTGACGGATATGCTCCAAAAGGGTTTCCGCCAAAGCTCGTTTTTTAGGATTCATGGACATATTCCTCCTTCCGTGGAAGATGAGCCGGAAAAAAAGTATTTCTCTTTCTCTGTAAAAGTATACCCTTTCATCGTTCCTAGTGGTTGTTTTTTCACCAGGAAAATGGTAGCATGATTTTATCGAAATTGGTAGACCTTGGTCAACCAGAAGTGGGTGAGTACAGGGTGAAAAAAACGAAACACTATGACGTGCTTATTGTAGGAGCAGGGGTGGTGGGGTGTGCCATTGCTCGGGAGCTTTCCCGATATGCTCTCTCCGTGGGAGTGGTGGAAAAGGAGAGAGATGTTTCCTTTGGTACCAGTTCCCGGAATAGCGGCGTTCTTCATGCGGGTTTCAACTATGCTCCGGGATCTCTCCGGGCGAAGCTCGACGTGGAGGGCAATCGCCTCATGGAGCCCCTCTGTGGCAAGCTCAAAGTGAAGATTTCCAAAATCGGCAAGCTCACGGTAGCCCTCAACGAAGAGGAATGCCGGGAGCTCGAGCGTCTGAAGGAACAGGGAGAGGCCAACGGCGTGCCGGGGCTCGAAATTCTCGATGCTGCGGAAATGCACACAATACAGCCCGGAGTAGAAGGGGTGAAAGCCCTCTGGTCTCCTACCAGCGGCATCGTATGTCCTTACGGGCTTACCATTGCTCTTGCCCGGAGTGCCCGGCAGAATGGAACGGATTTTTATCTTTCCTGGGAGGTGGCCCGTATCTCTCGGGAGGATTCCGGATTTTTTCTGGAAAACTCTCAAGGCGAGGAGTTAAAAGCATCGGTGGTAATCAATGCGGCGGGGCTTTTCGCGGATCGCATCGCCCGCATGGTGGGGATTCGGGATTACACGCTCTATCCTTGTCGAGGAGAGTATTACGTTCTGGACAAACGCCTTCAGGGAACCTTGAAGACCCTTATCTATCCGGCTCCCCGAAAGAACGATCCAGGCCTGGGAATTCACCTCACTCCCACGGTGGATGGTAACATCCTCATCGGTCCCAGCGCGGAGTATACGGAGCTTCCCGAGGATTGGTCCTGTTCCGCGGAAATCCTGGAAAACCTTCGCCAAAAGGGGAGGGAACTTTTTCCGGATCTTTCCGCCTCGGACTTTATCCGCAGTTTTGCGGGACTCCGTCCCAAGCTGGCTCCTCCCGAAGAAGGTGGAAACCGGGATTTCGTGGTGGAAGACCGAAAAGACCTTCCGGGGTTCATCAATCTCATGGGCATCGAAAGTCCCGGGCTTACCTCGGCCCCGGCCCTGGCAATTATGGTGCGGGACATGGTGAAAAATCATTGCGACTTGAAGGAGAAGGATCTTTTCATCGAAGAACTTCCGGGACGGACAAAATCTTTCGCCGAAAGTTCTCCCGAGGAAAGAGCGGCCCTGGTAGCGGAAGATCCGGATTACGGTGAAATAGTATGCCGTTGCGAGCAGGTAACCAAACGAGAAATTCTGGATGCCCTTTCGGATCCCTTGGGAGCTCGAACTTTGATGAGCGTCAAGTACCGTACCCGGGCCACCATGGGGCGCTGTCAGGGAGGGTTTTGCCTTCCGAAAATCGTAAACATTCTGACCCGGGAACTTGGCTATTCTCCCGAGGAGATTTCTTTGCGGGATGAGAAGTCCTTCTTTTTTCCCGGTCGGGTGCGGAAGGAGGAGGGCTCTCGATGAACCTGGAAGAACGCGATCTTGTCATTATAGGAGGAGGCCCTGCGGGGCTTGCCGCAGCCATATCCGCCTGGGAGGCGGGATGCCGGGACATCCTCCTGGTGGAACGGGACCGGGTGCTGGGGGGAATTCTCAACCAATGTATCCACGACGGTTTCGGACTGCATACCTTTAATGAAGCTCTCTCGGGGCCGGAATACGCCGCCCGGTATATAGAGAAACTTCGGAATACCGGAGTGGAGGTGCTGGAGCAGACCATGGTACTGCATCTCGGGGAGGATCGGGTGTTGCATTTGGCCTCTCGGGGAACCTACCGTACGCTTCGTGCCCGGGGAGTGATTCTCGCCATGGGGTGCCGGGAGCGTCCCCGGGGGGCCATCTCCATTCCCGGGACCCGGCCCAGCGGCGTCTTTACCGCCGGAGCGGCTCAGCATCTCATGAACCTGGAAAACATCATGGTGGGAAACCGGGTCTGCATTCTCGGCTCCGGTGACATCGGTCTCATCATGGCTCGCCGCATGACCCTGGAAGGAGCGTCCGTGGAAGGGGTTTTCGAAATTCTCCCCTATTCCAGCGGGCTCCCCCGCAACATTCAGCAGTGCCTCAACGATTACGACATTCCTCTGTATCTCGGCACCACGGTGCAGAAAATTCACGGTTCCCGGCGTCTCGAAGGGGTTACCGTGGCCCAAGTGGGGCCGGACCGGTGTCCCCTGGCGGGGAGCGAGCGATATGTTCCCTGTGATACCCTGCTTCTTTCGGTGGGACTCATTCCGGAAAACGAACTTTCCCGGGAAGCCTCCATTCCCCTGGATCCCCGAACCAACGGCCCTTTGGTGGATTCCTCTTTCATGACTCGCGTGCCGGGAATCTTCGCCTGCGGTAACGTGCTTCACGTGCACGATCTGGTGGATTACGTCTCCCAGGAGGCGGAGGAGGCGGGGCGCTTTGCCGCTGCCTGGTCGTGTGCTGCCGCAAGGTCTTCGGCAAATTCGCTCTCGGTGATTCCCGGTGAAGGGATACGGTATACCTTGCCTCAGAAAATCAGCTCTTCCGAAAGCACCACCCTCTCTCTTCGTGTGGCCGCTCCGTGGAGAAACCGTTCTATCGTGGTGCGGGAAAAAGAAAAAATCGTAGCTCGAAAAAGCTTGGTACGTCTTCATCCTGCGGAAATGATCCGTATTGCTCTCGATGCGAAAAGCCTTTTGGGAGTTCATGAGCTGGAGGTGATTCTTCAATGACCCTTCGTGAACTTACCTGCGTTGTTTGCCCTAACGGTTGTCCTCTGAAAATAGTTTGTACCGAAGACGATCCCCCTCGGGTGGAATCCGTGGAAGGGCATCTTTGTCCCCGGGGTATCCGCTGGGCCCGACAGGAGGTGGAGGCTCCGCAACGTACCATTGCCAGCAGCGTTCTCGTGGCTGGAGGGGTAGCCCCTCTGGCCAGCGTGCGGACGGATCGCCCCATTCCTCTCGAAAAAATTCCTTCGGTTATGCAGGAGCTTCGAAAGCTTGTTCTTCCGGCTCCTCTCGCCCTCGGAGACGTGGTGCTCCGAAACCCTGCGGGAACGGATTGTGCCGTTATCGTTACCCGGGGAGTAGAGCGCGAAAAAGAAAAAAGTCGAAAGATTTTTTCTTGAATGAGAGGTAGTATGGGAATGTGGGTTTTTGCTTTTCCGGGAAGGGGTGTCTGAAAGGTGTCCCTTCACGTCTTTCTCTTTCGGAAAGATGTCCGAAAAAATGCTCAAAGAGAGGATGCCTGATTTATGCGTATAGCCACCATTTTCTGGAAAGATCGTGAAACCGCTGCTGTTTTGGGAGATAAGGGGTATGTCCCTCTGGGAGAGATTTTTTCGTTTCTCGGAAAACCCTGGACTCCCTCGCTTCAATGGTTGCTGGAAAATCACAAGTTCCGGGAGCTTCATCGATGGTTTCGGGAGGAGGGAAAGCAGTTTTTCGCACGTTATGAAGGATGCCGCATCTCTCCCGAGGAGGCCCGCTACGCTCCCCTCTATCGGCGTCCTCCGAAAATCTGGGGGATCGGACTGAACTACGTGGATCATGCGGCGGATCTGGCGGAAAAAGCTCCCAACACGGAGCCTGCGAGTTTCATGAAAACCGCCAATACCGTCATCGGATATGGAGACGCTATTCGCATTCCTCTGCAATCCTCGGGAACCACGGCGGAGGCGGAACTCGGAGTGGTTTTTGGCGATTACGGCCGGGAAGTCTCCCGGGAAAACTGGCTTTCCTGCGTTGCGGGATTTACCACCATTATCGACATGACCGCGGAGGATATTTTGCGGAAGAATCCCCGGTATCTCACCCGTTCCAAATGCTTCGACACCTTTTTCAGTTTCGGTCCGGAGCTGGTGACTCCCGACGAAATACCGGAGGTCCTGAACCTGAAGGTGGCTACCATGATAAACGGCGAGGTGCATGCGGAGAACGTGGTATCCAACATGACCTTTCCTCCAGACTATCTCGTTTCCTTTCATTCCCGGGTCTTTCCCTGGGAACCCGGGGACGTGCTTTCCACGGGAACTCCCCGGGCGGTGCATATCGCTCACGGAGATACGGTGGCCTGCAGAATCGACGGTTTCCGCACTCTCTCCAATCCCGTGGTGGATAGCAAGAAAGCATAGCTATGTACCGGGAAAAGAAGACCCAGAGCTTTCTCTTTCGGCGAATTGCTTTAGAATATGAGGGCCCGGAGGAGGAGAAAAGTTCCCTTCCGGGGCAGAAAACTTTTTGCAATGTTTGCAACGTATGAACTTGAGGAGGATCTGTCATTTTGAAGAAGGAAGCCATCTACGAAGAAGCGCTGGAACTTCACCGTAAATACCGGGGA
>DAIPKP010000125.1:0-5149 GCA_036769705.1 Synergistaceae bacterium
GGGCGACACAGGGTTCGAACCTGTGACCTCTTCCGTGTGAAGGAAGCGCTCTTCCGCTGAGCTAGTCACCCGAAACGGGAGACATTATACATAGAGCCCCGCATATTTGCAAGAGTCTTTTGCGTTATCCGGGAGGTTTTTTGAAAGAAAAACATGCATTTGTTCTTAAGGCTTGTTCTTTTTTTTCATTTCTTCGAGAAAATGTTGCGAATTACGAAAAAAGTAGTACCATGGTTGTGCCTGTAAGTGTCTATAGCTATATGTAGAGAAAGGCCTCATTCCCAAGCACTGTTGCACAAATTCTGAAAAAGTTTCCAAACATAAAGGAGAATCCAAAGAGTGGACTCATACACACACATTTACCAAAGTATCCCCGAATTCTGGGGGCACTGGGGTTTTGAGCCGTGGCAATGGAAGGATCTGGAAGGCGTTTGGCGCCGGGTGGATTTTAAAAAGAGTTCCCTTTTAGGGCAGGTAGCTCTCTATTATTCCTATGATTTCATAGTCTGGAAGCATCAGGGATTGCTTTCCAAGGATTTTCTTTTGCAGCATAGGAAGTGGGAGCCCGACCTCATGACACAACGTTTTCTCCTTCTTGGTCATGAAAGGGATCCTCGCCCTTGGATACGTTCGTTTTTTTGGGGAATCCGGGGTTTCGTGGAGGTTTTTCAATATTCTCCGGGAGAAAAGGGACATCGGAAATTTCGGGATTTGACCGATCTTGTATGTGCTGTAGACGGATATGTGGCGAAACGGGAAGATCTTTCTTTGCAGGCTCGGGGGGCGGATTCCCGATAGAAGGGTTTGCGGGGAGAAATTGTTTCCGTTAAAGGCACAAGAGTTTGTCTCAAAAGGGGGTATATGAAGTTGCGGCACAAGGTCGGAAGAGTATAGATCCAGAGTTTTTTCACTTACATTCATATTTCTTGGAGGTGGTAGTACATGCTTATGAAAATGTTTCTCTTTGCTGCCGTATTTTTCCTAGTGGCCTATTTCGTTTATGGTCGTTTTCAGAAGCGCTTGTACGGACTTGATAACTCTCAAAAAACTCCGGCAGAGCTTTATTTCGATGGAGTAGACTATGTCCCCGCTCACCCCTCGGTTCTTTTGGGGCACCACTTCGCTTCCATCGCCGGAGCAGGTCCTATTGTGGGTCCCATTGCGGCGGCTTCCATGTTCGGATGGCTTCCCACGTACATCTGGTGTCTTGTAGGAAGCGTTTTTATCGGAGGCGTCCATGACATGGGAGCGCTCGTGGCGTCTATCCGCCATAAGGGACTTTCCGTGGGAGAAGTTGTGGAGCGTTGGATCGGCCATAAGGGAAAGATGCTCTTCCTTACCTTTACCTGGCTTACGCTGATTTTGGTGGTGGCGGTCTTCCTGGTGCTTTCTGCAGGTTCCTTTGCGTCGGATCCCGCAGTAGCTTTCTCCGCAACCCTTTACATTATCATGGCCCTCGTATTTGGGGTGCTTACCTATAAAAAGGGCATCCCTCTTACGGTTTCCACGATCATCATGGTTCCCATCGTGCTGGGGTCGGTTTTCTTCGGAAGCAGTTCCCAGTGGGTACAGGAAACCTTCAAGTTCGATGCTGCCACCTGGACCTATGTTCTTATAGTCTACATTTTTGCGGCCTCAGTGCTTCCCGTATGGCTTCTTCTGCAGCCTCGGGACTATCTTGCCTCTTTCATGCTCTATTTCGCGGTTATTCTCGGTACCGTGGGAATGGTTTTCGGCAAGGAGTTTGCGGTAAACCTCCCCGCCTTTAGCGCTACCTTTCCCTATAGTGCCAATGGTGAGTTTGTCTGGCCGATTCTTTTCGTAGTGGTGGCCTGTGGAGCCATTTCCGGATTCCACTCCCTCGTAGGAAGCGGTACCACCGCGAAGCAACTCCGTAAAGAGACGGATTCCATCGTTATCGGTTACGGCTCCATGCTTATCGAGGGGCTCGTGGCGGTTATCGCCATTGGCACCATTATGATGGCTGGAAAAATCCTCGAAGGAGGGCCTACGGTAACCTTCGGAGAAGGAATCGGGAAATTCGCTGGCCTTATTGGTATCAATCCCGTGGTCGGGAAGTCCCTGGGGCTTCTTGCTCTGAACTCCTTCCTTCTTACTTCCCTCGACACGGCTACCCGTCTCGCCCGTTACCAGCTTCAGGAATTTACGGGGATGAAACTCGACAAGTTTACAGCCACCATCATTAGCGTGGCTGCTGCGGCAGCCTTGGTCTTTTTCAAAACCGGCAACACTCCCGCATGGGCTCTCATTTGGCCCGTCTTCGGATCTGCCAACCAGCTCGTGGCGGCTCTCGCGCTCCTTGCCATCGGTGTCTGGGTAGCCAAGGGACTCAAGAAGAATCCCGCTTTTGCCATGATCCCCATGGTTTTCATGTTCGTTACTACTATCGCGGCGCTGGTTATCCTTATCAAGGATAAGCTTGCGGTGGGGAACTACCTTCTTTCCGGACTTTCCGCAGTACTTCTTGTCCTTGCACTGCTTCTCGCTCGGGAAGCTTGGGCAGCCTTCAAGGCTCCCGCGAGAGGAGAAACGCTCTAGGCTTTAGGGGAGTTTTTCGTTTTTCCTAGGGGAAACAAGGAAATGCATATCAAGGAAGGGGACCCTTTGCAAAGGGTCCCCTTCCTTTTCTATCTTTTCTATTATTTTACACTGTAGCTTTTGCTTCCCCAGCGTTTCCCTTTGAGAGGCTCCCCCTCTACGAGCTGGATAAAACGTCCTTTACATCGAGGGCAATGATCCGGTTTTTCCTCGCTTTCAAAAACATAGGAACATTCGATACAACGAAACTTTCGCACCACCCATCACCTCCAAAATGTGCGTGTTTACTTGTGATTCCCTTTGCTACGATATTATACCCAAAAGGATGGTTTTGGAAAAGGGGCGGAGAAGAGGCCCAAATATGGGGGAGGTCAGAAAACGGCGTGCTTTTCCGCTTAATGGAAGCACGCCGTTCATGTTCTTGCTAAATTCCGAAGAAATATCCGATGATGCCGCAGAGCAGCATGCTGGGTAGCATGTTCATCACTTGTACGTGTTTGATGTTGAGAATGGAAAGACTGACCCCTACAAGAAGAACTCCTCCTACGGCGGAAATTTCCGTAATTATGGCTTCCGAAAGGACTCCTTGGAGAGTTCCTGCGAAGAGAGTGAGAAGCCCCTGGTATAGAAATACCGGAATGGCGGAAAAAAGAACTCCCAAACCTAGAGAGATGGCGAAAGCTATGGAAATGACGCCGTCCATGGCGGATTTTGCCAGGAGAAGAGCGGGGAAATATCCCAGCCCTTCCTGAAAGGAGCCGAGAACCGCCATGGAGCCGGTGCAATAAAGGAGGGATGCGGTAACGAACCCTTCTGTAAAGGTGTGTCCTTCGTTTTTGAGCTTTTTCTTGAGGTTGTCACCAGCCTTGGCGAAGAGGCTTTCCAGGTCCAGAAACTGTCCGATGATACTTCCCAAGACCAGAGAGAAGATCACGATCATAATGTGTTTCGTCTGAATGCCCAGGGTAATTCCCAGGACCAGAGTGAAGAGTCCCAAGGAGTGTACGCTTATGTCCGCATATTTCTGGGAAAATCGATGCTTTGCCAAAAGCCCTACGCTTGTGCCGGCCACAATGGCTCCTGCGTTAACGAGGCTGCCAAAGAGAGGAATGTGCTGTGTAAGTTCGATCATATTTAAGCCCTGCCTTATCAGAGTTGCTTGGGATGGGTGGTTACGGTTTTTGCGGATTTCCTCAAGTTTTTTCCGGAGCCGAAGAGCATTCTAAAAGAAGAGATAGGTTTGGGTCAAGGTAAAGTATATGCCGACGGCGAGAAGAATGACTCCTGTGGCGATACGTATCCATCTTTGAAGGGCTTCCACGGAAAGGAGCATCCCCGAAAGAGCGTCTATGCCCAGACCTGCGAAAACTGCCACTCCCGCTACGGGGAGCCCTGTGCCGATGCCGAAGAGGAGGGGAAAAAGAACCAGGGAGTTCTCTTCGATGGCCAGAGGAATAAGAGCGCCGAAAAAAAGAGCTGCTGAAACGGGGCAGAGAGCCAATCCGAAGAGGCTTCCCAGGAGAAAGGCTCCTCCCCAGCCCTTGCCGAAACGCTGAAGAGGAATGCGTCCGGTCCAGGGGAAACGGAAGGAGAGCAGCTCCAGCACGAAAACGCTGACGAGAATAAGAAGAGGTCCTACGAAACGGTTCATGTAGTTCTGGAGAGCTCCGGAAAGCCCGGGGATTGCGAAAAGCCCGAGGAGAACGGCAATCCCCAGCAACACGGTTATGAAGGTCCTTCCAAGAACGTAGGCCAGGCTACTTAAAGCGATTTTCCTGGAAGTGTTGCCGCTTTGCAGAAGATAGGATAGTGCGGCGATATTCGTGGCGAGAGGGCAGGGACTTACCGATGCGAGAATGCCCAGCCAGAGAGCGCCGATGAGAGGGAAAACAGTTGTCATGGAGTAAGCCCTCCTTCTTTGAGCATTGTTTCGAGTTCTTTCTTGAAATAGGGGTCGAAGGCTTCAGGGTCGTTTGCAAAATCCCAGACTTTATCGAGATTTTTCCATTTTTTCAGAGTGCCTTCTTCGTAGAGAGCCAGCACCACCGACGTGGCGAAATATTCGAAGGTAGCGGCGTACTGGCTGTTTTCAGGAAGGTCCACGTTAATTTCCCGATAGACCAGGGTTCCCTTTTCAAGAAAATTCCCGAAGGCGGAATCAAGGGTTTCCCTGGTGCGAGTCAGAATATCCTTGCAGGTTATGCATTTCGCGTTTCCGTGAAGGTACAGAACATACAACACCCGGTTATGTTCCTGTCCGAGAAGTTCTTCCGCAGATTTTCCAGTTTCGCTTTGAAGATCCCGCAATGTTGTATGAAGGGCGTATGCAAAGGAGAACAGGGAAAAAAGAAGCAGGAATATCCCAGCGGAACGTTTGATAGGTACCATAAAAAGCCCCCTTTAGTGATCTTTATATTTTGTTTCAGGTTGCACTCAACGCCTTTTATACCCCCAAGAGTATATCCTTTGGCAGTGGGTATACCAACCGTGGAAATTACGTAAAAAAAGAAAAGAAGGTTGTCTTCCTTTTTTTAAGCTTGTAAAGTAAGAGTGTACGGTCGTTTTGAAACTTTTTTTGAAATCTGTATGC
>DAIPKP010000285.1:0-1124 GCA_036769705.1 Synergistaceae bacterium
TTTCCGCACACGCCGGGGGGAGCTTTCCATTCTTGTCCAGAGTTTTACCCTTCTCTCCAAGGCGCTTCGGCCTCTTCCGGAAAAATGGCATGGTCTCAAGGATCAGGAGATACGTTATCGCCAGAGGTACGTGGATCTCATCGCCAACTCCGAGGTGCGCCAGATTTTCCGGCAGAGAGCGGAGATTATCCGGGCTATCCGTGATGTCATGGATCGCACGGGTACCCTTGAAGTGGATACCCCCATTCTCTCCTCTCTTGCGGGAGGAGCCAATGCCCGACCCTTCAGCACGTTTCACAACGCCCTGGGCATCCCCATGTACATGCGGATTGCCACGGAACTTTATCTCAAGCGCCTCATCGTGGGCATGATGGGACGGGTTTATGAAATGGGAAAAAACTTCCGAAACGAGGGAATCAGTCCCCGACATAATCCTGAATATACCTCCATAGAAGTCTACTGGGCCTATGCCGATTATAAAGATATGATGGACCTTACGGAAGAAATAGTCGTAGCTGCGGCGGATGCCACGGGATCACGGGAAAAAACCTGGTACGGTCGCGAGATCTCCCTGGAGCCTCCTTTTCAAAGGATTACCATGGCAGAGGTCGTGAAAAAGTATGCGGGAATCGATATCCATGCAGTCTCTTCCGATGAAGAAGCCCGGGAAATCGCCCGGAAGAAGGGGCTTGATATCGAAGGACACGAAAGCCGTTTTCTTATTCTTTCCATGCTTTTCGAAGCTTTCGGAGAGGACAAGCTTGTGCAGCCCACGTTTGTGCTCAAGCATCCCGTGGAAATCTCTCCTCTTTCGAAAAGGGATCCGGAAAATCCGGATTACACCAATCGCTTCGAACTTTTCATCAGCGGTATGGAATTTGCCAATGCCTTCAGCGAGCTTAACGATCCCATGGATCAGAAGGAGCGTTTCCTGGATCAGCAAAGCAAAAAGGAGGCGGGAGATGAAGAAACCCATCCCTACGACGAAGACTACATCACTGCTCTGGAATACGGCCTTCCTCCCACGGGAGGACTTGGAGTCGGAGTGGACCGCCTGGTAATGCTTCTTACGGAATCCGAAACCATTCGGGACGTTATTCTCTTTCCCACCATGCGTCCCCGGG
>DAIPKP010000286.1:0-1115 GCA_036769705.1 Synergistaceae bacterium
TATCCTCGGGGGAAAATTTTATTCTTCCAGGATATATGCGAGCTGTTTTTTTAAGCCGGGCAATATGTTCGTGGCGACATCCCATACGATGCCGTAATTTACGTGGCTGACTTTCTCACTTTTTTTCGGCTTTCCGGGTTACCGGAACCATACGAGCTATACATGCAAACGGTTCTCAATGCCAAGTTCTTCTTTGAGGGCAGATTGGAGGAGTTGAGAGAAATTCACTTCTTCTTCTTTCGCAAGTTCATCAAGCCATGCGGGGATGGTGAGAGTTTTTTTCACGGCTTTGTTGCTCCAGGCTCTCCGTACGGGAGGCATGACCGCTACCACAAGCTGTGTAAATCCACCATGGGGAGCTTTTATATCTGAGAGAGGCGTGGGGAACGGAATCTCTTCTTTATTTTTTTCCGCATGATAGAGACAATCCTCGAGAACATATTTTGCCTGCTCCACCGCTTCTTCAACGGTATCACCGGCAGTAAAACAATTATCCATATCCGGAAAGCGGACTTCGAACCCACCCCCATCATTTTCATCACAAGGAATGAAGATGGCTGGATAGGCATAACGGTCGGGATACTTCATCAAGGCAGTTCCCTCCCTTCAAAGGATTTTCCGTCGCTCTTTTACGAGATCCCGGGAATTTATGAATTTGGAAAAAGGCCTGGGACTATTTTAGTCCAAGCTTTTTTTTGATGCTTTCTTGTAAACCTTTTTTGATTTTTTGTGGTATAGGGAACCCCTTTTCCCCTTCTTTCGAAACGAAATAATGGCTTCCTTTGCCACGCGTTTTTGAAACCGTCCACCCACGTTCTTCTGCTATCTTTCTGAATTCCTCCTGAGTGTAACTTTTGTTTGCGGGGTATTCCTTGCCCCCCAACACATCCACCTCTCTTCTGGAAAACATGTTATCACACGTATTTCACACGTGTCAACTGGTTATTTCACGGCGAATAATCCAAGTAAAAAACCACCGACCTCAAAGGACGGTGGTTACAACACAACGGGTGAAGGCCCCTTTCCGTTTCTCTCAAAAGGGCACATATCGGATTATGCCGCTTAACTGAGGAAATCCACGAGGGTGGGCTGTACGATCCGGGCGATTACCGCCA
>DAIPKP010000126.1:0-5034 GCA_036769705.1 Synergistaceae bacterium
CTATGAGAATGATCGCCGAGTGGTTCCCGGAGTTTGCGGAGAAGTTCGAAGAAATCGATGCGTTGTACAAGGAAAAGAGCGGTATCGACGAGAAAACCTATCAGTACATCTGCCTTGCCCTGGCTATTCGGGGGCGGAGCGCTCCCTGTGTGAAGAAGCATTTTTACGGAGCTCTTCAGGCGGGGGCGACCCTGCAGGAGGTAGCTGCCGTGGTGGCTCTCACCTTCCGGGAGAGTGCGGGAAATGACGATTGCTGGTTCCACGACATCATGGGGGATTATAAAGAGATTATGCAAAAGGGCATCGGAGATTGCTGCTGTAAGTAATATCTTCGAGTTCGAGCATGCCTGATCGATCGCCCGGGGGTTTCGGTATTTTCCGAAGCCCCCGGGCGATTTTTTCGAAATCTATTTTTCCTGGGGAAGAAAATGCAGTCCCTGGGGGAGGAAATACAGCTCCGCTTCGGATCCCGGCGGAAGAGGCTCTTCTTCAAAGGGATTGGGAATGTGAACCGTAATGGGTTCCGTTTCGGGAAGGTCCACCTCGTATTCCATGAGGCTTCCCAAATAGGTGGCCCGGAGAATTTTTCCCGTAAAATTTCCGTTTCCCGAGCTTGTCCGGGAAGAGAGACGCACCGCCTCGGGACGGATCATGACGGAGTACTGCCCGGGTTCCGAAGGGCTTTCCGCCTCGGGCTTCCAGGATTTCCCCAAGAGAGTCCAGGTACCCGAGGCATTCCGGGCGGCATCCAGAAAGGCGGCCTTGCCGATAAAGGAGGCCACGAAGCGGTTTACCGGCCGGGCATAGAGTTCCCGGGGAGTGCCGATCTGCTCGATATGCCCCCGGTTCATTACCACCACCCGGTCGGAAATGCTCATGGCCTCGATCTGATCGTGGGTAACGTAGATGCTTGTAATGCCGAGGCGCTGCTGAAGATTGCGTATATCCACCCGCATCTGTTCCCGCAGCTTGGCGTCCAGGTTCGAAAGGGGTTCGTCGAAGAGCAGTACCGAGGGTTCCATGATGATGGCCCGGGCCAGGGCCACCCGTTGTTGCTGTCCCCCCGAAAGCTGGCTCGGCTGCCGGTCTCCCAAGCCCTCCAGCCCTACGAGCTCCATGGCCTTTCCCGTACGCTCCCGGATCTCTTTCCGGGAAAGCTCCTGCAGTTTCAGGCCGAAAGCGATGTTATCCCGCACGTTCAAATGAGGAAAGATGGCGTAGGACTGAAAAACCATGGCCACGTTCCGTTTGTTCGGGGCTATGTCGTTCATGCGCCGCTCTCCGAAGAGAATATCTCCGGAGGTGGGATCTTCGAAACCCGCCAGCATTCGGAGCAGGGTGGTTTTGCCGCATCCCGAGGGGCCCAGAAGGGTTACCAGCTCTCCCTCCCTTACTTCCAGGGAAACCGAATCCACCGCCCGGAAGATGCTTTCCGGCTCGTCGAAGCTGCCGAAATCCTTTGTGATGGAATGTATGGTTATTTTCACGAATCTATTCCTCCTGAATCTGTATGGGCCCCATGCCGCCGGTACGGCCGGGAACGAGTCGGGCTATGAGGGCCATGGCGGCGAGAACGATAACCACGAGAATCACGCTGAAGGCTGCCGCCACTCCGAGGCGTCCCGATCCCACCTGGTTCAGAATCTGTACGGTAAGCAGATTCCAGTGGGCGGAAACGAGAAAGATCGCCGCACTGATGGCGGTCATGGCCCGGACGAAGGCGAAGACCAGCCCCGAGAAGAAGGCCGGGGCGATGAGGGGCAGCGTGACTTTCCGGAAGGTGGTAAGTTTGTCCGCCCCTAAATTCTGGGCGGCTTCCTCGATGGAGGGGTCTATCTGCCGCAGCACCGCCATGCCCGACTGGATTCCCACGGGAATGTACCGGAAGACGAAGTTCAGTACCAGAATGGCCAGAGTGCCGATGAGAAGCAGGGGAGGACGGTTGAAGGCCAGGATGTAGCCGATGCCGATGACCGTGCCGGGAACCGCGAAGTTGAGAATGGAGGCGAACTCCATGATCCCCTTGCCGGGAAAGGCGGTGCGTACCACCAGAAAGGCGATGAGCATTCCCAGAAATCCCGAAAGAGGAGTGGAAAGAAGGGCCACCACCAGGGTGTCCCGGATGGTATCCATTCCCACGCTGAAGGCGTAGATGAAATGCCGCGGGGTGAGAGAAAAGTCGAAACCCCACACTTTGGTGAAAGCTCCCAAAAAGATGGTGCCGTAAAAGAGAAGCACGAATCCCGAGAAGAGGGCGGAAAAAATGAAGAGTCCCCGCCGGGCTCCCGGGCTGAGGAGTTTCGAAGAGGAGGCCACGGGTTTTCCCGTCACCGTTACGTACTGCCGCTTCTGCAAGTAATAGCGCTGAATGGAAAAGGCGGTAATGGAGGGGATCAGGAGCACCACCGCCAGGGCCGCTCCCAGGGGAAGATTGAAGGATCCCGTGATTTCCAGGTAGGCCTGGGTGGAGAGCATGGGAAAGCGGCTTCCCGCCAGCACCAGGGGGTTGCCGAAGTCCGCCAGGGATTCGATGAGCACCACCAGAAAGGCGCTGGCGATTCCCGGCAGGCTCAGAGGAAGGGTTACCCGCATAAAGGTCTGCAGCCTTCGGGCTCCCACGTTCATGGCGGCATCCTCCAAGGTGGGATTGAGAGATTCCAGCACTCCCTTGAGGGTGAGGTAGGCCACGGGGGCGAAGGTGAAAATCTGGGAGAGCAGCACTCCCTTGAATCCGTAGATGTTGTAGTTTCGTATGCCAAGAACTCCCCGGGTAATAAGGCCGTTGGAGCCGAAAAGCATGAGAATGGAGAGGGCGCTCGTAAAGGGGGGAGAGATGATGGGGAGAAGAAAGATCAGGTGGAGCACCTTTTTCAGGGGAATGGAGGTTCGTGTGATGGTAAAGGCCGCGGCGTAGCCTATGAGTACGCTGCATCCGGCGGTGAAAAAGCCCACGGTGAGGCTGTTCCACAGGGCGGAGCGCAGATAGCGGAAACTGAAAAAACGGGCGTAGTTTTCCAGGGAAAAGAGGCCCTCTCCGGATTGAAAGCTCTTGAGCAGTACCGAAAAGAGGGGATAGGCTACGAAAATCGCCAGGGAAAGGAAGAGAAGCACCACGAGAATCGCGAGAAGAGGATCCCGGGCGAGAAGCCGGATTTCTCTGCGTCCTTTTGCGAAGGCGGTCATTCGGTCTTTTGATTCCTCCTTAAATAAAGCGGGGAAGAGGTTGCCCTCCTCCCCGGATTTCGAGCTTTACCGAGAACTACTGGCCGAGAACTTCCGTTACCCAGCGATCCACGAGCCGCTTTTTCTCCCGGGCCGCCTCGAAACGATCGTAATCGATGAGCTTGATCTCCGAAAGAGCGGGGAGTCCTTCTCCCGCAGGAATATCTTTCCGTACCGGGAAGAAGTAGGTTTTCTTGTCGTTCAGCACCTGCTGCCCTTCCTTGGAGAGAATCCAGTCAACCAGGGCCTTGGCGCTATCCAGGTTCTTGGCTCCCTTGAGAATGGAGAGAGCCGCCGCCTCGTATCCCACGCCTTCCGCAGGAAAGACTACCCTGGCAGGATAGCCTTCGTCCACGAGCTTGAGGAACGCCGGGGTGAACTGAATGGCAATGGAGGTTTCCCGAATGGCGAGATTTTTACTGGGGCCGGTGCCGCTCTGGGTATAGGTCTGGATGTTGGGATTGAGCTTTTTCATGTAGGCGAAGGCCTTATCCTCTCCGAAGGTCTGGATGAGGGTCATCATCACCGCATAGGCGGTTCCCGAAGACTGGGGAGAGGGCATCTGGATCATGCCTTCATAGGCGGGATCGAGAAGATCTTCCCAGGAGGCGGGAAGGGGTTTGCCTTCCTGTTCCAGCTCCTCCGACAGAATCCCGAAGCCCAGGGGATTCATGTAAAAGGCATGCCAGTATCCTTCGGGATCCTTGAAGCCCCCTGCCAGGTCCGCCGCTGCGGCGGGAGCGTAGGGCTGCGTGAGATCCCGTTCTTTGGCCACGATATGGTTCTCGTTGGGAGCTCCGAACCATACATCCGCCTGGGGATTTGCCTTTTCAGCCTCGATGCGGCTCATGGCGGGGCCCGAGGAGAGGAAGACCATATTCACCGAAATTCCCGTGGCCTTGGAGAAGGCATCCAGGATGTTCTTGGCGTTTTCCTCGTCCACGCTGGAGTAGATTACCAGTTCCTTCGCCAAAGCCGCCCCGCTGAAGAGCAGGGCTCCCAGAAGCGCCACCGCCACCACGCAGAACGCTTTTTCATACCGTTTCATACTGAAAATCCCTCCCAAACTAAAGATATAGGGTTTTCTCCAAAGGGGGAAAACCTTCCTGCATTGTAACACAGGGTTTGATCCCCGGGTCCCGGAAAAGCGGAATGTCTTGAGACGGGAGAGTCTTTCTCGGGATAGTTCAACTCGAATCGTCATGTGCCTGTTCCGGAAGAACCGTTTTTTCCATGGACGAGAGAATCACCGAGGTACAGAGTTTACCGAGCCGGGTAAGTTCTCCCAGGATTCTTTCGAGATCTTCCATGGAACGGGCCAGGATTTCGATGTAATAATCGTTTTCCCCGGTAACGCTCCAGCAGCGGATCACTTCGGGAATGGCATGGATTTTTTCCGCGATATAGGGGTCCGGATTTTTGAAATCCGTGGACATGGCGGAGAGAGCCCTAAGGGGGAATCCCGCCTTCTGGGGATCTATCCGGGCTCCGTAACCCTTGATGATGCCTTCGTTTTCCATCCTGTGGATTCTGTCGATCACCGCCGGAGCGGAGAGCCCCACCTTTCGGCCCAGCTCCCGGTAGGAGATGCGGCCGGAATCCTGGAGCTCCCGAAGGATAGCGAGCCCCGTAGAATCCAGAAGATTTTTCTGCCTTACGTTCATTGAAAAATCCTTTCTTTTTCAAAACAAATAACCTTTTTAAAAAGAAAATAGCATAGTTTTGTCTTAAAAAGCAAGCTTATTTATTACAAATCCTCTGTTTTTTATTTTCCTGGGGATCTATGCTGGGTATACAAGAAGAAATTGTCTG
>DAIPKP010000287.1:0-1111 GCA_036769705.1 Synergistaceae bacterium
TCCTGGTTTGCACGAATTCCCCATAGAGAACCATCGAAAGAAGAGACTACCGTAACGCTTTCCCCCCTTCTCAAGAGTACTTTTCTGCCCTTCGCATCCTCAAGCTGATATGCGTTTCCCTTCCAGGAAATGTCAGATCCTCCGGAGGCCTTTCTCGTATCCCGCACTCCCAGAACAAGCCGGAGTTTTTCAGGCATTGGACAGGGAAGAAAAGCCGATTCTCTTTCGCTGGCCTCTACCGAAAAAGCTTTGTTGTGGAGTTCCACGTATTCCGGAAGAAAGGCATTTGCCTCTTCCAGGGTCCGTATACCTCGAAGCCGCATTTCCACCACCAGGCGGTGCTGGCACGTTTCCCAGAGTCTTTCGATACGTCCTTTGGCCTGGGGCGTTCGAGCTCCGATATGTCCTATTCCGAGAAGATAGAGCATGTTCCCGAATTGCGTAAGAGGGGCCTTTCTCCCCTCGATTTCGTCTTCTTCCGAGAGCTTGTCCGTCTTGGGGGAGAGGAATATGGTGTGCCGATCCGAGTAGATCTCCCCGGGAACGCCCCATTGAAGAAGCATCTCCTCAAGAACTCTCACGTAGCCTCGCAAACATTCGTGCTTCTCGAAATGAAGCCCCACGATTTGGCCCGTAGCATCGTCTATACCCCCGTGAAGAGAGAGCATCCCTCCGGTTCCCAGCCAATCGAAGGGAGAAGCGTCTATCTGAATCAATTCCCCGAGACGCTTTCTTCTCCCCCGGCTCTTATATTTCCGGCCAGACCGATGATGACGGGAAAGAGGAATGCCTCGCTCTTTCAAAATCCTTCCGATGCTTTTGGAACTTATACGAACTCCCTCGAAACGTTCCAGAAGCTCCGCCATATGAGCGAGACTCGTGCCGCAATAATCTTCCCGGGCTCTGGAACAAACCAACTCCCGGACTGTTTCCGGAATGGTATTTGCGGGTTTCCTATTCCGGTTTCCGTGGGACAGGGATGAAATATCGTTCCGTGCAACTCTTGCCTTCAGCCGAAAGATTTGCCTCTTGCTCATCCCAAGCCGGGCTGCTCCCTCCGCCGCGGTCATTTCCCCCCTTATCACCCTGTCCATAACCATCGCTTTTTTCG
>DAIPKP010000127.1:0-4602 GCA_036769705.1 Synergistaceae bacterium
ATCAAGGCCTCCAGCTGGGCCACGTATTCCGTATAAGGGGTAATATCCGTCAGGGTTTTTGTTACCGCCTGTCCCGGATGCTCCCACTCCCCCCGGTGCTCCCAGCTCACCTTGCGAAGATGCCGATATTCGCTCCGGTCCACATCGTAAAAATAATCCGAAGTCACCACGCCACGTCCAAGAATGGTGTCTGTTCCCCGTTTGGCATAAACGATATCTCCTTCGGCAATTTCATGAGCGAATTGCCACAAGGCAAGGCCATCGTTTATGTAGGATTTTGAAGGATCGTACTTCTCTCTCATGGCTATTTTGATTTCCTCTTTCGAGCCAAACCGAGCCAAATCTCCGAGTTCATCCCAAAGAATTCCCATGATTCCCTGAGAGACAAACTCCTCCCACTCCCGGGCCTGAGGGCCGGGAGAAAAAATCCAGTGTCGTCGCTTGGAGAGAACTTCCTCGTCCTCATCATCATTTTTCACAGGCACGGGCTCATAACTTCCGCTGAGCATGCTTTCAATCACTTCTTCCTGGGCCTTCGTGACGGGAAAGTTCGTAGCTCCGGGATAGGTAAGTATTTCAAGCCCCTTGGTCCGCTCATCCTCAAGCAGTTGGATTCGGGTAACTTTCTGCGGGGAAAACCGGCGGAGGATTCTGATATCTACCGCACGGTATGGTTCGGTTTTCAAGGGTTCTCCTCGAAGATAGGGATCCTTTTCATTCGGTTTCCGTAATTCAGGATCGCAAAGAATCTCCCCGGAAGCCGCAATGCCTCCCTCGGGGCCGGAGATCCAAATATAGGACTTGTCTCCCTTTTTGATCCGCTTATGATACTGATTTACCGCCCAGGTAAGCTGTTCAAGATTTTCCACCGCTCCGAGGACATCGTAATATTTCGGGTTTCCCTGAAATATCCATACGGAAGGCTGCTCAAGTTCTTCGAGAAACCCTTTGTACAATACCATGCCTCGGGAGTACGCTTTGTTTCCCGCCGCCGCTTCCACCTCCTTGAGATTGGGAGCCCTTTGAATGATGGCATAGGCCCGAAGAAAATCGTCGAGGGAGGTATAAGTAAAGAGGTTCCCCTGCAGAGGTTCCTCCAAATCCAGCTTTGCAGTGGTACTCCGAAGGGCTCCCGCATAGGTGTTTATGGTGTTCTTGCTATAGGCTTGGCCGCTATCCTTTTTCTGTTTCTTCATCCACGCCTCGAAATCCTTTCTCAAGTTCTCCTGGCTTATGGATTTTCCCTTCCAATCCTGGGGAAGAGCGGGATGTTTTTCGTCTATGAACGTTTTGAGATATCCCAGGGCAGAGAGATATCCCTCCGCCCGTTCCCGGGCTTTTGTAAAATCCGTAGATTTCTCAAGATAGCTGCGTATGGCATGAGAAACAATCCTGAGAGAGTTTTCGCTTTCAAGGCTCTCCCAAAAATCGACTCCCACATTGTTGTTCAAGGCAAAAAAGGCGTCTGAAGCAACGGTGGAAACCGTGCTCTCCTTCCACTCGGGATGAGACTGGCGCAAATATTCCCGGAACTCCTTTCGGAAGCGGTTTATCTGCTCCGCCGAAATAGTATCGCTCATACTGATAGGGCTCCTTTCCTATGGGAAATATATTACGTTGCATGGCTTCCTTGACAATAACTCATACCATAAGCTTAGCATACAGATGGCTAGCTAAAAGCTAGCCATCTGTATGCTGGTGGTTTAAACCCTTGGAATCGGACTAATTAAAAATCATAAAAACATCCTTCTCATAAACCCTATGGATGCTCCCCATATCTTGAAACACCCTTTGAAGGTGCCTCGCGGGGCTAGGACAACTCTGTCTTTTGCTGCAATCAACTGCAGCAACCAGATATCTGAGATTCCCCTATGTATCTTCTCCGAGGGCTTCCGAAATAGTATGACATTCCACATCTTTTCTTGCAATCAAATCTTCCTGTAAGTCCAGTATTTGCAAGAGGATTTCCTCTTTTATTCCGGATCGTTCCTTGCAGATCAATTCCAGGGCTTCTTCCAAACGGCTCGCACGACGAAGAAGATCTACCAAAATGATCGTTTCGGCTCCCTCCTGTTCGTTGATGCTCTGCTTCTTTTCGAGGCTCTTTTGGATCATATCCGCCGCACGGCTGCGGCATAGCCGTGCTGAAGTTTTTTTGCCGTAGTCATCGCATGCCCAGGCGGCGTAAACAAGAGACCAGGCGGCTCCGCTGTAGTTTTCGGCTTTTTCCTCGAGAAGAGCTTTGCAGAGAAAGCTCCTGGCCAGATCCGGATATGAAGGATCCTTCAATTGGCGAACATATTCGGAACTGCGCACCATCGGTGCGGCTTCCGGAAATGCTTCGCTTATGTCTGAAGCACAATAACCGCATTTCCAGCACCTCTGAACCCATGTAAAGATGGTGGATCGCAGCATTTCCGGAGGTCTCGTATCGAGATCCGGGGATCCAAAGGAGTTGCTGCTTGCCATATCCTCACATTCGTTCAGGGCTCCGCAGACCGCGCACCTTTTCTCCACTTTGCAAAAGGTGGTCATTTAATTCTTTCCTAAATAAGAGGTAGAACCCGCTATCGCAGATTCCGGAAAAAAGACCAAAATAGCGGGCGCAAAAGAATTTCTCCATTTCTTATTCAGCATGCTAACTCCCCCTTTTGAAACTCCCCGAAAGCTTAAAAGCCTTGATAGGCTCGCCTTTACCGCTTCCCGGCTACCTCCTTTTTCGCTTTAACTTCAGATTCAGCTTCAAGATTTTGTAACCGTATCATAGAGGGGCGACAAGATAGGGGGGGTGGATTTTTTAAACGCTACCTTTCCACAGCCTGTACAAAACTCTTGATCCTCAGGGGAAATTTTTTGCCGGCTTTCCTCCCTGCCGAGCTTCTCCGCCCCTACCTCTCCAGTTTTGCCATGGCATACTGACACAGAAAACTCCACCTCCGCATATAAATCATAGGGATACTGCAGCGTATACTTCCCTCTTTCCCATGAAAAAATTTCACACCCCTTACATATCTGGTTCTCCTCCCTCCGCCCTCAATCCGTAATTTCCCGTATCTCCTCTTAGGGGGTTTTTACGGAGGAACTCTTGCGTTTCGGAGAGTATAGTATTGGCGGAGTTGAAGAATAACTCCTTCGCCTTTCTTTTCCATTCACCGCGTTTCGGCAAAAGAACTCTAAAGGTACAACACCCTTGGACATCCTTTTCTTGAGGAGGGATTTTTCGTGCATCAGGATAGTACGGAGCAGGTACAGAGGGAACAGGCCCGGATCGAGGAGGTTCGCCGGGAGATCGGCCGGGTTATCGTGGGCCAGCGGGCTTTGGTGGATCGTCTTCTTATCGGTATTCTTTCCCGGGGTCATATTCTTCTGGAAGGGGTTCCGGGGCTGGCGAAGACCACCG
Organism: Synergistaceae bacterium; assembly: GCA_036769705.1. Taxonomy (GTDB): domain Bacteria; phylum Synergistota; class Synergistia; order Synergistales; family Aminiphilaceae; genus DAIPKP01. The sequence continues at coordinate 3,401 of DAIPKP010000127.1, forward strand.
CGGTCAAGGCCCTGGCCGCCACCATCCGGGGTTCTTTTCAGCGCATTCAGTTTACTCCGGATCTTCTTCCCGCGGATATCGTGGGCACCGAGATTTACGAGCCCAAAACCGGGGAGTTCCGGGTTCGCAAGGGCCCCATTTTTCACAATATCATTCTGGCGGACGAGGTGAACCGGGCCCCCTCCAAGGTGCAGTCCGCCCTTCTGGAAGCCATGCAGGAGAAACAGGTTTCCCTGGGAGGAGAGACCTTTTTCCTGGAGGAGCCCTTTTTCGTGCTGGCCACCCAGAACCCCATCGAGCAGGAGGGAACCTATCCTCTTCCGGAGGCCCAGGTGGATCGGTTCATGCTGAAGATCAACGTGGATTATCCCGATGCGGAGGAGGAACGGGAGATCGTTACCCGGATGCATCTCCAGGAGTCCCTCCCCTCTCCCAGGGGGGTACTGACGAAGGAAGAGCTTGGATCACTTCAGGATCTGGTGCGGCAAATTTACGTGGATCCCCGGGTGCTGGAGTATGCGGTTACCCTGGTGCAGGCCACCCGAAATCTGGAAAAGCATCTTCCCTCTTTGGCCCGGTACGTGCAGTACGGAGCCTCCCCCCGGGGAAGCATCTATCTCGTTACCGCCGCCAAGGCCGCGGCATTTCTGGATTGCCGGAGCTACGTGACCCCCCAGGATATCAAGAACGTGGCGGAGGATGTGCTGCGTCACCGAATTCTTCCGAGCTACGAGGGAGAGGCGGAACAGGTGGGCTCCTGCCAGATAATCCGGGCCCTTTTCGATGTGGTGGAGGTGCCCTGAGTTATGACCGCCCTCAACCTCTCTCCGGAGGAACTCGAAAAGATTCGGCGGATTCACGTCCAAAGCCGCATGGTGGTGGATACCCTCCTGGGAGGAGAGTACCGCTCCGCCTTTCGGGGATACGGCATGGAGTTCGAAGAGGTTCGGGAATATTCTCCGGGAGACGAGATCAAGCATATCGATTGGAACGTCACCGCCCGGGCGGGGCGCCCCTACGTGAAGCTCTACCGGGAGGAGCGGGAGCTTTCTCTCATGATGCTGCTGGATATGAGCGCCTCCGGGCTTTTCGGCTCCGGAGGCACCGCGAAGCGCCAGAAAATTTTGGAGTGCGCCGGAGCCCTCGGTTTTGCCGCCATTTCCGCCCGTGACCGGGTGGGGGCTCTTCTCTTTTCGGACAGG
>DAIPKP010000127.1:4612-5001 GCA_036769705.1 Synergistaceae bacterium
GAGCGCTACCTTCCTCCCCGGAAGGGAGCGGGAGCGGTGTGGAGCCTGATACGCAACGTTCTCACCTTTACTCCCTCCCGCAAGGGTACGGATCTGGCGGGAGCCCTTACCTATTTGGGCAGGGTGCACCCCCGGCGTTCCGTGGTCTTTCTTCTTTCAGACTTTCTCTCTTCGGGATGCGAGCAGGCCCTCAAGGTGGCGGCCCGCCGGCACGATCTTATCGGCATTCATATTACGGACCCCGCGGACGGCAAGCTTCCCCCCAAGGGTATCGTGGCTCTTCAGGATCTGGAAAATCACGCCGCCCTGGAGGTGGATGCGGGAGATCCCGGAGTGAGACGCTTCTACGAAGATCGGTACCGGGCCCGGCAGGAGCATATATGCGGGGT
>DAIPKP010000128.1:0-3169 GCA_036769705.1 Synergistaceae bacterium
GAAATCTCCCCCGGGCCCCGGAAAAAATACGAAAGGAGGATCTTCCGTTTTTTCCAAAAGATCCTCCTTTTTCCTCGGTACAGCATAAAACTATCCGAAAAACCCGACAGAGTTTATTTCAAGATTTCATACTTCGTATAATCCTTCTCCAGATCCACGTAAAGAGTTTTATCCTTCGCCTTGTAATCTATTCCCCGCACGTCGAACCCGACAATGTTTCCATTCTCGTCAAGCTGGTATATTCCTATGCTTACCATGTGGTCGTCATAGTTCGCATAAACCAATCTCTCGTTTTTCTCGTCGATATAACCGTGAGATCGATACGCTGATTGTGAATCTGCATCTTTGTGAATGATAAATCCGTTCGCGAAGTTATTCCATCCGTTGTCCGGAAGAGGAACGTTTTCGATGTACCGAGTGGTAACCTTCCCGCCCGGGAAAGTCACTTTATAGATTCCCTCTTCAAAAACCAAACCTTCCGCATATGCTCCACATACCGACATGCACAGCATGCACACCATCACTACGCCTACGAGTAAAAATCGTTTCATGTTGAACTCTCCTCTCTCGTCAAACAAGCTTATCTCTTCTCGAAACTACGCCTTTACCTCTTTATGGATTTTACACTATTTGCACATTTTACGTCCACACCTCAAATATCCGTATGTAAACAAAAATGATGAAATATCGCCAAATCGGCGGAGAATCTCTTCTTTTTCGAAGGCATATTCCCCCACTGCCTTCAAAGGATGGATGGAAAGGGGAAAAAGAAGTATACTTTTCCTGCAATCCTCTATATTTTCTCAAAAGGAGACTCCCCAATGAAAGAGAAAACCCCTTCCTTTCCCGTACTGCAAACTCCCCGTCTGGTTCTGTCGGAACTTGACGAATCTCATGCGGAAACGCTGCATAAAATCTGGACGGATCCCCGGGTGCTCGAATATCTCGTGCTGGACCCCTTTACGGAGCTCGAGCAAACCCGGGAGATGATCTCCCTTCTGCAAGGACTCCACGCCTCCGGAGAAGGTATACGCTGGGGGCTGATCCGGGAATCCGACGGAAACATTCTCGGAACCTGCGGATTCCACAAATGGGACCGGGAACACCACCGGGTGGAGATAGGATACGAACTTACCTCCGACGCCTGGCGACACGGCTTTATGAGCGAAGCCGTAAGAGGAGCGTTGCAATACGGATTTACCGAAATGGACTGTAACCGGGTGGAGGCTCTCGTTACCGTGGGGAACAAGGCCTCCTCGGGATTTCTCAAAAAGAACGGATTTACCCTGGAAGGAACCTTGCGGCAATACGAATGGGCCCGGGGAAAATTTCAGGACCAGTGGATGTTCTCCCTTCTTCGGGAGGAATGGCAAAAAGCCAGGTAAAAACCTCCGCGCTCTCCCGGAAATTTTTTTGAAAATCCCTCCCCTTTCCCCGCATATTTTCGAGGAGAAACGGCTATGGGAACGATTATTTCACTCAACAACCTTTCCTTTATCCTTCCGGATTCCCGGCTGCTTCTGGATAATCTCACCGAGAGTTTCGGGGAGGAACCCACCGCCCTTGTGGGCAGAAACGGCACGGGCAAAACGGTATTGGCAAAAATTATGGCAGGACTTCTTGCACCCTCTTCGGGAGATCTGATCCGTACAGGCAAGGTACGGTACGTGGATCAGATGATCAACCCCTCGGAATTTTCCACGGTGGCCCACCTGACGGAAACCGGGAAGATTCTCGATACTCTGAAGCGCATCGAGGAAGGACGCTTTTCGCAAACGGACCTGGAAGCCGCCGAGGACAACTGGGATTTTCGGGAACGCCTTTTCCGGGAATTGAGCCTGGCAAAGCTGGACTATCTGGCCCCGGAAACTCCCGCATCCCGCCTCAGCGGCGGAGAATGCACCAGGCTTACCCTGGTGGGAGCCTTTCTTTCTGGAGCGGATTTCCTTATCCTCGACGAGCCTACCAATCACCTGGATCGTCGCAACAAAGCGGCTCTTCTGGAACATCTCCGAAGTTGGAAAAAAGGACTTCTTATCATAAGTCACGATCGGGAGATTCTTTCCGAAGTACCCCGAATCGTGGAGCTTGCTCAAGGCAAGCTTCGAAGTTACGGAGGCAATTACGACATCTATGTGAAAGCCCGGAATCTGGAACGCCAGGCGGCCCGGGATCACCTGGAACACCTGAAAACCGAGCGTAAACGCGCCAGAATCCGACAACAGGAAATTTTGGAAAGGCAACAACATCGGACTTCCGGAGGATATAAAAAAGCCCCTTCCCGGGGAATTCCCAAGATGGCACTGCATGCCATGCGGGGAAATGCGGAAAAAACCGAGGGCAAAATAGCTTCGTCGGGAAAAGAAAAGGCAAGCCTTCTGGCAGCTCGGGAAAAAGAAGCCTTTTTCGAAATCCCCCGGGAGGAGCCGGTAGTGCTTATCCCTCCCCTCTGCTCCGTACCGCCGGGAAAAATAATCTTTCGCCTCGAAAAGGTGCTTCTCCCCTGGGGAACCCATCGCGAACCCCTGAATTGGGTTATGCGGGGCCCCGAACGGATTGCCCTGGAAGGAGTCAACGGAAGCGGCAAAACCACGCTGTTCAGAATTCTCAAGGGAGAAATCCCTCCTCTATCGGGGCAGTGCGAGATGATGGTTCCCTTCGCTTTTCTCGATCAGTTCTCCACGCTTCCTCCGGGCAAATCTCCCCTGGAATACCTGAGAGAGGCAAATCCGGCCCTATCCCGGGGAGATGCGGGAACCCGGCTCGCCCAGATCGGCATCGCCCGGGAGAAGCTGGAACTTCCCGCAAGTGTGCTCAGCGGAGGAGAACAGCTCAAAACAGCTCTGCTTCTGGCCCTTCACGCCTCCCCTCCTCCTCGGCTTCTCCTTCTGGACGAACCTACGAACCACCTCGATCTGGACTCCGTGGAATCCGTGGAAACCATGCTGAAGGGGTATCCCGGGGCCCTGGTGGTCATTTCTCACGATTCCTGGTTCCTGGAACGTATCGGCATTACGAAAAGGGTGGTATTGGGAGCTACAAGCTCATAAAAGCTCTCGAAGATGGGGTGAAAAGGGCGCTCTGAAAAGAACAGGAGATGCGGGCCAAGAATGTTCCGCACCGTAAAGCTTTACGTTCTGGTCTCCGCTTTCAACCTGTAGTAAACTTG
>DAIPKP010000128.1:3269-4915 GCA_036769705.1 Synergistaceae bacterium
AAAACTCCGGAGGTGATATGTATGCAGCGTTCAAGTATTCCGATTTTTTTCGTCTTCCTTGCTCTCTGCCTGGGAGCGGGTTTTATCGGCTCCTACGCCACCGCATCTTCGGTAAGCACCTGGTACGCCACCCTGGCAAAACCCGCCTGGACACCTCCGGGCTGGCTTTTCGGCCCCATGTGGACGCTTCTTTACATCCTCATGGCCTGGTCCGCCTACCGCGTCTGGAAAACCGGAGTATCCCCGGCTTCCCGGATTTTTCTTCCCTTCTGGATACAGCTCGGGCTGAACTTCGCCTGGTCCTGGATCTTTTTCTATTTCCGGCTTCCCGGATGGGCCTTGGTGGATCTGGTTCTGCTCTTGGGGGTGCTTCTCTGGAACCTGGCGGTTTTCCTGAGCCGGGATCTCCCGGCAGGGCTTATGCTGGTGCCGTATCTGCTTTGGGGAAGCTTTGCGGGAACGCTAAATTTCGCCATCTGGAAAATGATGTAGAAAAGTTCTCCCGCAAAATCAACTTCCGCAAAAGTTACCCACAATTCCTACAACAACAAGGGTTCACAAAAAAGCCAGGGCACTACACTTCCTCTCGAGGAAGCTGCAGAGCCCTGGCTCTTTTTGTGTCGCACCCTGAAAAAACAACTCTTTCCCCGGGCTTGTTTTTACGAAAAAAAAGAAGTCTTACTTCTCCCAGGGGGAGTCCCCCCGGGTAAAAAGATTCAGGCACGCATCCACCACGTCCGCATCGAAACGAACCTTCCTGTGAAGAGAAACTTCTTTGAGCCCCGCCTCAAGCCCCAGGCTCGGACGGTACGGCCGATGGGAAGACATGGCCTCTACCACGTCCGCCACCGCAAGAATTCGGGATTCCAGAAGAATCTGTTCTCCCGAAAGCCCGCAGGGATATCCGGATCCGTCCATACGTTCGTGGTGCTGCAAAACGGCTTGCGCCACGGGCCAGGGAAAATCCACGTTCTTCAGTATTTCGTATCCCGCGAGACAATGATCCTGAATAAGGCTGTATTCCTTCTCCTTCAGCTTGGAGGGCTTGCTTAAAATCTCCGCAGGCACGTCAATCTTTCCCAGGTCATGGAGCACCGCCGCCACTGCAACGCCCCTAATTCGCTCCTCCGGAAGCTTCATCTCCCTGGCGATGGCTACCGCAAGCTGGGCCACCCGTTCCTGGTGCCCCGCAGTATAGGGATCCCGGGTTTCCACCACCTTTGCCATGGAAATCACGATACCGTTTACCGTATCCCGAAGTTTTTCGTTGGTCTCCACGAGAAGATATTCCGCATGTTCCCGGGCCACCTCTGCCATCTTGCGGTCCGTGATATCCACCCAGTTGGCAATACAATATTTCGGCCCCTTTTCCCCGGGAATACTGGTCATGCTCACCTCGACCCAGAGAGGGGTTCCGTCCTTTTTGCGGAAACAGTACTCCTTCTTTGCGGTTCCTACGGTCTGTACCCTGCGGTAGTATTCCGAAATCCTGGAAGCTTCGTCCTTCCCCCACCAGGGATAGGGAGCTTTTTTATTGATCACTTCCACCAGGGAATAGCCGGTAATTTCCTCCAGGGCAAAATTGGCATACTTGATGGAGGTATCCGGGTTGACCACCAGGATAGGATTCGGAGAATGATTCAGCA
>DAIPKP010000288.1:0-1091 GCA_036769705.1 Synergistaceae bacterium
TTTCTCTCTTTCTTCATGTGGTATTCTTTTCCCATGGGTGTTTCTTACGATGTAAGAAACACCCGGAGGATACGACCCGATCCTCTTCGCAACCTCACCACCTTCAAGGAGGACCTTTCCATGATGCTGCGCATGCTTTCTTTTCTCGGAGTTCTCGCAGGGAGCCTCTACGCTCTTTTCTTTCTGGGGGGCTTCGTCTTACGGGATCGCATTATCTTCCATCCCCCTCTGTCCTCCTATTCCGAGGGGGCCTACGTGCGTTTTCTTACCGCCCGGGACGGTACCCGACTGGCATGCTACGTTCTTCCTCCGAAGAACTCCGAAACCCCGTGGGTTCTTTATTTTCACGGCAACGCCGAGGATACGGGACATCTCGGTTTTCTTTTCGAGAACATCGCCGCCCGGGGATACGGAATCTGCGCCCTGGATTACCGGGGGTACGGCCTCAGCGGAGGCCGACCTTCCACGGAAAATATCTGTGAGGACGCGGATACCGCATGGAGATATTTGGTGGAAGGGGAAGGAATTTCACCCTCCCGGATCGTACCCTACGGCAGATCCATAGGTACGGGACCCGCCCTCTATCTGGCCCGAAAATACGAGCCCCTGGGAGTGATTCTGGAAGGAGCCTTTCTTTCGGTTTTCCGGGTACTTACCCAGGTACGGCTCCACCCCCTGGACCCTCTTCCCAACCTGAAAAACATCCGGCATATTTCCTGCCCCCTGCTCTCCATCCACGGCACCCGGGATGGAGTGGTTCCCTTCTGGCAGGGGAAGAAGCTCCATGATGCCGCGAAGGTTTCCAAAGATCATTACTGGGTGGAAGGAGCAGGGCACAACGATTTGCTCTTTGTGGCGGGAGAGGCGTATTACGAAAGGCTCCGGGATTTTCTGGACGAACTGGCCTCCCGAAGCTCCGGGGATCTTCGACCATGAAGAATATTCCCGCCTTTACCCTTTATCCGGGAGAGCCCCTTTTCAGAGCCTCCCTGATAGAGCGAAAAAACCGCTTCGTGGTGAGTTGCCTCCTGGACGGAGAAACGCTGGATGTCCACCTGCCCAATCCGGGACGGCTCTGGGAAATTCTCTAT
>DAIPKP010000129.1:0-4896 GCA_036769705.1 Synergistaceae bacterium
AAGGTCTTTCCGTGACCTTGAGGGGCCCCATCTTTTCCTGATCTATCCGGGAAAGGTGGGACATGTCAATCTGAGCCGCCGCGATAACTTTAGAAATCAGTTCTTCTTCGACTTTATCCATATCCAGGGAGATGGATCCCGAAGGTTTCAGGACAAAGTCCGCCGCTCCCATACTTAGGGCGCGAACGGTTGTTTCCGCTCCTTTAGAGGTCTGGCTGCTTACCATAACCACCGGCGTAGGCCTTTGGCGCATCAATTCTTCAAGAACTGCGATCCCATTTTTTTTAGGCATTTCCACATCGAGAGTAATCACATGAGGAGCGCACTGCGCCACCTTTTTCAGCGCATCCTCTCCATCTCTCGCAGTTCCCGCAAGGGAAAGCCTGGGACAACGTTCCACCATATCTCCAATAACTTTGCGCATAAATGCAGAATCATCCACTACAAGAACTTTATACACTTGATCCTTCACGGACCTCACTCCCTACTCGATATTTCCTGTTGGCGGATAAATACTCGCAAGGCTTTTTCCATAGAGCGCGTCATGCCTCCGAATTCCACACCCACTTCGAAGAAGTGTTCTTCTTTCCGGGGAGGGGCCCAGACTACCTCTCCCGCGCAAGGGAACAGAGTTTCCTGCAACTCCAGGAAAAAGAAGACATGCATATTCTTCTCAAGAAGCCTTGCTCCATTTTTATATTGAAGACGCACACCTCCCAAGCTGATATCGAGGATGTTCCCCTTTCTCCAGACGCCAGAAAGAGAAGAAGCTTCTTCTTCAAAAACCCAGAATTCCGTAGAGAGAAAACAGGGAACCCGCACAAAACGACGCCGCTGTATTTTTTCCACGGAGCTTATAGGCCGAATCCATAGGACAGGAACCCTGCCGGAAAGATCACATCGATGAGAAATCACCTTGATATAGAGTGGCGCTTTTTCATCCTGAAGAAACAGGCCGAATTCCACCTCCCGGTAAATCGGAAGCAATCCCCCCCGCCGCAAAGGGTGGGCAACTCCAAGGAGATCACCTTGTACATCTTCAAGGGAAGAAGGATAGTGGCCTTTGTAAAGCCCTGCTTCAATATGGATGTCCGCTTTTACGCCTATTTTTTCAGCAAGCAGATGTATGGCATTTCCCTCTTTCGGCTCAGCCAAAAAGCCCCCTCCTTCTTATCCTTTCTTGATCAATCGAAGAAAAAAATCCCGGATTCCTCCAGCTCCTGAAAAAGAGGAAACTCTCTCCTTTTGAATTTCTTGGGGAAAAAAGAGCCTTCGAGCAATAGAGGACAGAGCCTTCGAAGCCCCGGTAGAAGGATATGAAAGATAAAAGGGGCGGCGTTTCTGCACCGCCTTCCGGATATTGGGATCCCAGGGGACGTAGCCCACATAGGGGACCGTCATTTCCAAGAATTGATTTGCCGCCATTTGAATTCTTTCCGCTACGGATTGCGCATCCTCTTCATTGTACGCCATATTGACAAGAAGGCGTACGTCCTTTTTCGCTCCTTCTCCGGTGCGGGAAAGAGCCTTGAGGACTCCATAGGCATCCCTGATGGACGTGGGTTCTGGAGTGGTGACAAGAAGAACCGTTTCTGCCGCGAGAGCAAAGGCAAGCACGCTTTCATAAATTCCCGCAGCAGTATCCACAAGGAGGAAATCTTCCGTGCGTTCAAGGGCGGCAAATTTCTGAAAAAGCTCTTCACGCCGGGAAGGATCCAGCTCTGCCAGAGTCTGAATCCCCGCTCCTCCGGGGATAATTTTGACGTTTTCATCCACCGTGACAATAATATCCTCGAGGCTTTTTTCCCGGGTAATGACGTGGCTCAAATTATAGCGAGGCATCATGCCGAAAAGAATATCTACGTTTGCAAGGCCGAGATCCGCATCAAGCACCGCTACCCGGGCTCCATCCTGCCCTGCGGCGAGAGCGAGGTTCACCGCAATATTGGTTTTCCCCACCCCCCCCTTGCCGCTCAAAATCGCAAGAGAACGGCCTCGTCGAACTTCCTCGGGAAATTCGGGCTTCTCCGAGACGAACTGGCGCAGGGAAGCCGCCTGATCATTGCCAAAATACTCCAGGAGAGGACGGGATACCTGGGAAGGCTCCTGAAGAGGCTCCGAAGGCAACGTCCGTTCGCTGTTTTTAGGAAGAGGAAACATGCGCATCACCTCCGGCAAAAAGCTGGGCAAAAGCAAAGGGATCTGCCACATCGATATCGTTGGGGACGTTCTGGCCCGCCGTCAAGAAGGACATGGGGAGTTCCGTATCGAGAAGAATCCCTAAAAGCGTTCCGAAAGAGAGAGTTTCGTCCAGCTTGGTAAAAACCAGGCTGGAAAGAGGCACCGTCATACGTTGTAACACGTCCTCCATATCCCGGCTTTTCATATTTGCTGCCAGGACGAGATGCACCACATCAGGCTCTAGGGAGCGGTAGAGCGTTTCGAGCTCCTCCATTTTTCCGCCGTCTTTCTGAGAACGTCCCGCAGTATCGATAAGAACGATATCCGTCCCCTGGTATTCTTCGAGAATGTCCGAGGCCTCTTCGGGGTTCTGGATAACCCGAAAAGGAACTCCCAGTATGCGGGCATACATTTTGAGCTGTTCCACCGCAGCGATACGGTAAGTATCCGCGGTAAGCAAAAGAACGTTTTTCTTTTCCCATAGGGAAAAAATAGCTGCAAGCTTGGCAATGGTAGTCGTTTTGCCTACTCCCGTGGGACCCACGAACAAGGCTTTCTTTCCTCCCAGGGCTTCTTGGGTATTTTTTCCCTTTACGGGAATTCGTGAACCAAGCCACCGGGGAAAAGGTACTCCCATCTGGGAGCTCCGGAAATCCCGCACAAGGCGGTGAGCCTTTTCAACATCAAGATCCTGAGCAAGCAAGGCCGTCAAAAGAGGATCGGAAGAAGGACCCTCGAGAACGGGCTCGAAAAGAGGCTTTTCCGGAGAGGCTTCAAGGACTTCTTGCTTTTCTTCCTTCTCCCGATTAGGTGAAAGCAAAGGCACAGCTGTAGGCAAAGCGCTTTTTCCTTCCTGGGGAAATCGTTCCAAAAGCGTATGAAGCATACCTCGGATCTCTTCTATTTCGTGCTTGATTTTCTGATGTTCTTCCGTATCCTTTCCTGAAATGGAAGAAAGGGCTCCCTCTTTGGCTGCAAGCTGGCGAGCCATGTCGGAAAAAGCAAAAGTCACTCCTTCGGCATTGACGGAAGGGGGGCTCTTTGTCTCTCCGGATTTTACAGGAACTCTTTCTTCTCTGCCGTTTTCTCCTTCGAGAGAGGCTCCCGAGGAATTCGAAAACGCCTCTTTCACCGCATGCTTTACCTCAAGAAGCCTCTGGAAAGCCATGATTCTTTCGGAAGGATCCTCTTTCTCTCGCAATCTTCCCGAAGGGCCGTCCTCTTCCAGGAGGCCCGCAGTAACAACCAGGGCTTTTCGGCGGAAAAATCCGAGGAAACCACCCCTATCCTCGCTTCTCGAAGAAAGAATAATGGCATCTCTCCCCAGGCGGTCCTTAGCAATAGAAAGAGCTTCCACATCGTCCTTCGCCTCGTACGTAATCTGTCGGACCAAACGCATTTATTCCACCATCCCCACCGATTTAAGCTGAGATCCCTGGGAAATTTCATTATAGGATACCACAATAACGTGAGGGAGGGAGTTTTCCAGAATGCGACGCACCACGAGCCGAACCTCGGGGTGCACCAAAAGAATGGGCTGATTTCCCTCAAAGCTCTGTTGCTCCGCGAATTTGGATACCGCAGAAACCAGTTTTTGCATTTCTCGAGGATCCATGGTAATCTGCCATCCCTTTATCAAGTCTCCCTGAAGAGATTTTTTGATGCTCTGTTCCCATTTGGGCGAAAGAGTTCCTACCACGACGGTACCATCATTACCCTGAATACGGAGGGTAATCATTCGTGAAAGGGATTCCCGCACCCGTTCAGTAAGAAAATCTACGCTCCTTGAAATTTTACCGTAATCCGCAATAGATTCAAAGATGGTAACAAGATCTCGAATGGGTACCTGTTCCCGAATCATATTCTGAAGAACCTTCTGAACCTCTCCAAGTCCGGTTACTGCAAGCATCTCTTCCACAACAGCGGGGTGGCTTTCCTTAATGAGATCCACCAGCTTCTGGGTTTCCTGGCGGGTAAGAATATCCGCTCCAAAACGCTTGATAACCTCGGAAAGGTGCGTGGCAAGCACCGAAGGCGCATCCACTACGGTATAACCCGCTCCCTCCGCCTGATCCCGAAGCTCCGGGGCAATCCAGATGGCGGGAAGGCCGAAAGAAGGTTCCGTGGTGGGAACCCCCACAAAGGTTTTTTCGGATCCCGTGGTATTCATGGCAAGATAGTGATCCGGCAAAAGCTCGCTCTTGCCGGCCTCGCCTCCTTTGACCAGAATCACGTACTCCGTCGGTTTTAGCTGAATGTTATCGCGCAGCCGTATAGGAGGAACCACAAGGCCAAATTCCATGGCCATCTGACGGCGGATAGTGCCGATACGTTCCAGCATATCTCCTCCCTGGGCTGGATCCACCAGAGGAATAAGAGCATACCCGATTTCCACCTCCAGGGGATCTACCGCAAGGAGGGGCAACACGTTTTCCGGGCCTTGCGACTCCGGGCGAGGAGCGGGTTTTGCTCCTTCTCCGGAAGGCCCTCCGCCACCTCCGGGAGCTCCTCTTCCAGTTCCCTTCTTTTTTCCGGGAGCCCCGGCACGCTCCGTCTGAACGACTCCTTCCCGGTAAACCTGGTACCCTACAAAAGCGAGAAGGCAGCCAAGAATCGCAAAGGGAAAGGTAGGAAGCCCCGGCACCAGGGCAAGCCCAAGAAGCATGGCCGAACCGATCCACATGGGGCGGTGATAGGCGGTGAGGGTGGAGACGA
>DAIPKP010000023.1:0-20633 GCA_036769705.1 Synergistaceae bacterium
CCTCGGAAAGCTTCACCTTGCCCACCGCCGCCACGATGTAGTTGCAGGCCCCCATGGGAGGGGTGATGAGAGCGATGGTAACGTTGAGGGTCATCACCACGCCGAAGTGAAGGGGGTCGATCCCCGCCTTTACCGCGATGGGAGCGAAAATGGGGGTAAGAAGCGCCAGAGTGGAAATTTCCTCCATGAACATTCCCACGGGAAAGATCATGGCACTCAGCACCATCATGAGCAGCCAGGGTTTGTCCAGCAATCCCATTTCCAAAATAAGAGCGGCGAACTTCTGGGGAATTTGCTCCCACTTGAGAAGCCAGCCCACCACGGTAGCGGCTCCCATGATGCAGAAGATGGAGCTTGAAAGACGTACCGTCTCGTAAAGGCACTCTCCCAGAATCCGGAGATGCAGCTGCCGGGTGTAGAAAAATCCCGCTCCCAGGCAGTAGGCCACCGCCAGGGCGCCGGATTCCGTGGGAGTTACGATACCGCTGACGATTCCTCCCACGATGATCAACGGCGCAAGAAGCGCTCCCAGGGAACGAGAAAGAATCTCCTTTTTCCGGGCCCGGACCTCCCGAAAATCCGCCACGGGAACGTGATAGCCGTGGGAATAGAAGTAATTCATGATCATGAAAGCTCCTCCCAGGAGAATTCCCGGCAGGATTCCCGCCGCGAAGAGCCCCCCCACGGAAGTGTTCGTCATGGTGGCGTAGATGATCATGAAAATGCTGGGAGGAAGGATGGGACCGATGAGAGCGCTCCCCGCAGTCAATCCCGCCGCATAGGGAGCGGAAAAACCATCCTTCACCATGGCGGGAATGAGAATGGATCCCAGCGCCGAGGCATCCGCTGCGGCAGAGCCGTTCACCCCCGCGAGGATGATGCTCGCCACCACGTTCACGTATCCCAGACCTCCCCGAACGGACCCCACCAGAAGACGGCAGAAATCGAGGAGCCGATCCGTAAGCCCCGAACGATTCATGAGAATCCCCGCAAGAATGAAAAAGGGAATGGCCATGAGAGAGAACACGTCCATTCCGCCGTAAAACTGTTGGCTCATGACCCGAAGCAGGGAGAGATCCCCCAGAAGGAGAATGCCCAGAAGGGATGCGGCGAGAAGGGAGAGATAGAGGGGCGTTCCCAGAATCATGAGAAGGAGAAATCCTCCGAGCATGGCGAGAGGCATCATGAAAGCATCATTCCTTTCCTTCCCGAAGCCCCGAAAGGAGGGTTCCCGCCAGGAGAAGGCCGAACCCCACGGGAAGCGCCAGAAGAGGCAGGGTTTTGGGAATATGGAGAGCCAAAGTCTTCATGTTCCACATCTGCAGAGCGTTGATGCTTCCCAGTACCGTCATGAGCCCCAGGATAAGGATTCCGAGAAGAAAGCGCCCCCAAATAACCAGACGCCGCACTCCTCTGGGGAAACGGGGCACCACGAAATCGATAACCATGTGCTCTCCCCGCACCATGGCTCCCAGAGCTCCCGCCATCACCATCCAGACCAGGGAAAAACGGGCGGCCTCCTCCGTCCAGATCAGGGAGCTTCGCAGTACGTACCGGCAGAAGACTCCCGCAAGGATATCCCCGAGATTGACCACGAGAAAAGCCGAGGCCGTCCAGGCACTTATTTTTTCAAGAATTCTCACCCAGCGTTCCGGCGAAAAGGAACGCTCCTTTTCGCCGGCTCCCGCTTCGGGAAAAATCATATGATTTACCTGGCGCCCTTCTCGTTAGCCCGGGAGGCACAGGTAAGAGCCAAATCGAGCCACTCCTCCCCCACTCGGTCCCTCAGCCAAGCCACGTAGGCGGGCTGAGCGGCGGTACGGAAGGTTTCCATCTCCTCCGGCGAGGGGGAGTGAGAAATCATTCCCTTCTCCACCAAAAAAGCCACGTCCGCCGCATCCTGCTCCGCCATAACCTGACGGTTCAGAGCGTTGGCCTTTTGCGCAGCGCTTCTCAAAGCTTTTTGCTGCTCCGGCGAAAGGGAATCCAGCAAATCTCCGTTTATCACCAGGAACTGGTCGGAATACTGGATATTCGCCAGAGTAAGGTATTTCTGTACCTCATAGAGGCTTCCCATCTTGATATACATGGCAGGGTTCATCTGGCCGTCCACCACTCCCATTTTGAGGGCCATGTAGAGCTCCGTCCAGGGAATGGGAGTACCGCTGGCGCCGAAGGACTGATAGAGCACCACCTGCCCCTCGTCCATCCCCCGGAACTTGAGACCCCGGAAATCCTCCGCCCTGGAAAGAGGACGCTTGCCGTTGGTAAAGGCGAGAAAGCCCCCCTCCTCCACCGCCTCCAGGAGATAGGCCCCGGTACGCTTATGAAACTCCTCCCGGGCCTTTTTCCAAAATTCGCTTTCATCGAAAAAGAAGTGGGCCGCCTCGAAACTGTCGAACATGAAAGGGATAGCGGTAGCGTAAATTTCTGGAAACACCGGAGCCACTCCGGCAAAGGAGGCCACGTTGATAAGGGGCTGGTTCATTCCCTGCCTGGAGAGAAGCTCCATGCGCTCCTCCTCGTTCCCAAGCTGACTGTCCGGAAAAAGCCGGATTTCGATCTCCCCCCGGGTCTCTTCTTCCAAGAATTCCTTGAAATGCACCGCGTAGAGATGTACCGCGTTGTTATTCTCCTCGGGGGGACCGTTGTAACACATTTTTATTTGAAGAGCCCCCTCGGAAAAGCCGGAAAACATCCCGGCCCACAAAACGAAAAAACCCAGGAACAGAAAGATCCGAACCGTTTTCACGTCCACGCACCTCCTTCAAAATTTCCCTCTCGGAAAAGGGTAGAAGATTTCCCGGAAACGACAACACGGCCCCGGATCGACAAAAAAGATTTTTTGTCCTTCCGGGGCCGAAACGAATTGCAACAAACGAGAGATCCTTTCGAAGAGCTACAACACCTCTTCGAGCCCCGAACGGTAAATCAGAACGGAGCAGTGAGCGTGCCGGGCCACGTTGGAGGCCACGCTTCCCACGAGAAAATGCTGGAAAGCCGCATGCCCCTGCCGGGCGATAACAATGAGGTTGCACTCTTCCTCCTTGGCAAAACGGATAATCTCCTCTGCGGGACTTCCTTCTTTGATCACGATACGATGCCTATGCTCCGGCAAATCGAGCTTCTCTTCCGCCTTGTGCACCCAGTGAGCGATCTTCTTCTGGGCTATGGTTTTGAGTTCTTCATCGAGCTTGGGAGGGATCCAAGGTTCATATCCCCTCCACGCAAAGGGATGCGATATTACATGAAGAAAACAGGCCTCCACATCAAGACGGTGAGCCAAACCATGACCATAGCCGATAAGACCTTCTGAATGCTTACTTAAATCCACGGGTATGAGAATTCTCCTGGGCAAAGCATATTCCTCCTCTCTATGGGAACACCTCTTTAACGAATTACGCTTCTCTAGAGACTCCATAATACCCATCTCTTCATACTCCGTCAAATTCTGCGGAGATTTTCCCGGTTTCTCTCGAAATAACGTAAAAAGACGGAATCTTCTAGAGAGCTTTCTCTTCGGGCAAAGCTTCTCCGGAGATCGAAGACTCCCTTCGGGGATCTTCGGGAAGAGGGATTTCTTCTGCATCCTCCACGGAGACCGCTAAAGGAGGCAGATCTTCCGAGGTTTTTTGAGAAAGAGGAGGCTCTGCGGAAAGGGTTTCATGAAAACCTGGAATACGTTCCCGGGCTCCCACGTCTCCGCATCCTCCGGGAGGAAGAGGACGCCGGACACCGCATTGATCCGTATCGGGAGCCTCGTTGCAGCCGGTATCCGAAAAGGGAATTCTATCCACTCCGGGACTATCCGAAAGAGGTATATGCGAGGGAATGGGTCTGCCCCGGGAAAAGGCTCCCGCAAAAACGGAGCAGCTTCCGTCATCCAAAGGAGCGAGCCCCGCCGAGAGAGGCTTCTCGAAAGTCCCCGCGATATCCGTCTCCGAGAGAAGCACCCCGTACTCTTCAGGGAGCACTCCGAAAAGGTTGTATCCCAGGCTCCGGAAAGACCCTTCGACATCTCTCAAAAGAGCAAGAGGACTTTCTTCAGGTTCCGTGCGGTTATCCGCAAGAATGGTGTTCTTCACCCGGGTAGTACCTCCGGAACCGGAAAAAAGTCCTCCTCCCCGGGGAGCCCTGTTAAGGGTAACCGTAGAGGCATTGAGAATGAGAAATCCTTCGCTGTTCGCAAGGCCTCCTCCATTTTCAAAAGCTTCGTTGCCACTCACCGTAAGATTTTCCAGCATCGCCGTGGCGGCAAAGGCATTTTCCAGAGCAGCTCCGGAAAGAGCCCGGTTATTCCGAAAGGTACAGTTTTTGAGAGAAAGCACCTGGGTATTGCGGATAGCCCCTCCCAATCCTTCGGGCTCCAGAGCCCGATTGTTTTGAAAAACGCTGTTTCCCATGGAGAGAATGCCCCCGTTTCCGATACCGCCTCCGATATTCGCCCGATTCCCCTCGACAAGACAGTTCGTAAGGGTAAGCGTGCCTCCCTTTCGGTTGCCGATACCTCCGCCGCAGGAGCCCTCGTCTCCGGAAGCAAGATTATCCGCAATGGTACAGTGGGTCATGGCAAGAACATTGTTGTTCCAGATTCCTCCGCCATGGGCCGCCTCGCTTTCGGAAATCACGCAATCGTTAAGAATAAGGGTTCCTTCGTTGAGAATGCCTCCTCCTGTTTCCGTAGCTTTTCCCTCTGCCACATGCAAATTTTCCAAGGTCACCACTACGTTGGGAAGAATCGAAAAAACCCGGCAGGCACGATTCCCGGAAATACTGGTTCCTCCTCCGGGCCCCGCAATGGTAACGTCCTTCTCGATCACCACGGGGCTTTCGAGAACGATGGTTTTTCCCGCCAAGCCCGTACTGAAAACGATGGTTCCCCCATCGCTTATGGTGGCAAGAGCGAAACGCAGAGAGCCGTATCCGCTATCTTTCGTATTGAGAACCACCCGATAGGCGAGAAAGGCTCGCCGTTTGGCCTTGAGCTTTCGAAACACCGGATAAGCCTTACCGTACTCTTCAAATTTCTGGGGATCGATACGGAACAAAAGTCCCTGGGCATACAGGTCATCTGATGCTGCAGCCTCTTTCAAAAGTTCGTAGGCTCTATTAACATTACGCTCTACTCCCCAACCGTTGTAGTAGCATTCTCCCAGATGAGCCCTGGCGGTAAAATCCTGGGAGGCGGCCTTTTCAAACCATTGAGCCGCCAGCGTAAGATCCCGGGAAACTCCCATACCCATCTGATGAGCCACCCCTAAAGCCGCCTGGGCTTTGGGAGATGCGGGGCTTCCTGAAGCTGCGGCTTTTCGATACCAGAAAACCGCCTGTTCGAAATCCTCGGGCACTCCCAGCCCCCTCTCGTAAAGCGTGGCAATACCATACTGGGCGATACCGTGTCCGAGCTCCGCCGCCGCAAGGTACCACCGGGCAGCTTCCTCGTAATCCTGGGAAACGCCGACGCCGTCGAAATACCGCTCTCCCCGGCGAAACGCCTCCTCCGCCGCATCCTCCGCCACCGCGGCGATAACCACATCCTCCGAGACATCCCCCGAAAGAGAAACAGACTTATCCGGGGAATCCGCCGCAAAAAGCATCTCCGGAGAGCAAGCCAAGCAAAAAAGGAAAAAGCCGAGAAGAAGCCACCGCATTTTTTGAAAAATCAGCATAGAAATAAAGCCCCCCTAGATAAATACCCCCGATATGATAACAATACAACAGAAAAGAATACCGTATACCCCTTGCTTTATGCAATACGGCGGAGCTTTTCTTGAGTGCTGCAAAAAGAAAAACACTCTAGAATTATGTAGAATTGTTTTGAATAGACAGTAATTGTCGGATATTGACACACAAAACAACCTGCGCTATGCTCCTTTCAGGGTTCGGGAAGAACTTTTCCCCGAATATAGAGAGCGAAAGGAGATTCTTATAATGCGCAAATATGTGGAAGCCTTGATTCGGCGGGAGCGTATTCTGGCAGGCCTGGAAAAGGAAACCCATCCTGTTTACCGTATGATCAGAGACGTGGCGAACAGATAGCGACATCACATTACGGATGATAAAGGGTTTCTCTCTTTTCTGAAGAAGAGCATATACCGCCCGGAAGAAATTCCGGGCTTTTTTCATTTGTTTATTCTCAAAGGGCCCTGCCCTTTCCGTTCCTGCCGGAAAAGATCTCCTTTTTCCCCCTTCTCAAGGATACTCGAAAAAAAGAAAAAAACCAGCTTTCTTACACTCCTTTACAATTTTTCTCCCGAAAAACTTTATTCTCCCCCTTTTTTTGGATTCCTCTTCCGGTGGCTCCGGAAATCTCCAGGGTGTATACTTACTTGCGATCTTGTAGATTCCCGAGCTGAGGAGGCGTTGTTATTGAAAAGCAAGGATCGGGAAAAGAAACTGGAAAAACTCATAAAAGACCTCGTCCGGATTCCCAGCGTTACGGGATCTTCCGAGGAGTGTGTCCCGGGAAAGTATCTTTATGATGCCTGCGCAAGAGAATCCTATTTCCAGCAGCATCCGGAGTATTTCGCTCTTACTCCCGAGGATGCGGAAGGGAAAAGCTCCTTCTTCGCTTTGGTGAAGGCATCCCGAAAAACTTCGAAGACCCTTCTTTTCATAGGCCATTTCGACGTGGTGGACGTGGACGTTTACGGGGATTTACAACCCCTGGCCTACGAAACGGAAAAACTCGAAGAGGCTCTGGACTCCCGGAACCTTCCTCCGGAGGTTCGGGAGGATCTGCTGAGCCGGAACTGGATTTTCGGGCGCGGCGTGATGGATATGAAGTGCGGCATCGCCTTGGAGTTGGATCTTCTTCTGGAGTTCGCAAAGGATCCCGAACTTTACGATGTCAACATCGCTCTGCTGGCGGTTTACGACGAGGAAGGCTCCAATACGGGGATGATCCGGGGAGTGTCCTTTCTCGCGGAACAGGCGAAAGCGCTGGAACTGGATTTTATCGGAGCCGTAAATACGGAACCTTCGGATGCGGGAAGAAGCGGCACCGAAAATCCCTTGATCTTCACGGGCTCCATGGGGAAATGCCTCGCCATGTTCTACGCGGTGGGTAAGGAGAGCCACTGCGGGAGCTACTTCAAAGGCATGAGCGCCGTGCTGCTTCAGAGCTACATAAACCGGGAATTCGAAGGAAATCCCCGTTATTCCGAAACCGAAGAAGGCACCGTAAGCCTTCCTCCCGCAGCTCTCAAAGCGGAGGTGGTCCAGGATGCCCCCTATTCGGTAACGCTTCCTTACCGGAGCGTTTCCTATTACAACGTCTTCACTCTCCAGAACAATCCGGGAGCCGTGATGGGGCTTCTTCTGGAAGGAGCCTCCAAAGCCGTCCGGGAAGCGGAGATGCACATGCGGCATGCCTGGGAAGAGCTTCTTCGACGAGGTTATCCGGGAGAGGGCGAACCCGCCTCCTGGGAAACCGAAGTGCTCGCCTTCGAAGAACTCCGCCGGAGGGCAGCCATTCACTATCCCGGGGATTTTCAAGAGGATTATCGCCGGTGGCAGCAGGAAATTCCCTCTCACCTGGATCTCCGGGAACGGTGCCTCCGGCTGGTGGAAAAGCTCCTCCCCTGGCGGGGGAACCGGGAGCCTCTCATGGTGGTGGGTTTTCTGCCTCCCTTCATGCCCCATCGCACAAACCACAGAAAAAATTCCCGGGAGAGGCGTTTTCTCGAAGGAGCCCGAAAGGTAGTGGACCATGCGGAAAAGGAGTACCGCCGCACTTTGGAGATCGACCCCTTCTTCGGCGGGCTTTGCGATTTGAGCTATCTCGGATGGGAGCAAGATTCCCAGGATTTCCGCATTCTGAGCAACAATCTCCCCGGCTGGGGAACCTTGTACTCCCTTCCTGAGGAAGCCATGAAAGCCCTGGATATGCCGGTGCTGAATCTGGGCCCCCTGGGAAGGGACCCCCACAAATACACGGAACGGCTGGAACGGGATTACGCCCTGAGAGAGCTGCCGGAGCTCTTGCGGTTTTTCATACGTTCCGTATCCGAATAGCCCGCCGTTCCCGCATGTATAGGCTTTGCGGGAACAGCTGAGAAAGAAATCCGCGGATTGCACGGAAAAAGCAGAGGAGAAACTGAAAAATCTGCGACAATCCGAATAATCCGCGGATATTTTTATGCTTTGCGGGCTTTTCCTACCAGGGGAAAGCCTTCTTTACCGGGCGAAAAAGCGGATAAGCCTGCGCAAAAAGGGAGATTGCATCTTGCCCATCATCCACTGTTCCGCCACCATCTTGTTGATCATGGAGACCGAGGGGAAGGCATGCTGGGTCATCATGACGGAGAAAATGCTCTTCTTGTACTGCATGGCCAAGGTCCATTCCTGAATAAGCTCGCTGGCGCTCTCTCCCACCACGGTAGCCCCGAGAATTTTCCCCCTCTTTCCGAGAATCACCTTGATAAATCCCTCGGGATGCCCGTCCGCTACGGTGCGGCCGTAGCTACGAAACTCCTTCTTTACCACCTCGAAGGAGATCCCCTTTTCCCGGGCCTGTTTTTCCGTAAGCCCCACCTGAGCCACCTCGGGCTGGGTAAAAACCGCCCAGGGAACGTAGTACCGGCTTCGCCGCAGCATGCCGAGGCTGAAGGGGCTCAAGGCGTGCATAAGGGCCAGCATTCCCTGGTGCATGGCGGCATGCGAGAGAAGGGCCTGACCGTTGCAATCCCCTGCGGCGTAGATATTCTTCACGTTGGTTCGCATATAATCGTCCACGGGAATACCCTTTTTGGTATAGTTCACCCCGGCCTTTTCCAAATTCAGGGGCTTCAATACGGGAGAACGCCCCGCCGCCACGAGAAGCCTTTCGGAGGGGAAGACCTCCTCCCCCGCAAAAACGGAGACCTTGCCGTTTTCGTAAGCCACCCGATCGATACGGGCTCCGTTGCGTACGGTAATGCCCTCCTTCTCGAAGAGGGATTGCAGAAGAGATCCCGCCTCTTCATCCCCCACGGGAACGAGATGAGGATCCATGTGTATTACCGTCACCTTGGTGCCGAGCCGGGAAAAGGCCTGGGCCATTTCCGTGCCGATGGCTCCTCCTCCGATGATGGTAAGGGATTCCGGCAGAACTTCGAGTTCGAACATATTCGTGTTGGTAAGGATGTCCGGCACAGAATCCAACCCGGGAATGGGAGGAATAAAAGGTTCCGTTCCGGTGGCGATGAAGATTTTTTTAGCGGTATAAAGTTCTTCTCCCACTCTGACAGTACGGGGGTCTTCGAAGGAAGCCTCTCCCGACACAAGCTCCACCCGTTCGAAGGCTTTCATGAGCTTTTTGTCGTTGATGGCATGCACCTTGCGGCGCACCACCCCCATGGGGTCTCCTTCCTGAAGCTGGAAATCCGCCTGGATGCCGTAATTACCGAGATTCCGGGCACTTTGCAAGGCTTCCGCAGCCTTGAGAAAAGCCTTGCTGGGAATACAGCCGCAGTTAAGGCACTCTCCTCCCACCTTGTGCTTTTCCACGCCCAAAACCTTCAGCCCCATGGCGGCTCCCATGGCGGAGATGGCCATTCCCGCAGGCCCCATACCGATAACCAGAGCGTCGTATTTTTTCATCTCGCATCCTCCTTCTCTAATATGAACACGCAAAAGAACGCGCCAAACACAGTGTGCTCCTCTTTTCGAAAAGCCGTATCCGTATTTTCACTCAAAAGCCAGGTTTTTTATCGTGCGTTTTCAAGGAATGCAAATCTCCCGAAACAATGCGGAGCTTTCCTCTGCAAGCCCCAGGTCCTCCACTCCCCGAAGCACGTGACGCTCCATCAAGGAAACTGCCCGATCCCGGTCTCTCTCTCGAAAAGCTTCGAGGATTTCTCTATGTTCCTCTTCGGGGCTCGGCAAGACGCCCCATCCTCGGTGATTTTCGAAAAGCCTGCGATATACCGAGGATGCGGCAAGAGCGTTTTCCACGGAAGCCGCCAGAAAGGCGTTGTCCCCTCTTTCCGCTATGATCCGGTGAAAAGCCAGATCCTGGGCGAGGTATTCTTCGTAGGAGCGCCCTTTCGCCTCGATCTGGGCGAAAAGAACCTCCTCCAGGGAAGCCAGAAAAACCGGAGAGATTTTTTCCGAGGCCAGGCGCACCGCCATGCCTTCCAAAAGGCTCCGCACGGCATAGACATCCCGGATCTCCTCGGGGCTGGGAGAAACCAGCCGGGCTCCGCATCCCGGCACAAGAACCACGATTCCCTCCGCAGCAAGGCGCTGTAAAGCTTCCCGTACGGGCATGCGGCTGCATCCCATCCGTTCCGCCAGAGGCTCCGCAGGAAGGCGTTCCCCCGCCGCAAGCTCTCCCGCCACAATCTGCCGGAGCACTTCTTCGTAAACACGATCCGCCGGAGCTTTCCGCACCTTTTTCTCTCTTTCTTCCTTTCGGGAAAATCCTCTTCCCCCCAGGAAGGGCATCTTTTTTCTTTCCATTTCGTATCCTTCCTTTTACAGGTTGACACTCTTTTTCAAAGAATGATACCATACCGCCCATATTATTGGATCCATTGGATCCAATTTTCAGGAAAGCGTGGTGTTTCCATGAAAGAATTACTCTCTCACCTCAGCGCCCGAGCTCGAAGGCTCTACGATTCGGATATCCAGGACATGATCGAGCTGGTGCACCAGAACCAGGCCCTCTCTTTCACCGCGGGAGAACCCTCGGAGGATCTCCTTCCTCTGGAAAAACTCCGAAGCTCCTTCGCTGCGGCCTTCGACGGAGGGCCGGAGATGCTCACCTACTATCACGACTCCGACGGACACGAAGAGCTGCGCCGCTGGATCGCCTCCTGGATGCGAAAAGACGGGCTTATTCCCTCGTGCCTGGATTGGAGGCAGCTCATGCTCACCACGGGATCCCACGAGGGGATCAATATTACCGTGGAGGGGCTTGTCGATCCGGGAGACGCCGTGGCGGTAGAGGCTCCCTCCTATGCGGAGGCCCTTCTCACCTTCTCCAAGGAGGGAGCGGTTTTTTTCGGGCTGGATATGGATAGCCAGGGCCCTCTGCCGAAAAAGCTGGAGATCCTGGCCCGGGGACATCACATCAAGCTTCTTTATACCATTCCCAACTACCAGAACCCTTCGGGGACGGTGACCTCTCCGGAACGGCGCAAAGAAATTCTGGATCTCGCCAAAAAATACGATTTTCTGATTCTCGAAGACGATCCCTACCGCCATCTCTACTACGACGCCCCTCCTCCGGGAAGCTATCTGGCCCTTCCGGAAAACGACGGCCGGGTGATTTACCTGGGAAGTTTTTCCAAGCTCATCGCTCCGGGTATCCGATGCGGCTGGATGATCGCCTCTCCGGAGCTCTACGAGAAGTTCCACCAGCTCCGGGTAACCAACGATCTCAACCTCCCCACCATTCTTCACGAGGGAATTTTCCGTTTTCTCTCGGATTACGATTTTCAGGATCACCTGACCACGCTTCGCAGAACCTACGGAGAAAAGCGGAACGGCATGGTAAAGGCTCTGCAGAAACATATCGCTCCGGAGGATTTTATCTACGATCTTCCCAAAGGAGGGTTTTTCCTCTGGGGGAGAGCTCCCTGGCTGCAGAACTCCATGGAGTTCGCCAAGTTTGCGGTAACCGAAGAAAAGATCGGCATCATTCCGGGAGAGATTTTTTTCACCTCCCCGGAGAACTATCGGGATACCCTGCGGCTCTCCTTCGCCAAGGTCTCCCCGGAAAAGGCCGAGGAAGGATGTGCCCGACTGGCCCGGGCCATGAAGAAATATAGAAATACCGTAATTTAATTTTTTATTTTTGAAAGGAGTTTTATCGATCATGAACGACATATCCCAGCAAAAGCCCTCCAAGCGCCCTCTCGGTACGGGGGAAGTCCTGAAATTCCTCATTCCTTCCCTTATCGGAGCTATCGCCTTCCTCATGCCTATCCCCCAGGGAACCACCATGAACACTCTTCTGGGTATGGCCATCGATTTCGGCAAGGGAACTCTTAAAGCCCAGCTTCCCCTGGCGGCCATGATTCTCGTCTGCGCAGGAGCTCTCTTTACCCTCTACGCAGTGCTGGCAAAACCGAAATTCGTCCGGGAGAACGAGTTTCTTTCGGAACTTTTCATCGTAACCCCCTTCTGGGTTTTTTCCCGTCTCCTGGGAGCGTTCTTCTACCCTCTCATCTACTTCAAGATAGGCCCCGAAATTATCTGGCACATGGATAACGGCGGAACTCCCGGCTTTTTGCTGGCTCCGGCCCTTCTGGTGGTTTTTTCGGTGCTGGCCTTCATCGTTCCCTTTCTTACGGATTTCGGCCTCATGGAATATATCGGCACCATGGCCCGCCCCATACTCCGCCCTCTGTTCACCCTTCCCGGCCGGGCGGCGGTGGACTGCGTGGCCTCCTGGGTGGGAAGCAGCTCCGTGGGAGTGGTGATTACCACCAAGATGCACCGGGACGGCTATTACAGCGACCGGGAAGCCTCGGTGATCGCCACCTGCTTCTCGGTAATCAGCATCGCCTATATCTATCTCATGGCGGATTTCGTGGGGCTTCCTCACATGTACTTCCAGCTTCTTATCTCCATCTATATCGTGACGTTCATCCTCGCCCTTCTGATGCCCCGCATCTGGCCTCTCCGGGGCATGAAGGACGACTATTCCGGCAAGAAAAAGCAGCAGATCAGCGAAGATCTTCCCGAAGGCTTCACGCTTGGAGAATGGGCCCTGCATTCGGCAGTGGAAAAGGCCAAGGATCAGGGAGCCCATACGGTAATCGTCACCTGCGTGCGCACCTTCGTTTCCCTTATCGTAAGCACCATGCCCCTGGTCATTTCCTGGGGTACCCTGGTGCTCATCATCGCCAACAGCACCCCCATCTTCCAGTGGATCGCCACTCCCTTCGCCTGGATGCTGTCGCTGGTACATATTCCCGAAGCCGTAGATGTGGCCCCCGCCTTCGTGCTGAGCTATGCGGACCAGTTCCTGGCGGCGGTTATCGGAGCGGATCGGGTGGCGGAAGCCGCCAAATTCATGTGCGCGGGAATCTCCGCCACGGGACTCATCTATATGACCGAGGTGGGAGTGCTGATCCTCAACTCCACCATTCCCCTGGGAGCGGGGAAACTCACGGTTATCTACGTTATCCGGGCGGTGCTCTCGGTCTTTCTCCTTGCCCCCTTCGCCCTCTATTTCTGCGGTTAGGATCTTTTCTCCATGCACTATTCGGGATATGCGGAGCTGCTGGATTTCGCCGGGGAAATTCTGGAACGGGTGGGATACCCCAAGGAAAAGGCGGCAATCACCGCCTGGGCCCTGGTGGAGGCGGATTCCCGGGGCGTTCCCTCCCACGGGCTGCAACGCCTGGGAGATTACGAACGCTACGTTCAGGAGGGGCTTTTTCAGCCCGAGGCACCTCTTACGAAAGTACACGAAACTCCTACATCTTTGGTGCTGGACGGGCATAACGGCATCGGCATGCACATCGCGAACCACGCCATGAAAACCTGCATCGCCCGGGCCAAGGAGGGAGGCACCGGATTCTGCGCGGTGCGAAACTCCAACCACTACGGCATGGCGGGACTCTGGGCGGAGATGGCGGTTCCCGAGGGGTGCATAGGCATAGCCATGACGAATACCGAGAAATTCGCCATCGTCACTCACGGTAAGGAACGTCTTCTCGGAACCAATCCTATAGCGGTAGCACTTCCCGCTGCGAAGGGAAAGCATTTTCTCCTGGATATGGCCACCACCACGGTACCTCACGGAAAGATCGAGGTCTGTGCCCGCCGAGGCCTCTCCATGCCTTTCGGGTGGGCGGTAGACGAAAAAGGCAAGGACACCCGGGACGCCGAGGGGATGAGCACCCTTTTCAAGAGCGCCCTTCCCTTCGGAGGCCAGCTCATGCTGGGAGGCCGGGGAGAACTCCTGGGAGGGCATAAGGGGTACGGCCTTGGGCTCCTGGTGGAGCTCTTCTGTGCCGCCCTCTCCGGAGGCACCTGGAGTCGTCATACCTTTACTCCCGAGACGGGAGGCGCCATTGCCCACTTCTTCGCCGCTCTGGATCTACGGCTTTTCGGAGATCCCGCAGAGATAGCGGCAACAGTGGAAAGCATTCTTGAGGAAATCCGCCGATCCTCTCCCGCGGAAGAACAGGAACGCATCTACATTCACGGAGAAAAGGAGCGGGAACACCGGCAAAAGGCTCTGGCTTCGGGAGTGCCTCTGGATGAAACCACCTGGAAAGAGCTCGAAGCCTACGGAAAACGTTTTTCCCTGGAGATCCCCCGGGAAGCCTTTCCCGCATAGACGAGCGAAACGAGAGGGGGCTCCCGAAAAGAGGGCCCTCTTTTTTTCGCCGACCTGAAAAAGGAGATTTCATGGCAGATTTATCGCATTACTTGCAGCATGGAGAACTTCCTCCCCTGGGGCTCGCCCGGCAGAGCTTTCCTCGCCCCCGAACGGAAGACATCCCCCAGGCAATTACGGAAGCCCTGGAGCGGATTCTCCCTCCCGGGAGCTTCGCCCCGGGAGCACGTATCGCCGTTACCGCAGGGAGCCGGGGAATTTCCGACATTCCCCTTATCCACCGCACCGTAGTCTCCTGGCTTCGTTCCGCCGGAGCGGTTCCCTTTCTGGTGCCCGGCATGGGAAGCCACGGAGGAGGCACGGCGGAAGGACAGCTGGAGGTACTGAAACACCTTGGGATTACCGAAGAGAGCGTAGGAGCTCCTCTTCTCTCCTCCATGGATACCGTAAAGGCAGGCGTTACTCCCGGAGGGCTCGGAGTCTACTGGGATGCCCATGCCTGGAAGGCCGACGGGGTGCTGCTGCTGAACCGCATCAAGCCTCATACGGATATTTCCGGCCCCTGCGAAAGCGGGCTTACCAAGATGATGGTCATCGGCCTGGGAAAACTCAAGGGAGCCCTCTCCTGTCACAGCGTGGGGCTCGACAACATGGGGAAAGAACTTCTTACCTTCCGGGAAATTCTTATGCAGCGATGCCCTCTTCTGGGAGGATTGGGAATTCTCGAAAACGCCTACGAGGAAACCGCTTCGGTAGTAGGGCTTCGCCCCGGGGAAATTCCCGAAGAAGAGCCGAAGCTTCTGAAAAAAGCCCGGTCTCTTATGGGGAAAATACTGCTCCCCAAGGCGGAGATACTGCTTATCGACCGCATGGGAAAGGACATCTCCGGCGCGGGAATGGACCCCAACGTGATCGGCCGGAAATGCGACGGCTCTCCCAAGGAGGGAAGTTCCTTCCAGGCGGATTACATAGGGGTGCTGGATCTTTCGGAAGCTTCGGAAGGCAACGCTTCGGGAATGGGCATGGCAGATTTCGCCACCGAAGAACTTCTGCAAAAGGCGGATCTCGCCGCCACCTACGCCAACGCTCTTACCGCTCGGGTAACGGAAAAACTGCCCATGATTCTGCTCAACCACCGGCAGGTGCTTCAGGGAGCGCTCTCGCTCACCTCCCCGGAGGCCCGGATCATCCGGCTTCGGGACAGCCGATCCCTGGAATACCTCCAGTTTTCCGGTTCTCTCCGAAGTGCGGTAGCGGAACACCCGGATGTGGAGATCCTGCAGGAACCGGCTCCCCTGGAAATAGACGAAAAAGGCAACTTTTCGGAGTGGTATCCTTCGGAATAAATCGCTAAAAAAGGGCGGGGGGAAATCCCCTCGCCCTTGCAGCGTACTCTCTTCGAGATAGCTCTCAGGAAATGCCCTCGAACTAATCCCTGCTCCAGGCGGAGGATTCCGCCGCAGTCTTGAACATGGCGGTTATGGCTTTCTTCGCCAGCATGTAAGCCTGTTCGGTCTTTTCCGCTCCGAAGGCATCCAGAAGCTTCTGGGCCTCTTCCATTTTCTTCTCCGCCACGAGTCCGGCATAATCCTTTTCCAGGGAGGCCATATCTCCGAAGAGCGCCTCTTCGTAAGGATCGAAGACGCTCCGGATGACCTCGTGATACATCCGGTAGGCTCCGAAGGCCACCTTGGAAATGGTCATGAAAAGGCTCCCCGCCTCGGGAGAGGTGAAGCGGGGATCCACCGAGGAAGCCCCCACGTAAAAGGGGACGAAGAGGCTGTTGCAGGGCTGCATGATACAGTGAAGCATGGCCCCGAGCTCATTGGGCAGATCGGGACGGGTCACGAGAATAGCAGAGGAAGCGGTGATCCCCCCGAAGCCGTGATGGCAGATGGGGCGGGGGAAAATGCTTTTTTCCACCGTGTCCTTCTCGGGAAACTGAATAATCCACTCCTGCATATCCGCACATTTGCTGCTGTAGAAAGGTACCTGCTCCAACTCCAGCACCTCGCCACTGGGAAGGGTGTAGACGTCGTAGTGATCCCGTACCAGGGGAAGCACGGCCTTGGGAGAGACGGCGCCCTCGATACCCTTCAGAAGCTCCATGGCCCGCTGATAGCGGACTTCGGTGTTGTAGAGAATTTCCGTGGCGGGACGATTTTCCAGATTCTCGTTATCCTCCGGATAGAGGCTGGTGCCTCCGTAGACCGCCCGGAAATTGATTCTTTTCGTGCCTGCGGGAATCCAGCCCTTGGAGACCGCGAAGGAGATGAGATCCTCCGCCGCAAAATCGTAATCGTCGGTAATCTGGAACTGATTCGATCGGGCGGTAACGGTGTTTTCGTATTTTTTGGCCACCCAGCGGTATCCCGCGATCTCCACCACCCAGAGCTCTTGGGGATCCGCTATTTCGAACATGATGGAATTCCAGGCCTGGCCGTATTTTTCGGTGAGTTTCGTGAGAATTTCCACACCCTCCCGGGCGGTACCCGCTCGTTCGAGGACAAGTCGCACATAGTCGTTGTCGTGAAGCCCCTCGGTGAAGGAAAGGGCATCCCGGGTGGGAGCGTCGTTATCCGACACCGCCACCTGTTTTTCGTTGATCCCCATGCCGTAACCCCAACGGCCCGCAGAGCGGGAACCAACGAAACGGTAGGTTTTCGCCGCCTGAGGAATGTCGATGTAGGCTCCCCGATAGAGGGCGGTATCTTCGTATTCACGGGCCTCTTCCAGCGCCACCTCACTGATGGTATGGGCTCCGAGATCCCGGTTCTTGGCGATGAGAGCTCCGTGCCCCGCCTCGAGAGCGCTGCCCTGGGCGATAAAAGTGGTGCATTCTCCCACGAAGCCCGTCATCTGACGATGGGCGGTATTGAGAATGAGAAGATCCTCGTAGGAGATCCCGGCTCCCCGGGCAACGCCCTTCATCCACGCCACCTTTTCGGGAAGTACCTCCCGATAGAGAGCCTCCCGGCTCTTCGCGCCCTCCAGAACCTCCTGATAATCCACGCCCCGGGCCTCTCCGGCCCGCAGCATCTCCTGCACGCTCCGGCTCACCGCCTGGGCGTGGTTTCTGCCGTATGCCTCCCCCGCTCTTCCGCTATCTCCGGGAAGAGCCCAACCCAGAGAGGCGGAAAAGCATAGCACCGCACAAACCGCCACAATCAGAACCGCATATCTGCTTCTTTTCTGGGACATCAGCAACCGCATTCCGCTTCACCTCCTGCAAAGATAGAAAAACCCGCTCAAAAGCCAGATTCCTCGCATATCATTGTAGAAAAGACCAGCCCTTTTTTGACATGCAAACTCCCTGCTTTCAAAGGATTTTTCCGCACAATCTCCGTGTCATTCATCTCCCTTTCCATGGTAGAATGAAGCGTTAAAGCTCTGCACTTCTCAAGAAACCATTCTCTCCCTTTTTTCCGGCAACCATATGGCAACCCCGAAAATGCACCCTGCTCCAAAAACGCCGAGGCCTTCCGAAAAATTGCTCGGAAAGCCTCGGCGCTTTTGAGAAGGCAAGTTTTTTCCTGAAAAGAATCTTATTCCTTGAGGGAAAGGGTGCTTTCCCGGGGCTCCTCTTCGTCCCCCACCTTGAAACGCTCGGTCATATTCCGCAGATCCTCGGAGGTACCGCTTACTTCCGAAGCCCCGGTAGCCACGTTTTCCATGGCCGCCGCCACTTCTTCCATGGCCGCCGCAAGATTTTGCACATGATCGTCCGTATTTTCCATAACGCTGGAAGAGGTATCGATAAGAGCGATGACTTTTTCGGATTTCGCCACTTCCTCATCGGTGGTGGCAATGATTTTCCGGATATCCGCAATGGAGCTGGAGATGGCCTTCTGGATTCCCTCCAGGGCATTCCCCGCCACGTGGGCGATGGAGACCCCCTCCTCCACACTCTTGCGGCTCTTCTGCATGGAAGCTACGGCGGAGCCTGTTCCCGCGAGAATCTTGGAGACCAGATCCGCCACTTCCCGGGCTCCCTGCTGGGATTGTTCCGCCAGCTTGCGTACCTCTTCCGCCACCACCGCAAATCCCTTGCCCGCATCTCCCGCCCGGGCGGCTTCGATGGCGGCGTTCAGGGCCAACAAATTCGTCTGGTCCGCGATACTGGTGATGGTGTCTCCCACCACCCCGATGCGCTGGGAGAAGGTGTCGAGCTGTTCCAGGAGGGTTTCGGTTTCCTCCACCGAGAGCTTGATGCTATCCATGTGCTCCACGGTCTTCATCACCGTCTCCAACCCTTCCTTGGCGGAATCCGCCATCTCCTTGGAGTTGGCATCCGCATTGCTGGCCAGGGTTTGAGCAATCTGAATGAGGCTGCTCATCTCAAGCATGACCTTGGCGGATTCCACCGCATTATCGCGTCCCGCCCGGGTTTCCTCCGCAAGCTCGGAGTTGCTCTCCGCCACCTCTCCGGCGGTGCTGGTAACCTCCTCGGTGGAAGCGGCGGTCTCTTCGGAAATCGCCGAAAGATGGAGAGCCTTTTGTTTGAGTTCCCGCACGGTATCCCGCTGCCCCCGGATCATTTCCGCCAGGGCATCCGCCACGGAACCGAGCTCGTCCCTTCCTTCATACCGGAACTCATCCCGGGTGATGGTAAAATCCCCATCCCGGGCACGCCCCGCGATAACCGTGATGGTTTTGAGAGGCTTCACGATGAGAGAAGCCAGGAGGAAGGTAAGAAGCACTCCCACAAGAACGATCACCCCGGTAATAATGCCCAGGATCATCCGAAGAGACCGGACTCCTCCCAGGGCCTCCTTTTCGTCCACCTCCACCACCAAACCGAGGGGACTCTTGCCCACCCGAAGAACACCCAGGCTTCCGAGAACGGCATGACCGTCGTAATCTTTCCACAAACCCACGTGCCGGAAATCCGTGTTTCCCTTGCGCATCTCGGGAATCAGCATGTCCAGAGCCTCTCCGGCAATACTTTCCTTCATGGCGGCCCCCCGGGCGTATTTTCCGATGAGGGTATCGATCATGAGAAGCCCCTTCTCGTCCACCAGGTAGGCATTTCCCGTTTTACCCAGATCCCCGGCGTAGGCATGCACCACTTCCTGGAACTGATCCTGCCCGAGAAAAAGGAAGAAGACCCCCACCAGGTCATCCCGGGTTCCCTCCTTGAAAATGGGGCCCGCAAGCACCACGATGCTCTTTTCGACATGTTCGGAATAAAAGAAATCCGACCAGTTCACGTTCCCCTTGAGAGCCTCCTGAAGATAATCCCTTCCGGAAAGATCCACGCCTTCGAGAGAGGGAGTATTCAGGCAAAAAAGGACCTTTCCTTTCGTATCCGTCAAAAAGTAATCCTGGTAGGGAAAAAGGGGCCCCACCTGCTCTTCAAAATACCGCCGCACCTCTTTCTTGCGGCTTTTCCATTCGGGAGAATCCGCTCCCTTTTCATCCGCAAGCGCAAGGCTGGCATGGACCATGTCCGTCATGGAAAGCATGCTCCAATCCATTTCGGCATTGTGCCTCATCTCCGAAATGGCGCCTCTTTTAACCTCCAGAAAAAGGGAATTTTTTGAAAACACTTCGTTTACCACCGCATCGGTGGATTTGGAAAGAGAAATATAGGAAAGAACCAACAAAGGAATAAGTCCTGTCAAGACAAAGAGAAAAATAAGCTTGCTCCGCATTTTGATATTGTGAAATATTTGTAAAAACCGCATCGATTCTCCTCCTCTCGCATACTCCCCCGATACGCGGCATCTTTGCAACGCCTTTCGGGAAGCACAGCCGAAAAACCCCGATTCCGCATAGAAATTCCGTACAAGTATTCCGAAAGATTTCGGGACGATCAACAACATGACGGCTCAAAATTCTTAGGTGTAGGTTATGCAGTTTTCGCAATTCCCGGAAAGGTATTCCGCCGCTCTCTGGCGGTAAAAAATGCCGTGAATACAAAGCAAAGAGGGGACACGAAGAGTGAGACCAAAAGCATCTCTTTACGTCTCTTTGAAACAGATATACAGCCATACCCCAAGATAAATCGTATCATAAACCGGGGGAAACAAAAACATCCCGAAAGCCTCCGAAAGTCCACAATGCCACTTTTCAGAAAAAGAAATTTTTGCAAAAAAACGAAAATAGAACAATAAAAAAAAGGGGCCTGAAGGCCCCCAAAAAAATCCCTCTTTTTGCGGAAAAGACTACAGAGAGAGTTCTTTCCGCAGCTGTTCCGCCCAGCTTTGAAGCCGGCTCTCCGTGAGTTCCGCCTGGTTGTTGTCATCCAGAGGAAGCCCCACAAAACGGCCCTCCCGTACAGCTTCGGAGGGATCATCGAAAAAAGCTCCTCGGGATTGTTGCAGCAATCCCGAGGAGCTCGAAATGTTCT